>JBEKNP010000041.1:0-25575 GCA_049522695.1 Bathyarchaeia archaeon | reverse complement strand
GGGTTTCCTCTTCTTTTAGTCTCAGCTGGAACTATCGCTTTGTTGACGAAAAGCCTGACAACCTCACAGGCTTCCATAATAGAACATGATCGGGGGCAGCTTAAATTCTGCACACCCCTAAATATACAATAAAACCCTCGTAATGACAAGCAATGGTGTACTTCAATCTTTAACGTGGATCTTGCCCCTAACTCTGCTCCCAATGCTGCCCTTCGTCTTCTCCTCAGTAGACCAGATCCCTGCGCTTCCTGCTCAAGCTTGGCTTGCGATAATTTACACAGCCGTTGTTTGCTGGATCGTTCCTTATTACTTATGGCTGGAAGGCTTAAAACACATCTCAGCCTCAACATCCACGACCTTGCTTCTATCAGAAATATTAATAGCCACGCAATTTCCTTCATTCTTCTAAACGAGATACTCACTATTGTCATGGTCTTCGGAGCTCTCCTTATAATAATAGCCATAGTACTAGTATCCTATCGCTCCGACTAAATCTAAGCACACATTACAACGATTTTTAGCTTGAATCAGCCTAGCAACTGTTCGGTCAACTTAAGAAAAAACAAAAATGACTAAGAAACGAACTTTTAACCCAAGTGATTGCGAAAAGTGCGAAATTCCGAACCGTCTTTCGTGTTGGAGTAAGCACGTTAGCTATAAAGTGGAAAATGGAAAAACCCTTTTGATAAAACCGTGTGTTTGTTGCAGTTGTCTAAGATGTGAAGGTAAAGAAAAAGTCGAATCCAGTTAAGCCTTTTCAACAATTTGGTAAAGAAATAAGACCTTAAAGATAGTGTGCCTTAGTTTGAAGTGATTAAAATTGGATTTCGAAATGCAAGAACAAAAAATCAAAGTTAATCGTCTATGTCCAGATAAAAGTAACCATAGTCACCGCTGTTTTCTTGTTTTGAATAATTATACCATGACCGAAGATATCTATTTGCATAAGAATGATTGCAATGAAGATAATGTAGAACGAGTTCTTCTACACGAATTCATTCATACAATCCTATATCATTTTTTAGATGAGGAAAACTTTCAGAGTTTGCTTCCCAAATTAATAAACAATAATGATTTAGATGATTATATGAAAAAAGAATTAATATCTTCAAAGTACGACAATCCAACTAATTTAATCGCTCCTCTAAGCAAAAATTGGTTTAGTACACTCTTTGAAGATTGGAATTCCCCAGATTGGATTTATACTGTGAATCCCTTAATGGAAAGTAGATGGAAAAAATAGAGCAAAAAATAAAACGTCTTTTTTGAGCTTGTTAGCCGAAAAAACTAATCAATGCTTTAGGGGTAGGGGAGTTAACTCCCTTCTTTTTTATCACGTTAATTAACGGCTTTTCCGTAAAACCCAAAACTGGCTCTAAGTATTGCGAGGAGTTAAAATTAAGGTTTTGAATATTTCAAGCCCTCGTCTTATCTTCTGTTTCTCTTCCTGATTGAGATTCAATAGTTTTACTGAAGACAAATCTTCAAGAACCTTTGAATGTGAGTATTCTTCTATCTTAAATCCAGCTTTCCCAAAAAATTGTTCCACATCGTTCTTGTCAGCAAAAGCGTTGCTCTCAAAATCGCTCCCCGTGCTACTAGAAATAGCTGATAATCGTTTCCGTATTAGTTTTTCGTCTAATTGAGAGATTTCTTGCCAGTATCCCTTAGTGTGGACTTCTGTTGCAATCCATAGTCCACCATATTTTTCGAGAACCTCATGAATATTGCCAGCCAAGACTCCCGTTTCTCTACGATTGAGATACGGAATTAATCCTTCAGTAATAATCGCTAAAGGTCTATCAAATTTGAAAGCCATAGCCGCTTTTGATAAACTTTCCATATCAAGACAATTTGCGACTTGGAAATGAAGATTTGAACGGTGACTATTTGACTTCGTGAGTATTGTCTCTGCAATCGTCTCTTCCAACTCTAAAATCTCTGGTAAATCAGTTACAACATAAACGACATCTGGATTTCTAGTCATTTCCAACCCACGAGGAGAAAGCCCAGCGGCAATTTCTAGAACCTGAGTCATGTCGTGTTCTGCTAGAATTCGGTCAGTAACCTTGTATCGTGCTTCCGAAAAAGGAAAGAATCGAACCATTGATTCTTCGCTTTCCCCAGCTAATTCTTGGAAGGTTTCCTTTGCTCCACTCTCCAACGCTATTTCTTTGGCGTAAGGAATATCTGTAAAAGTTCGTAGGTAAGCCACTAGTTTAGCGGTCGGACTTATTTTTCCATAAGATTTTCGCATTCCCAAGACACCTATCAATAGCCAAACAAGGTAGTATAGTTCGGCTCAGCTATAACTTTTCCGCAAAACCTCAAAGACAGAAGTCTTAAATCTGCATAGCGTAGAAATAGCTTAAAAAAACGGTTAAAAATCAAGTCATACTATTATTAATTAAAGGTGATAAAATGAGCAAAACAGTAAAAGAAGGCGTAGGTCGTAAGTGTCCATATTGCGGTGAGGTCTTTTATGATATGGAACGATACGGGAATCATGTAAGAAATTGTCCTAACAAGCCCAAAAATTAGGTAGGTGAAAAAGAGTATGAGTGAAGTTATTGGCATATTGGATGGCTTAAATGCTAAAGACAAACGAAAAACTATTGCCAAAAAACTAATAGAAGAGAATGTTAAAGCGAAATACGGTATTGACCTTCCGATGGAACAACTGAGCAGAGATGGGGTCAAGATTTTGATGCGTCTCATTAACGACCTTGTTGATGCGTTAGCTGAATCTGCTAGCAATCCATAGTGATTTTCAGGTCGTCTAAGCGAAAAAAAGTCTTAAATCTGCATAGCGTTACGATGCAAAAACTTAAAACTGAAACCTCTGCTTCTAAATTATGGATAAAGAAGCCGAACTTCTCAAAATTCAGATATATGCAGATTATCTTCATACTCAATATAACAGCTATTTCTCATTCCTTTTTGGGTTTGTAATAGCAGGAATTATTTTTAGCTTGACTGCACTTTCTGAACATCTGATTTCTTTTGAATCTAATTTAGAGGTCGTAATAGCCATATTAACTGTTTTCTTAGCCATCGGCATTTATGCCAATACAATCTATGGCAAAGAGATTATGGAAATTTTCGACATGGTTGATGCTTTAGTGGAAAAAAACGAATTGCCGAACTTAGAAAAATTAAGAAAAACAAGCAAGCAAAAACCCAAAACTTAAATCTGCATAGCTTAGAAATAGGCTAAAACATCACAAAAAAGGGGTTGTTGGGAAATGATTAAAACACGCAAGGATTATTCGACTTAAAATGGTTATAAGTCGTCTTTTTGGGGTGTTCAAGTGATAAACTAATTCTTGCGAACAAAGCACGGCTGGGTCTGAGCGTTTGTTTTCCATGGTTGGCCCCAATTCGTTGGTGCAGTGCGAGCTATTCCGTGAGAAGTTAAACAGCTCAAATTTGCGTCTAAATTAAAAAATAAGAGTTATGACGATTTTACATCAATTTCGGACGAGCCAGCGCGCGAACCAAATTTTTCAATTAACTTTTTCTTCTGGCATTCTCGTGTGTCGGAAGTAGTCCCAAAACAGGCTAATAGAGACTATGTAGAATAGGGCCGCCAAGAAGAATGGTGCAACCAAGAGCCCCATGCCAATTAGCCAAGCACCGACAAATGAGCTCAATGCATTGGGCAATCTCCAAAGAGCAGAGCTTACACCTGAAGCTGCACCACGCTCATCTTCCGCGACCAAGCCCATTATCATCGACTGCGCTAGCGGACTTGACATGTTCATAAGAAAGGCCCTTGACGTGTAAACGATGCTTGCCACTATGTAATTTGGAGACAACGGTGTTATAAACATGAATATGGTTGAAACTGCTTCCGTCAAAACTATAGCGTTAACTACTCCAAATCTTTTCGCAAGCCAAGGAGCACCAAGCGTAGCTACACCTATTACAATGCTTGAAAAACCCAAAATTGGACCACTCAACGAGTCCGGTATACCGTACTGCGCCTTCATCCAAGCAGTCATCAAAGGAACAACCATACCCGCGCCGAAAGAAATTACCGCGCCCGTGAAAGCATACTTCACCAAAACATCTTTAGACTTTCTCGGGAGTAGCTCACTCAATGTTGCATTAGCTTTCCTGGACCTTTTTGACTCGCTAACTTTCAAGATTATGAGCGTGGAAGACAAACTCAGAACGGCAAGTATTACGTAGAGAAGAACGTGGCTTTCCTTATTCGTGAATCCATCCATCGTTGATGTCACCAGGATTGCAATAGCGCCGAGTCCGAAGGCTGTGCTTTGAGCAAAGCCAAACATGGAGAAGACGCTGTTCCTCTTCGAATCTTCAGCTTTTTCTGCAAGCAACGCACTGCTAGACGATAAAGAAGCTGCTTCTGAAATGCCTTCGAAAATGGCAGCAATTATTAAGAGTGTTGGGTTTGTGGTTAAAGCGAAAACCGCGATGATGACGCTCGCTATTATGTTGCCTATTATGAGCACTCGCTTTCTGCCGTATTTGTCTGCTGCAATTCCCATGGGAACGCTGGTTGCAAATGTGGATATGCCCATGACCGTTACGATGAGTCCCATGAGGTTGAAAGATAATCCTTGAACTGTGGTGAGAAAATAAGCTATGTCAGTGTAGAACATGCCGTAAGCTACGGAAGGCAGTACTGACGAGTAGATTAGGTATTTTGCCTCTTTCGGCATTCCTTTGTAGGTGTTGAACACTTAGACCAGCCCGATTTTCGGCTCAGTTTGCTTCTTATGCCAGAGCAAGGGTCAACTGGCTAGAAATGGTTTCGGCAAATGGGGCTTTAAGTTTTTCTCAGTCATTTTCACCAACTCTCAGATAGTATTTTTTGGAATGGCATTGCAATTATCTATTGCTGTCGTTGTCAGTTCAAACAAAGAGCGACTTATTACCGAAGGTGCTAGATTTTCTCCAGAGTTAAGAAAATGCAAAGCCGTTTACAGTTTTCATTGGTTCATAACCTCCGCTATATTACCATGAGTCTATAAGCTTCAATGCTGCGAGAGAAATCTTGCCAGTAGGTACTGTTTGCTTCTTCAGCAGATTTTGCTCTCTTAAGCTGTTTTGTGATATCTGCAACCGAAGGCACAAGAGCGGGCAAGTGAAAGTTTATTTCCAAGACTATAGTAGTAACGAGAATTGAAGGGGTTAAGAATGTCAGAGGCAGATTTGGTTTTGGAGATTGATCATCCGCATTTTATTATAAGGGTTACAAACGATCTGTTGAAAATAGATGTGAAAGGAAACGTGAAAAACGAAATCGAGGAAGCTCTTGAAAACGATCGGGGTCTAAGGGAAACAATCGGTCGTATCTTAAGCGTCCTTGTACCATTGCATATCCGCTTATCTGACATTGATTCTGTGAAAATGGAAAAAACGGGAGAAGTTAAAATAACATTGCCTCATCACAGAGATGCAAATATTCCGCTTCGACCAGAAGAAGCGGAGAAGCTTGTTAATAAGCTAAATCAGTTGATTCCAGAAGCAAAGCAAAGAGAGATGGAGCGCATAATAAGGGAACAGCGCACGCGGCAAATTGTCGAAGAGGAAAACGAAATAAGAAAAGAATCTGCTCAATTTCCGCAATCTCCAGAGGAGATGCACAAAGAAGAAAAGGAAATAGAAGAGACAATAGACAAAGAAGAAAACCCGGACTAGAGGCGGTATCCTCTATAGTGCGCGACCAGACTGACAAAAATTTCAATCGCGAGAGCTAGAACATGGCGCGGCTGTTTTCCATGGTGCCCACTTGGTTGGTAAGGTACGAACTATTCCGTAAGAGGTTAAAAAGCTCAAATTTGTCTCCAAATCAGAAAATAAGAGTTATGACCATTTCACACCAATTTTGGGACAAGCCAGCGTGCTGTAACCTTTAGCCAAGTGAACGCTGTCGGTTTTCTGAGTTTCTTTGCGTTAGGCTTGTTTCTTGGATTGCAGTTCTCTTGCTACGTTGTCGATTGCATTGATTGCTTTTTCGATATGAACTTTGTCTATCCCGCGATGCGTAACCATTCTTATGCTATTCTTGGCCATAGTCGAGACTAAAACGTCCTTTTCCTTGAGTTTTAAAACGAACAGTTCATCTGAGGCTCCTAAATCGCTCATGTCGAAGCGAACTATGTTTGTCTGCACCGCATCTAAATCAACTTTAATTCCATTTATCTTTGCTATTCCTTCTGCTAAGCGCCTGGCATTTTTGTGGTCTTCTTCCAGTCGGTCAATCATTTTTTCAAGGGCAACAATGCCTGCTGCGGCGATTATGCCTGCTTGGCGCATTCCACCCCCCAAAACTTTCCGGGTTTTTCTGGCTTTTTCGATGAATTGTTGAGTGCCGACGACCACTGAGCCGACTGGGCAGCTTAGACTTTTAGATAGGCAGAACATCAGGCTGTCTACATGCTTTGTGAACTCTTTTACGTTAACCTTTGAGGCTACGGCAGCGTTGAATATTCTTGCGCCGTCCATGTAGAATTTCAAGTCATATCTTTTGGCCACTTCGCTTATCGCTCGCATTTGATCAGGAGTGACTATTGTTCCCCCATATCTGTTGTGAGTATTTTCAATGCATATCAGAGAGGGGACTGGAAAATGGATGTTCTTCGGTCTTATCGCTGCCACAATGTCTTTTGGATCAATCGCTCCCAAGTGACTCTTTATTAGCCACGGTAATAATCCAGCAATTGCAGATACCCCTCCTCCTTCGTACCAGTAAATATGAGATTCCGCTTCCAAGAAAACTAATTCTCCACGTTTTGCATTGTTCATCAAAGACACTAGGTTTGCTTGCGTGCCACTTGTGACTAAAAGTGCGGCTTCTTTTCCCATCTTCTCAGCTGCCATTTCTTCAAGATTTCTGACCGTTGGATCTTCCCTGTAAACATCGTCTCCTAATTTCGCAAGTCGAATTGCCTCCAACATTTCCTCCGTGGGCAATGTCACTGTGTCGCTTCTTAAGTCAATCATTCCTTTGATTTCCAAGCCCATTTCATCTTCCTCCTATTTGAGAAAGCAGGGGGTTCTTGCTTTAAAGGCTTCTTTCGAACATACATGACAAAAGAATTTGGCGTTTTCTTTAGCTTTAAGTTAAATCGTGTAAGTCGCCTGTTTTTTAATAGGCAGGATGTTTTTTATTTTCTTGTGATAAGAATAAGGCCTGTGAAGATTAAGAGTCCTCCGACGAGGATCAGCGGAGTTACATTTTCTCCGATGAAAGCCATAGCAAACAGAACTGTTACTAATGGTTCAGCGAAGAGGAAAGAACTGGCGACTGCAGCTTTTACTCTGCTTATAACTTGGAACCAGATAAGGTACCCTATGAATGAGCATGTAACCGATAGGTACAGAATTGCTGCCCATGATTGGAGACTTAGGGTCAGTAATCCTTTAAGAGAGTTTTCGGCTAATGAGAACGGAACTAGGAAAAGTCCGCCTATGATGCTTACGTAAGCTACAAGGAGAAAGGGACTGTACTTTTCAATTAATCTTTTTCCTCCAAGAGTGTATGAAGCCCAAAGGATAGGTGTAAGCAGAAGGATTAAGCTTCCGACGAGAAATGTTGGGTTGCTGCTTCCGAAGCCCATGGATCCTCCTGTGATGACGACCAAAGTGCCAAATCCGGCAACGGCAAGCCCCAAGAACTGCTTTCTCTTTAGAGTTTCATTAAAAATCCGCACAGAAAGCAAGGCGATAAGTATAGGTGAAAGGAAGCAGACTAAAATCGAGGCAACTGAGGCGTCTGCCAACTCGATGCCTACATATTGCGCGATAAAGAAGAAAGTAACTCCAACAAGAGATAAGCCTACAAGCATCAGAACGTCTTTACCGTCTACAAGCACAGAGCTCTGCGGACTCGTAACCTTCTTTACTAAGAGAGCGGCTAGAAAAAACGCTCCTGCAACTAAAAACCTGAATGTTGCGATAGCAATCGGAGTCAACCCTTCCAGAAGCAATGCTTTTACTACGACAAATGAGCTACCCCAAAAGATTATCAGGCATAACATCAAGAAAATATCAAATGAACCGATTTTCTTGCTTGCCATTTTTCGACCTGCCGCGCGGGTGCATATTGGGCACTTTGCTTAAGAAACTTTCGGCGTTGGTTGCAATATTAATTTTTTAATTGCCTGGTGCATAGAGGAAACAGGAGACTAACCTATTAGCACATTGGTACATTTTAGGCACTTCGTAATGCTGGAGCTCGACTACGATGCCGTCTTCAGATTCGCTCAGCTTATCTATCGAAGCAAGACTCCTTTCTTTTTCCTTTTCCAAGCTAAGCAGGTCCTCCATTTCACTCATTTTGACGTTTCTAATCCTTATGTTGCATGTTCCGTTAGTTGAAATAACGGGTTCTCCCTTGAACATGTCTGGATGCTTATCCTCAATTAAGTATTTCAGATCAGATGCTACTTCTTCAGCACTCCAGCCGCATATATTGAAGGCTTGTGGACACCTGGGGTGGAAAGAGCAACCTGGCGGCGGTGCGACTAAGTTTGGAGTGTCCCCCTTCAGTATTATCTTCTTTCCCTTTGTCGCCTTTCCCGGAACGGCCGATATAAGAGCCACGTTGTATGGATGGATTGGGTTCATTATTACGTCTTTCTTCAGTCCGTTTTCCACTATCTTGCCGGCGTACATAACATTCACTTGATCAGCCATGTAGGAGACCACGGCGATGTTGTGGGTTATAAGAATCATTCCTATGTTATGCTTCACTCTTATCCTACGCAAAAGGGCTAACACTTGAGCTTGGACCGAAACGTCCAGAGCACTTGTCGGCTCATCCAACACCAAAAATTTAGGCAGTGTAGCTATTCCCCTAGCCAAGGCAACCCTCTGTTTTTGACCACCGGAAAGTTCATGAGGATACCTGTAGGCGAAATCTCTCGGAAGCCCGACCTCGTCCAAGAGCTCCATGCATCTATTGACCGCCTCCTTCGACGGCAAGTAACCTGTCGCAATTATTGGTTCCGCAACGATGTCCAAGACATTCAATCGGGGATCCAATGAAGAATATGGGTCCTGAAAGACAATATTCGTGTTCTTCCTGATCTCTTTTTGCCTGCCTCGCTTCTTGCTGAAGACAGAGTATGCTGTTTCGATATCAGTTGCCTTCTTCAAATCGTTACTTGCAACATAACCGTCGTATTCTTGTAAGACATCGTCTGGTATGTCAAAGAAAACTTGCCCAGAAGTTGGCTTTAGGAGACCTAGGAGCAGCCTCCCTAGTGTGCTCTTTCCTGAACCGCTCTCACCCACTACGCCCACAATCTCTGCTTCTTTCACTTGTATGTTAACGCCGTCAACGGCTTTGAGCGTGAGTGGTTTCCCTATTAAGCTACCGCCTTTGATAGGAAAGTGTTTAGTCAGTTGTCTTGTCGCAATTAACACTCATTTTCACCTTGCTTGGAAGCAGGAGACAAAATGTCCTTCTTCTATCTCCACCATTTCCGGCTTTATATCTTTACACTTGTCCGCATCTGGACACCGAGGGCGAAAAGAACAACCTGGCGGCACGTTCCTCATGTCTGGTACAGCGCCACCTATGCCCTGGATTTCACCCCCATCAATCGTTGGTATGGCTCTTGTCAGCATCCTCGTATAGGGATGAAGAGGCTTTTTGAAAACAACTTCTGTTTGTGCCACCTCGACTATTCTGCCCGCGTACATTATACCGATTCTGTCGCAAACTTCGGCTAGGACAGAAAGGTCATGAGATATGAATATGAATGAGGTGTTGAACCTTGCCTTGAGGTGCCTTGTAAGCTCGAGTATCTGAGCCTGCACAGTCACGTCCAGGGCACTGGTCGGCTCGTCCAAAATGACCAGCTCAGGGTTGTTCGCAAGCGCGATAGCTATCACTATTCTCTGCCTCATACCGCCTGACAGTTCATGTGGATACATTCTCACCACCTTGTCTGGGTTGGGGACCTCAAGCATTGAAAGAAGTTCAGTCGCCTTTGCATACCCTTCCCTCAAAAGAACATTCTTGGCTACCCTGCTTAGACCTGGGATCCGCATCCAAGCGGGTATATTCCCTTTCTTTTCAACATTCTCCAGTACTATCTTATCAAAGGACCCCAACTTTTCCGAATGAAGCGAAATGATAATCTTTTCTTTTTTGGACTCGCCGAGATCGTTTCTCCTCCATACGTTAAGGACTTGGCTCTCAATCCCTATGAGCCCCCTTGATTCCGCGTATTTGCTGATTGCTTGTTCGTCTGCGCCTGTTTTCAGTAGCTTCAGTATCTGCTCTAAATCTTCCCGTGTTGCCCTTGTTCTGGCAAGCTTCCTTTGTGCGAGCGATTTTGACTGATGAGTAATAACAGTCTCAGCTACTTGGAAACCGACCTGAAGAACAGGGTTAAGGCTCGTCATCGGGTCTTGGAAGACCATGGACATCCTCCTGCCTCGGATGTCGGCTAATTGTTTGTTCAGCTTCTTTGTGACACTCTCGCTCTGTTTTAAGTTGAACTTGTCCTGTGCTTTTGAAAAACTCTCCCTTAGGGAGGCTGTCAAGTCTCCCTCACCCTGAAGGATGACTTCCCCCGAAGTTACTGACGCGTTTATCGGCAGAAGGCCCATTATAGTAAGCCCTAGTGTTGTCTTGCCGCATCCGCTCTCCCCAGCTACGCCGAATATTTCACCCTGCTTGAGCTGGAGATCCACGCCGTTAAGAGCTCTATAGATACCCCGCCGAGTGTAGAACTGTACCTTCAAATCTGAAACCTCTAACGTGTTCTCCAAATCAGCTTCTCCTCCTTGGGTCAATAACATCCCTTAGTCCATCGCCGACAAGGTTCACCGCCAGAGCAAACAAGGTGATAGCCACACCTGGAAAGATGACCGCCCAAGGAGCAGTCTGAACATAGCCGAGCCCCAAGCTCGTGAGATAACCAAGCTCCGGAACGCTTGCGTTCGTTATGAAACCTATGAAAGCAAGAGTGGAGAAGATAACCATTATTGAGCCCAAGTCCAAGGATACCTGAATAAACACTGGTGGCAGCGAATTTGGAAGAATATGTTTAAACATTATCTTTACCTTACTGACTCCGGAGGCTTTGGCCGCTTCAACGAACGTAAACTCCTTAGTGCTTAGCGTCTGACTCCTCGTGTACCTCGCATAAAGAGGCCACCACACTATTGCAAGGGCAAGGGACATGTTTAGCAGACTTCTACCAAGGATAAAGCCGACGGCCAATGCAAGTATAAGATACGGTATGCTAAAGAATACGTCGGTTATCCTCATCACGATTTCATCCATTAGGCCACCGACATAGGCTGAGATAACACCTATTAGGGAACCGAATGTCGCGCCTATTGCCACAACAAGCACTGAATAGAATAGGTCTATTCTTATTGCCTTAATCATGCTGGTGAATAGGTCTATCCCTGGATACGTCGTGCCAAACAGGTGTGTCATTGAAGGCGGCGAGGGCGCTGGGTTGAGAAAGTTATAGGTAAGCGAACCTACGTTAGTGATGCCGAGGAGCTGTGGGAAGAACTGCACAATCAACGCGTCTACTACAAATATCATTGTTATGACAAGACCGACGACTGCAGTCTTACTTGAAAAAAAAACTGAAAGTGAAAGCTTAGTATTGTCCCATTTTCTCTTTTTTAACTCTGCTTCAGACACCTTTTTGCTTCCTAATATTTTATCCTCGGATCTATAAACGCATATACCAGGTCTACTATCAGGTTAGCAAACACAAGAATTAAACCGAAAAGCAACGTAGAGGCCATGATACCTCCGACATCGCTGACTAGAAGAGCCTGAGTAGTCCAGTATCCTATTCCTGGGTAATTAAATATGGTCTCCACCACTACAGCTCCGCCTAGAAGACCGGCCACGGTATAGCCGAAAAGCGTAATCACAGGCAGCAATGCGTTCTTGCGTGCATGAAGATTAATCACTGTTCGTTCATCTGTACCTTTTGACCTTGCCAACCTGATGTAATCCATATCCAGCACTTCAAGCATCGAAGACCTCAGTATCCTGATCATGCTGGCAACTATTGCAAGTGCAAGCGTAACCGAGGGCAAGATAAGGTGTAGGAACGCATCACCAGCTATGCCCCATGCGCCATGAATTATCGCGTCTATAAGAATTATGTGCGTGGGGTATGAGATTCCGTTCACGTACCACGAGACTGCTGAAACTGAGACTGGGTTGACGACACCCGAGAACGGAAGAACTTTTAAGTAGACCCCAAGCAGGATGATCAAAACTACGCCTATAAGATAAATGGGCATGGAGTACAGAGTGAAGGATCCGACGCGCAGTGTGTGGTCAGCGGCAGAGTCCCTGTTAACAGCTGAGAAAACGCCAAGAGGAACGCCTATCACCCATATCAAGATTGACGCTACAACTGATATCATTATTGTATTAGGAAGGAAGAGGGCTATGGCCGTGTTTACCTGACCGTTGAATATGGGCGTGCTTGTGAAGCCCCAGTTGCCTTGCAGTATTTGGTATAACCAGTAAAAATATTGAATATAA
Source organism: Bathyarchaeia archaeon (assembly GCA_049522695.1). Taxonomy (GTDB): domain Archaea; phylum Thermoproteota; class Bathyarchaeia; order Bathyarchaeales; family Bathycorpusculaceae; genus Bathycorpusculum. Next base: position 13,058 of record JBEKNP010000041.1, on the reverse strand, counting down.
ATTGGTTGGTTAAGGTGGAATTCGTTTGTCAGCTTTTGAATTACGATTTGCCTTGCAAGCCCCGTCAGTTTGGGGCTGATATATTCAGATAATATTATGTTTGTTCCGCTTACATGGGAAAGGATGAACACTATGAAAGTAAGCCCGATCAGCGTCGGGATGATTAATAGTAACCGCCTAACGATATATACCCAAAGGCGCATAGTTAAATCAACTCAGAAAAAAGAGGGAGCGCACAAGGCGCTTATCCTTTGATCCACCAGTAGTAGATTGAGTCGGCTGCTCCACCGATCATCGGGTTTTCCTGAGACGATATTCCGTTGTAACCTGTGATGTATGGCTTTACTATCCAGAAGGAATTGGCTTGTTGCGTATAGACGAACATGTACAGGTTTATAGCGTCCTGTTCTGCTTGTTTGTAGAGTTGAGCTGCAGTTGTCGGGTTGGTTGCGGCGTTTGCCTGCTGAATCACCGTGCAAAGCTGCTGATATTGAGCCGCCTCTGCCGGATATCCCTCCGCTGTCAAGCCAGCGGTTGAAAAGCCCATTGCTGAGGGGTAGATGGAGTTTTGAAGGTAAAAGGCGTTAACAAAGTCGCTGGGATACGGATAGTCAGCTATCCAGCCTAGGAAGTAGGCTGGCAGAGGATTCGCGCCAGGAACTTGATCAGCTATTATTGTTGGCCACTCTTGATATTCAACTGTCGCGCTTATGTTTGAGTCCATCTGGTGCAGAGCTGCTGCCCACATTTCCATGCCTGCGTAGTTGGTTGTGTCGCCTGACACGACTACCAAGGGTATGTTGACTGATATGCCGGCTTCCCCTGACTGCTCCATAAGCTGCTTAGCGGTAGCTAGATTATATGCAGAAACGTTCTGGAGCTGGCTCTCTGGCACATAGTATGGCAAGCCATTGATTATGGCGCCTGCATAGGCACTTCCGAACTCTTCACCGTACACATTGTTGCCTAATATTTCATCTAGATAATTGGTGTAGTTGAAAGCGTCGGAGAACGCCTCTCTTACTTGAGTGTTAGCGAAGTAGTTAGCAGGTACGTTAAAGTTGCTACCGAACGTTGACTTCATTACTGATATGGATATGTTTGTATTGAACGCATAGAAGAAAGCGGACAGGGATGACACCTTATAGAGGCTGCTCTGCCCGGCTGCTACCTGATCTTTGATCTGCGGCATATCGCTTGTTGGCAATCCAGTGACGATATCAGCTGATCCGCTTGTGTACAATAGATAGGCTGTTTCAGGATCCTTGATCCACTGTATCGATATTTTATTGGTCACGGCTGGTATGCCTGGTAATCCTGGAAAACCGGGGTTGGGAGCTAAGACTACTGATTGACCTGGGACGTAGCTCTCTATTTCGTATGGACCAGATGCGACTGGGTCGAACTGTACCTTTGTGTTGAAATTGTTCTCGTTGGCCTGGCTCTCGTAGCTGTAAAATCCTGCTGGCGAAAAGGTTATCCCAGCACCCACACTCTGAAGCCAAGATGCGTCTAATATTCCACAACCAAGGTCAAAGGCTACTGCGGTGAAGAACAGCGTGGGACTCGTAGGCGAGACGAGGTTAAATGTAACTGTGTTGCTGCTACTGGAATATGTGACTGCGTTCAGTATTGCATTGTAATCAGTCGTATCGGTGGCATTCGCGACTATGGGTATTCCTGCACTTGCTCCAGGAACCACGTATTGGGCTAGTATCCAGTCAGGTGTGCCTTGTACTCCACCAATGAATAAAAGATTCCTTATCATTGAATAATATACATCGTATGCGGTAATCGGATCGCCGTTGGAGAACTTCAAGTTATTTCTTATTGTAAATGTGTACTGCGTCTCGGCTGTGTTTATTCCGTTACCAACCGTAGGAACCGATGCAGCTATCATTGGTAGGAACGTGGTTGTCGATGCTCCGTCGTATACAAGAAGTGTTCCAATAGTGTTTAAGATTACCTCGTAGCCGACAGTTTCGTAATCTATCTGCGGATCAAATCCGGAGGGACCTCCCCCGACTACTTCAGCGACATTTATCACTCCAGGGTTGGGTATTTTACCAGCGTAAACGTACAGCGCATATGGTTTAGCGGAAGAACTGATTGCTATGGTACGCTCAACGGTAGTATTGTAGGTCTGCAGGCTAACCGAATTTTCCGTTACCAAGGTTAGGCTCACAGGATACAGGCCTGTCTGCGTGTAAGTTGAGTTAACGGGATTTACAGTTGGATCTTGCGTAGTACTGTTTGCTTGTATCGTGTCGCTAACGCCGTTGGCGAAGTCCCATATGTACTCTGATATAGTCGTATCTTGGTCGGAAGGCGGAAATAGGTAACCGGCATTTAAAATTACAGGTGTGTTCGCAGTCACAACTGGCTCATTTGGATTCTTCGTCGAATTGAGTGATATGACAGGAACTGATATGTATGGAGCTAAGGCTGAGTTCACTGATGGTGCTATCTGAATGGTCCTAATCGCGTTGTTCGTAGAAGATATTATACTACCGCTTTGGGTTTCCTGAGCAGTTACCAGATATGTACCTGGAAATTGATAGGTGTGAGTCGCCGAAGATGAGCTAGCGGTGAGACTGGCTGACTGCCCATCACCAAAGTAAATTGTGGCTTGTCCACCTGACACTAAGTTAAGCACAGAAAAGGTGATGGGTGTTCCCTGTATTGACTCAAGCGAAGTGGCGGTGATAGAAATCTGTCGAGTTGGCTTTGCTGCTTCAAAATAATATACTGCTGCCGCAATTGCTACTACTAATATAACAATCAATATAATTGCCCATATTGCTCTTCCCAATGCTCTATTTGACATTTCTCTCAATATTCCCCACCTTATTTTTCATGAAAGTTATGCGGATTTTAGTCCTCAATATTAAGCCTTTCAATATTTAACATTTGCGATAAAAAACGCGCTTGCTCTTTCTTTCGACCCAATTCTTAAAGCGTTTTTATATATACTACCATAATTCCTGTTTTTAACGTTATTTTTCCATCCAGCACTTATCTTCAGCAAAAAGTTTCACAAGCATAGTGTAAACATTATTCGCCATGCTTTTCGTAAGGAAAATAAAGAAGCGTTCAAGCATCTATCTGGCACCTGCCGAATCAAAATTAGATATGTTTATGCATGAACTCCCAACTATGTCTAATTTCAAAACCAATCTTTCGCAGCAATGTTATAGCTGGCATGTTTGTTTCAAGAGTGTATAAACACACAGAATCCATTCCTTGCTCAAATAGGAAATTCATCGCGCGTACTGTAAGTGCTGACGCTAAATCCCGGCCTCGATACTCATGGAGCGTCGCTGCAGGACCCAAATAACCTCTTTTTGCATTGAAGAATCTGTTATAGCCTACATCAGGTTTTGCCACAACAACGGAAACAAGTTTTCCATTACTCTCAGCAACATGAATCCATTCTTCATCGAAAGGAGGGTTTTCTGTCTTCCACTTTTGAATGTCACCTAACCTAACTCTTTCTGACTCAAATCCAGTGTTAACAAGTTGAACGAACTCGTTTTCTTCTTCTGGCTTTAGGCTTCGCAGCAATATGCTTTCCGGGATTTTAGGGTGGGTTTTCAACCCTGCAAGTGTCGCAAGCATATAGTGCAGTCCTCCATTCGGACAATACCCTCGTTGCACCCATTTTTCGATCTTTGGGCTTCCAGCGTTTACTGAGGTAAAAACCGTGCCTTTCTTTACATACAGCTCAGCCTCTTTGACAAGCATGTCCTCAACAAGCTCTGCGTCTGCGGTTGCGCAAACAAGGAGCCATTCGATTTCTTCCCCCCAATGCCCATCATTGTACGCCACTGAACCTATTAGTTTGCTATTGCCCTCAGCTAACAAAACCTTAATCCGACGTTCATGAATCCAAGAAAGAAGATTGCCGTCAACATAGTGCATGTAGAGAAGACGCTGTTCGCCCACTGGCTCTTTAAGCATTTCAAAAAGGAACGGTAGATCGGATTCTTTAAAACTTCGAATATTAACGATCATGTTCCCTGATTAAACGAAACTAACTATTAGCTTTTTGTGGTTTTGGAGAAGGAAGCGGGAATGAGCACGGCTCCATCGCGAAGGCAAGCAGTTACATTTCTTCAACAGTATTTTCTAATGTGCCGATGCCTTCGATTTCTATGCGGACCACGTCACCCGCGTTTAGCCACTTCGGCGGTTTCATGGCCATGGCAACGCCTGATGGGGTGCCTGTGGCGATGATGTCGCAGGGTTCAAGCGTCATGACTCGACTGAGGTGGTGAATTATCTGGGCTACGCTGAAAATCATGTCGTGTGTGTTGCCGTTTTGGCGGAGTTCGCCGTTTATCCATGCCTTAATTGTGAGGCTGCCAGGGTCAGGCAGTTGGTTGCTCATAGTAATGTAGGGTCCCGTGGGCGCGAAGGTATCGAAACTCTTGCCTGGAGTCCACTGGCTGCTCCTGAACTGGAAATCCCGAGCGGAGACATCGTTTAGTATGGTGTAGCCGAAAACGTAGTTGAGCGCTTCTGAGGCAGGGACATCTTTGGCTTTTTTGCCAATGACTATAGCGAGTTCGCCTTCGTAATCAAGTTCCTTAACAAAGGGTCGTTTGATGATTTTGTCGTTTGGTCCCGCTATGGCGGTGCGAGGTTTCATGAAAATCACTGGTTCTTCCGGTCGATTCTCCTTGGTTTCATCAACGTGAGTGGCAAAGTTTAGACCTAGGCAGAGAATTTTAGGCGGTGATGCGATTGGCGCCAGAAGTCTTGCTTCGCTTAGTGGTATGGAAACTGAATCGAGGTCGCTATTTTTCGCTTTCGTGAGCAATTCTTCTGCCGTTTTCTGAGCCGTTTGGTTTACGATGAAAGCCTCTATCTCGCTGGGTAAGTCTGTTTTGAGGCGTTTAGCAAGGGCACCTAGGTACACTAGTCTCTCGTATTGCATGACACCGTAGTATTCTTTGCCTTTGTGTTGGTAGCGGACCATTTTCACGTTATGACACCTGTCTTAGCACGAGTTTGTTTTCGGGTGGGTTTCTGGGCGAGAATCGCGTTCCAAGGTGATTTGGTCTTAGTGAAGACCTTCACATTCACGAACCCCACAGAATGCAGCATAATCTGAATTTCCTGCAACGGAATTAGGCGTACATGCGCCTTAGCGATCATATCCGCATTCTTCACCTCGTAGACACCATCCTTCACCATCTCGTTTATCATTAACAGGTTTCTTTCGGGCTTTAGGACCCGCTTTATCTCTCGAAAAGCCTCTCGAAGATCGGGCCAGAAATAGTAGGTTTCAATCGCCGTTACCAAATCAAAGAAGTCTTCTGGGAACCCCATTCTCTCAACTGAACCTGCAAGGATTTCCACCTTGTCCTGAGTGATTAGTCTCATGTTCACTTCTCTGGAGTATTCCACCATGTCCGCAGAGTAGTCGATGCCGAAAACTTTGCCTTGAAATGCCTTTTGCGCTAACCTGCTTATGGTTTTGCCTCCTCCGCAACCCACGTCCAGAACGACAAAATCGGGCTCGATTCTTGCTTTTTTCAGGCCCCAAGTTGACATGGCACTGTGTCCTCGGTTCATCCCAGCAGCGACTGTTCTGCCTTGGAGACCGGTCGGGCATCTGAACTGGTCCATGAAAGCCTTGTCTTTCTTTTTAGGCTGCATTCTGAAAACTCAAGAAAGCAAACAAACTAATAAACTGCCTTTTCCTCGAACATTATTTATGCTAAATTTACATTGGTTTGGTCGGATTAGATCTCAGTGCAACCAACCAACAATTGACGACGAGCATTGTCCTGGAAAAGTGATGGATTACAGACTACATACGGGATTCAGGCTATAAGCTCAAACCATGCGGAAAAACTATAGGTAATCCAAACACCGGTAGTTCAAAACGTGGGCAACAACCTAAGCGACCCCACTGCAGAGTGAGATTCTTTCCTTCGAAATATCGAGCAAACGCACAAAAAAAAGGAAGGTTTACAGATGACATCTCCACTGTGGTGAGGGTTCAAATCCATCCCAGTCAATTAGTCCGCTAAAGCACGATTCTTAAAATTTAAAAAATGCAACGACGGCTTAAACGACGGTATAAAGCTAACCCCCTGACCACCAAGCAACATCTATAAGTTTCATTAAGTTGGTTCTGGTGCGGAAAGCCTGTTGGTTGAATTGAAAAAGGAACCGTGATTTTCTGATTGACTGGGTCTGGCTCTGCTTCGAACACGCGGGCATCCGCCCATGCAGTTTGCCATTTATCCTAAATTTGTCTCAGGATTATCATGAAACTGTTGGACGATCCCCTTAAACTATTCAGAGCTTTGGTTTCCTGTTTATGTTTTGACCCAAAATGCCGAGAATCTCTTCTCTGACCTGAACAATCTTTTAAACTACTAACGCAGTTAGAGTTAGAATATGGAACACAAAAAAGGAAAGCTGATAGTTGCAGAACTGAGAAAAGGAAGCGAAAAAGGGCTCGGTCTTGCAAAACAGATTTTGCAGGCGGAAAAAATGGAGCCTCCAAAACTGCGCAGCGCGTTTGAACATTACCTTGAACACTGGGACGATTTCACTCATGCAGGCTTATTTTCAATGGCATGTGAGGCTGTTGGAGGAAACCCAGATGACAGTGTACTCGCGCAAGCTGCGATAGCTATGATGGCAGCTGCATTTGACCTACACGACGATATACTAGACAAATCTAAAGCAAAAAACAAAAATCCCACTGTTTATGGCAAGTTCGGCGTCGAGATGGCGCTACTTCTTGGCAACGCATTTTTGATTGAAGGCTTCAAGATTTTTGCCGATTCAACAACAACATTTTCGCAAGAAAAAAGGAAGAACATACTTGAAACGACTAAAAACTTGCTTTTTGAAGTCGGAAATGCGCACTCTTTGGAAGTCTGCTTTAAGCAGAGTAAACGAGTGACTCTGAATGATTATATGATTATTACTGAACTGAAGGCTGCATCAATTGAGGCGGACCTCATGCTTGGCGCACTTTTCGGGGGAGGCGATGAAATCGAAGTGGCGAACTTGGCTAAACTGGGAAGAATTCTCGGAATACTAGCCACCTTGCGAGATGATCTCGTGGATGTTTTTGACATTGAAGAGCTTCGTCAACGAATCACGGTTCAAGATTTGCCCCTGCCTCTTTTGTTCGCAATGCAGGACAAAAAAATAAACTTCAGAGTCAAGACTATCCTCTCAAAACCCAAAATGACAAGGAGTCACATCGCCGAATTGGTAGACCTCACCCTCGAAGCTAAGCCAGTCGCAGAAATAAAAGTTAGAATGCAACTCCTTATTGAAGAGGCACTAACCCTACTAAACAAACTCTCAAGGAAGAAGCTACAAAGAAAGCTTCAAGCTGTAGTTTCATTTATGCTTGAAGACTTGTAGAACTTATGGTCCTACTCGAACTGGTACTTCTTTCTTTTTCACTCTCTTAACTGCCTTCATATTCCTTTCTCCTGTAGTACTCCTGTAGAACACATCTACATATAAGCTTTGTGTTGAACAGAAATACAGAATTATTAATTAACAAAAGTTTTATTCTAAAAGGGCGTATCCGTACTTGAGTCAGAGTATGAATTCAATTAGATCGCTCAGAAATAAAACCGATTGGAAAAAAGCAGCGCCAGCTATCCTATTGGTGCTTAACAGCTTCGTGTGGTATATACTGACTTACCCAGTCTTCGCAGATGTATTGAATGGGCTGAATTTGGCTGGAATTGAAAAAACAGAAGTATTTGCAACTTACTTTGTTGCCGTTGCAGTCACGGCAATAATAGGCTCAAAGTACCTTCCACGTGTAAGAACTAAATCTTTGTATTTATGGCCATTCCTGGGGGCAATTACTACTTTACTTTTGGGTGCCCTATCTAACCAAAACGTGTTCATTAACGCTTTAATTGCCTTTTCTTTGGGAGCTTCGGTTGGAATTGGTTTACCTTCATGCCTAAGTTACTTTGCAGAATCAACTTCTGTTGAAACACGTGGTTTTTCGGGTGGTTTGACATGGAGTTTTGTGGGAATCATTGTTCTGCTTTTTGCATTTCTCCTAACCATGTTGGGAAACTGGGAAGCATTCATTGCACTTGCTATCTGGAGGCTACTTGGTGGTATAGGTTTTTTTGGTCTGGACAGAAAATACAAAAAACAACCACTTGTGCAAAAATCGCAAAAATCCCCCAGTTATTTTGAAATCATAAGAAAAAGGGAGGTACTGTTGTATCTATTTCCGTGGACTATGTTTTCAATCATAAACTTCGCAGAAGCACCCATATTAGAAAACGTTTTTGGTGTAGAAACATTTGCCTTTATTCAACTTGTTGAGTTTGCTCTCGTAGGGATTTTTGCGGTTGTCGGGGGCATTATAGCCGACATTAATGGAAGAAAAAGGGTAATAATTGCAGGCTTCGTAATGCTAGGAATCGAATATGCTATACTGAGTTTGTTCTTTAAGTCGCCAATTATGTTATACTTATATTTGATTCTGGATGGCATAACCTGGGGATTGCTACTTTCAATCTTTATCACAATAATTTGGGGAGACCTAGGAGAAAACCAAGTAAAAGAGAAATATTACACTTGGGGGGGGCTTCCTTATCTTCTTTCAAACTTCCTGTCAATAATAATCGAACCATACGCTAAGGGTATTCCCATAGGATTGGCTTTTTCCTTTGCAAGCTTCTTCCTTTTCATGGCTGTTATACCTTTGATGTATGCTACTGAGACTTTACCAGAAAAGGCAATGAAAGACAGGGAACTCAAGAGTTACGTTGAGAAGGCGAAGAAATTAGTTCAGAAGGAAACCGGGAAAAACAACAAACAAGAAATGGAAGAAACTAAAAAGAAAAACGAAGAGGCAAAAGAAGAGACTGAAGAAAGCTCTGAGGATGAGGAAGCTCGGAAGTTAGCGGAAAAATACTATTAAGCCAGCACCGTACACAATTAAGACATGTTCTTCCACGTGATCCTCACCACCGAATGCAACTTGCAGTGCAGGTACTGCTTCGGCGAATCTCTGGATGATTTTGAGGAGGACTTCGGCGACATCGAAGTTGATTATGAATTACCCAAAAAAATTAGCTATAGCGTGGAATCGCTGGATAAGTTCTGTCGGAAAGACACTGATTGTGTCTTAACTTTTTACGGTGGTGAACCTTTAATTTGCGTTGACAAAATCAAGCAGATAATGGAAAATGTTGACGCTAAGCATTTTATGATACAGACAAATGGTCTGCTGCTTGACAAGTTGGAGCCAAAACACGTTAACCATTTTCACACTATTCTAGTTTCCATTGATGGTGAAGAAGCCTTAACTGATTACTACAGAGGAAACGGAACCTTCCGCAAAGTCGTAAACAATCTAAAATTAATCAAGCAAAACGGCTTTAGTGGAGAATTAATTGCTAGAATGACAATCATGGAACAAACGGACATTTACAAGCAAGTCCAGTGGTTATTAGACAACGATGAATTCTCTTTTTCCTCTGTACATTGGCAATTGAACGCTGGCTTTTGGGGAAATGATTACCGAAGACGCAACTTTGAACAGTGGACAGAAACAAGCTATATTCCCGGCGTAAAACAGCTTGCAGAGTTCTGGGTAGACCAGATGGAAGAGAAAGGCATTGTTTTGAAACTTTACCCTTTGATAGGCATCGCCAACTCACTTGTATATGAAGAGAAAAATTGCCATATGCGCTGCGGTGGAGGCTGGATAAACTACGCCATTCAAACTGATGGTTACATTACTCCTTGCCCAACAATGTGGGGGATGAAAAAGTACTATTTAGGTCATATAAGCAATGCTGACCCACTTAAAATGAAGAAAATTCTTGTTGACCAACCGCCATGTGCAAACTGCTCGATTCTGAATGTTTGCGGTGGAAGATGCTTATACGCAAATATAACTAAGCGGTGGAGCGATGTAGCTTACAGCAAAGTTTGCCACACGGTTGCAGAACTCGTTGAGGCTGTTAAGGCTGAGTTTCCACGGATTCAGCGCTTACTCAAGAACGAAAAAGTAAACATAAAAGATTTCGATTTCATTAAGTACAACGGCTGCGAAATAATCCCATAATTTATTTTATATAATCTGGAATAAACCATTGACTATTTCCTCCTTCAGAACAGTTTATTTCCTTCTAATTCAGTGTGATATTCAAAGCCTACCTCCACAGTTTGATTGCTTCTTCCAGCTTGATAGGATGAGTATATCTGCCTATAGAAGTGGGTATTTTTTACTGGAAACATGGAAAAACGGTACTAAAAAATGCATTTAACGTCTGTTTAGCGTCTTTTTTGCATATTACCTAGCCGTATGCTGTCATCCATGCATTTTTTTGACGTAGCTTTTAAACACATATTGGTCTTCACTTTTTGTATTTAATAAAGCGCGGCACTACAGCCAGTTACGTTGTTAACTATAAATAATCCCCCTCTACAGTGATAATGAACAGTAGTCGAAAACCCAACAACTTGACTGGCGCAAAAGGTGAACAAGGAAATTGCTTGATGTTTTTGATGTAGGAATTGTTGGAGCTGGTGTTGCAGGTTCTACCTGCGCTCAAGTACTGGGAAAAGCAGGAATTAAAGTAGCGCTCTTTGATAATTCGCATCCTAGGGAAAAACCATGTGGTGGACTACTTGACAACAGAATTGTTAACGAGTTCAGCATTCCGAAACATGCTCTAGAGAACGAGATAAAGTGGATCTTAGCTGAAAGATACGCATTCCAGAAAAGATTATTTGTTGAGCCCTCGATGTTTATTGTTTCGAGAAAAGACTTCGACAACTACTTGCTCGAAAGAGCATTAAGGAACAAAAGTGTGGTGTTCTACGAAGAAAAGGTAAACCAAATAGCAAGGGGACAAAACAACTGGAGTCTCACAACAAACAAGGATAGGCCTGTAAAAGTTAAATTTCTTATAGGAGCAGACGGTTGCCCATCGCTAGTAAGACGACACATCTCAAAGCCTATTGATATGAAACTCGTTGCGACAACTGTAGGCTACATTTTTGAATGTCCAAGAAAATACTTGCGGGAATACTTCAATCCGAATACATTGGAGGTCTACTACTCGCACACATACATTCGAAAAAGAGGTTTCATATGGATTTTCCCAAAAAAAACTAGCATAAATTTCGGCATCGGAGGGATGGAATCAGGACGGGAACTCAAACTATCGTTAGATAGATTCCTCTTTTCCCACACTGCTGGAAAACGACTGAAAACGCTGAAAGGACATTTATATGCTGGCTTGGTTCCGCATATATGGCAAAAAGACTTCTTCGACTTGCCCTGCACTGGTAATAACTGGGCATTGATAGGCGATGCGGCAGGACATGTAAACTCCATAAATGGTTCAGGAATTTACTATGCCATGAAAGGCGGAATGCTTTGTGCCCAAGCGTTTCTGCAAGGAGACATCCGTATCTTTGAGAAATCATGGCGACAAGAGTATGGTGACGAACTTTACTATGCAGCCAACAATGTACTAAAATACTACGGCAAAATGGGATCACTTCTCTGGTTTCAATATTACTTGCGAAACGTACACGATAGACTCCAGAGTGACAGCTCATCGACTACACCACTTCCTCCAAAAAATCCACAGGGCGTCCTGAACTGTTAATCTTGTCTAAGCAATGAGGGTGAAAATAATAAAACAACTTGCAATTGCATGGAATATAATGTAGGTCTCAGCTACTTAGTTGTAACCTTTGTCGCGCCAGGCATTGGCGGTAACCCTGTCTGGTTGTCAGCAACACTCTTCTCAGCATTCGGGATCGCACTTTTTACAGCAACAGTAGTGACAGACTGGACCAAAAGCAACACACGAGCCGCAGGGCGAATAATACTCATCATACTAGCAAGATTGTCTGAATATAGCGACGTTGCATCTTGGACGGGCACAGCCCTTTGGGTTGTTCCATTCGTTAATAAAGAAATTTTCCAGGCAAGTATGGTATGCTTAGACCTGCCCGGCGCAACTTTCATGCTGGATTTAGCTTTGGAGAAAACTTAACATAATCTCCTTTTTTTTGGGGTGGATAAATTTGAGTGAAAAACCACAACCGAAAGAGAAAACATGAAAAGATATATGCAGTTCAAGATGCTATGGGCTTTCATCAGAATAACTCCGAAAATACGAATGTGAAAAGAAGAAAAAGTGGAATTGTTGCGCGGAGAATGTTGACATCACCACAAAAAAAGGCTACGAAATAATCTCGTAATTTGCTTTACGTACTCTGGAATATTCCATTGATTAATTCCTCGTTCGGAACAGCTTATTCCACTCAATCTCTTTTCTCAGCGAGTCAGCTTTGATGAATATGTGAACGTTCCCCACTCCAGTTGCAATATGGCTTGATTAGCAGTTCTGTTGAAGAAAAAGTTTCTAAGGGGTAGTCTTTTGCCTATTTTTTTAACAGTTAAAAAGGATACCCCCTCTCTTCCTGGGGACGAGCCAGTACAGCAACAGAAAGTAGCATCCTGCTAATGATTTAATAGTGTGATTTGCGGTTTTCAGAATACAGAAAACAAAAATATCTGAGCATCACAATCTACAATATAACGTAGACTTTGGCAGGTTCCAAAATTATTATTGTTGCCTGTGCGGGATTGCCCTAGCCTGGTAGGGGGCAGGCCTGCTAAGTCTGTGGTCGAAAGGCCGCGTGGGTTCAAATCCCACATCCCGCGCCATTTCCTAATTCAGCTTATTTTTGCAACTATTTTTAATAATTATGACCAAATATTCCTCAGAAATTATGGCGTACCCATTTAAGATGATGCATAAGTTACTTTACATCAAAATCCTTTGAATAACTCCGTTATATTTATTTCGATGAACGAATAATTGTAGTAGCAGGTAAATATTGTGGGTGATTTTATTGAAAGACGAAAAATTTATTTTGTATGTACAAACTAGCGACAATCCTGAAAGACAATATTCTCCTTTAGTTTTAGCTCAAACAGCCAAAGCTATGGGCTTAAACCCTAAAGTCTACTTTCTAGGTCAAAGCCTCAGAATACTGCTTCCGGGAGC
>JBEKNP010000040.1:0-26145 GCA_049522695.1 Bathyarchaeia archaeon | reverse complement strand
GTCTTGGCAAGCTTTCTGAAGGCTCCCCTAATGTCAGGAGATAGCCTCACAACATCACCAAACAAACAATTATGCATGCACTAAGAATAAGAGTGTAACGTTAGCAAGTTGACTTTACAATAGCGAAAACGTTAAATTTTTCCCAAGGCAATAACCTTTAGGCGACAGGAAATGGATGAAAAAGACAAAGAAATAATCAAACTCCTAAAAGATGACGCAAGAGCAGGCTACGGCGAAATAGGCGCAAAAGTGAGCTTATCCGAAGGCGCTGTCCGGAAAAGAATCAAAACATTAAACGACGAAGGAGTCATACGCAAATTCACAGTAAAAATCGGCGTTGCAGAAGGCACCCAAGCCATAACTTTACTCGCAACCAACCCAGCCCATCCAACACAGGAAGTATCAAAAAAAATCCAAACAATCCCAAATGTTGAAACAACCTATGAAGTCAGTGGCGAATACGACATCGTTGCAGTCATCAGCGGAATGAACATGACAGAAGTTAACGAGTGTATAGAGAAAATCCGCTTGGTAGAAGGCATAATGAAAACCAATACAATGATCGTCCTACGTAGTTCCTGACCTTCTCCCATCCAGACCCACTCCAAAATATTTGGTAGAACACGATCTAAGTAATAGAAAGACAACAGCGTCTATTCGAGCTTTTTGTTAGTACGACTTGCTTTAAGGTCTCTATTTCGCCTTGTTAGCATTAGAGTCTTGAAAGTTGTTGAATCGTACATGTGCTGAACAGACGCACAGTAAAAGATGAAACCAATAACATTTATTAATATTCATGATACGCCTTTAATTGGGCAAAGAAAAATGGTTGAAAAATTACAAGAAAGCGCACAGTCTTTAAAATGCTTAAACAACATAGAAATCGAAGCTTTTAGACTTTATGAAGCGTTATCCAAGAAAATCAATCCTCCTGAAAGCAGCTTTATTTTATGTTTAGCATATGACAGCCTAAAATGCGCAAAAATCATTCAGGGAATACTTGATTACATTGACCTACCTGAAACAGAAAACATGAACTGCAAAAAGGACCTGACAGAAATAGCGAACAATATTTCCAAGTTTACCAAAAAACTATCCAAAACAAATAACCTAAATTACGAAATTTCATGCGAAATACTAAAAGAATTAACTAACCTAGAGGCTCAGCTCAGCGAAGTATACACCAATTACCTGCAATCCCCAGCAATTAAAAATATAGCCGATGAATTTTCAAAGTTAGCATTAAACTTGAGTAATTTCAAGAAAATCTTTGAAACCTTCACGGAACAAAAGCAAAAACACCGAGAAACCCTAATCGAAATCATATATTGTTTCGAAGCAAAAGAAGCAGAAAGACACAGAACCATGGCACCAACATTCAAATACAAAAACCCTGACGCATGGATCCACGAATCAACACTTCACAGCTTCACAGACACACAAGCCAAAGAAAACATTTGAAAAAAGTTCCGATCAGCTTTAACTCTCAAGGGCCATGAGGATGTGCGACTGAATAATTCATATTTTTGATCTTGCCATTTAGTCTTCAATAAAGCACGCAGAAATATATTAACATCAATAAGGGAGCCAAAAATTAAGCACTCCGCAGTTCCTTTCGAACTCAGTGCAAATCTGAAAGATCGGATTTCAAATCAACTTCAACTTTATAAAAGAATTTTGTTAAATCAGATTTAGCAAGAGGTCTAATTTTCATGTGACCTCCTTTGCAAACCACAATCGCCTTACTACCTTTCAAATACCTGTTCCGCAAGCCTTTTGGTAATATATACGACCGTGGTCATCTACAACTAGAACTAAGACCACTCAGTTGGCATGCAGAACGGTGTTTTTCAACATAGAAAAGTCTGTTTCTTGATGCAGAAAAAAAGCACTAAAGAAGAAAAAACAAGAGCTAAATATACACTTGCTTAAAACTTTATTTTCTCAATTCTCTCTACAGCGCTAACTGTTCCAATATAAGCAATATCCGTTAACCCGACAAAAAAACCAGTTTCTACAATGCCAGGAATCATCTTCAACTTTACTTCCAACTCTGCTGGTTTAACTATCTCACCAAAATAAGAATCCAAAATGGCGTTACCATTGTCAGTTATCACTGGACCAAGCTTGCCTTTGCCTTCCCTCAGAACAGGCTTTCCGCCAGCATCAACAATTTTTCGTTTGGCAAGTGAAATGGCAAAAGGTAAAACCTCAATCGGCACAGACTGGTTATTTTCGCCTAGCACTTTCACTTTTTTCTTCTCATCAGCAATAATAATGTTAAGTTCAGAGGCAGCCGCAACAATCTTTTCCCTAGCCAAAGCCGCACCCATGCCCTTTATCAAAAATAATTCAGGAGTTATCTGGTCTGCCCCATCAACGGTCACGTCTATTTGCGAATGTTCGTCCAAAGTTGTAATCGGAATGCCACATTCAACCGCTAACAAGAAAGCTTGATAAGAAGTAGGAATACCCATAATACGCAGTTTTTCACGTTTCACTCTTTCGCCCAGTGCTTGTATGGCAAACGCGGCAGTACTTCCGCTTCCTAAACCAACAATAAAGCCGTCTTTAACATGTTTAACCGCTTCTAATGCTGCTTTCTGTTTTGTCACTTGAATTGGGTCAAGGTTAGCTTTCAATTTCCATCTGCCCCAGTTTATCTAAAACCTTCTCAACTTCACTTCTAATCGACTCAATCCTTTTCTCAGCTTCAGTTTTAGCATCAGGCTTTTCCTCTGGAGGTTTCCGCTTCTTTTTCTGCTTTTCTTCCCCTGCCGCCTCCTCTTCTTCCTCATCTTCCATTTTTTCTATCTGCGAAACTGGCATTTGAGTTGGTAATTTTATCGGTATCTCTCTTATCGGTTTAACATCAATCTTCGTTCTAAGCTCTTCAACCTTTGAGGTTAATTCTCCGAAGCGTTCACTGAAGAGCTTCATTAAATCTTCCTGCATGCCCTCAAGATCATGCAACGCAACTATTGTTTCATCTTTTGAAATGGATTCTTTAATAGACATCATTCTAGCCTTGTAGCTTGCGGCAAGCTTTTCTCGCTCTGCCTCTGAGATTTTTCCCTCGGCTTGCGCTTCATATAAGCGACGAAGTGCATCACTCAAAATCTCTCTTTCTAAATCGAGCATCCGCAGTTCATCTTTTGCGTTAGAAGCTGCTGTTGTTTGGACGCTTTTGGAGATTCTGAAAGGTGAACCTGCATATTCAAGCAGTGAATCATTATCTGTCTTTTGAGGTTTTTTCTGCCTGGGTTTATTCCCCAGTTTTCTCATGGCAAAAATCACTATTCCGCAAGCGATGATTATCACTACCGCTACCGCAGTGACTGTTACAGGGTCATCGTACCAAGCCATGCCAAGCTGTCCTCGATATCTTGATTGCGCACCATGTATATATAAATTAATACAAGTACTCCATACGGTTTTCCAACTTCAAATATTGAAAACCGCAGAATGCTGTTTTTACTTTTTCACTTGCGCTTTTTCAAGTACCTAATAGTTGGGAGGGCTATTATCAATTATTACGCCGATAATTATTTAGCCCCCAAAAATCAATTTAAAGGCGTACATCTGCCCCAACAGGATAATTTATCTTTAGCAAGTTATCATTTTCTCTTTAGGCAGCACACTACATTGGTGAGTTTAGAGCGAAATGGTTACTGTAGAGAAACCAAGGCTTGTAGTTTTCGACGTTGAAGGAGTTCTTATTCCGAAAAACCGGTTCTTTTTCGAAGTAGGAAAAAGCTTAGGCTTTATAAAATTGGTAAAGATCCTTTTTTTCGGTTTACTCTATGAAGCAGGTATTCTAAAGTTACAATCGGTGCTGAGGCATGTTTTTAAAGAATCAAAAGGGGTTAAACTTGAAACTTTAACTTTAATTTTTGAAAAAATTCCTTCAACACCCCTTTTGCAAAATATTTTTTCACAAATAAAAATGAGAAACTGCACAATTGCCTTGATCAGTTCTGGGTTGCCAACAGGTATTGTAAAAAAATTAGCTGACGCAGTAGGTGCAGACTACGCCTATGGCATTGAAGTTGAAACCAAAGATGGCAAATTAACTGGCGGAATCGGGGGTGACGCTATTGACCCTGGTGGGAAACTGAAAATTTTATCGCAAATTTTAACCGCTGAAGGCTTACGGCTAAGCGATTGCATCGTTGTCGCTGATGACAGAAACAACCGTTGCATTTTTTTACCTGGAATGTTGAAAATCGGTTATAATCCTGATTTTGTTTTAAGAGTTAAAGCTGACCGGGTAGTAAATGGCAAACTTTCTGCAATCTTGCCTATCATTGACGGGGAACCACATAAACGTTCTTTTCCGACAGCGAACGATTTAGTAAGAGAAGATATCCATGCTTGCGGATTTTTCATGCCAGTAATCGCCAGTTTAATAGGCGTTCCCATAGTTGGCGCTTTAATTTTCACGATAGCATTGATATATACTATATCTGAACTTTGGCGTTTAGAAGGAAAAGAATTTTCAATCATTTCGGCGATTACATGCCATGCTGCCAATCAATCAGAATTGAATGGCTTTGCCGCAGCACCATTGTACTTCGCTTTCGGTATTTTGTTTACTTTGCTTGTGTTTCCTCATCCTGCAAGTTACGCCGCCATCGCTATGTTTTGCTTAGGCGATAGTGTCGCTTCACTTTTTGGCGGTCTTATTTCAACGTCTTTACCATTTAACAAGGGGAAAACTTGGGAAGGTTCGCTGTCTGGTTTCTTTTTTGCGTTTTTAGCTGGCACGTTTTTTGTCCCGCCATTATTGGCTTTTATTGGGGCAGCAATCGCTATGACCGTGGAGGTTCTTCCTCTGCCAGTAAATGATAATGTGCTAGTGCCAGTAATTACAGGAGCAGCGTTGACGCTACTGAGATAACGGAACCACTGCTTTAAGATAATCCCAAACAAAATATTTTCTAACAAACTTATTTCTTTTTTTGAGAACTGACAAGCCAAATTTTTTGTTGATGGCTAAGCTTTTTTATTTCTCTTTCGCGTTTCATCGCTTCGCTTCGTAAATTAAACAGTTCAACGTAAGCTATCCTTTTGGGTTTGTGTGATTTTGTATATTTTGCGCCTTTGCCATTTTGATGGAGTTTTGTTCTTTCATCCAAGTCCTTGGTGTAGCCTGTGTAGAAGCTTCCATCACAACAAAGTAAAATGTAAACGTAAAATGGCATTTCATTATTCCCTAGTTTCAGGTGGGAGATAAGCGTATACTATGCCCTTTTGTATGGCTCTTTTGAGGTAAGCTTCAGGGTCGATTTCTTGGACTTTTGTCCAGTCAACGTCGATTATGTAGATTTCGTGTATGCGTGCATTTCGTATTTCTTCAATGGTTACTGGCGGTTTCTGGTAGTATGCGTCACAGAGCTTTTTTATCTGCATTATTTCTTGGTCTGTTCGGTTTCTTGGAGGTTTAGATAGAGCACGAGGAAAGGGCAGAATATAGTGAGGTGGTACGCCTAACGCGAATTTTCCTGCGAAACTACTGTACCGAATTATTTTGCTTGCCAGTCTTGCAGTAGTGTAAGTTAATGGCGCCAAAGCATTTTCAGGAGGAATATAACCAGTTTCTACTTCAACGATTAGGTTTCCGTAGCCTTTTATGGCGTACAAATCGCAGGTTAAAATTTCGTTTAACGGATATTCAAGTTGAACTGCGTAGTCTTTTTGGATGAGATATTTGGCGCAAACAAGTTCCATCACGGAATGGTTGATTTTTAAAATGTTTTCTTTTTGCAGTTTTACTAGCCAGTCTTTTAGCATGTTGAGTTTGTTTTCAGCTTCTTTATCAGAATCCTTTGTTAACCTTGATAATAGGACTGTTAAATCTTGCTCGAACTTTTGCCTGTTACTCATTTGCTGTTTCCTTGCCAATTGATCTGGCAACATTAACCTATTGATTTTAGAATATATAAAGCAAGAAAACGTTTAGCGACCAAATAGTCTTAGAACAGTTATCAACATTAACTAATCGGCTTATTAGTATTTGCGATTTATCAACAGGGGTAATCTTTGCAGTTTAGTTAACAGTTGGCTGACTTTGCTGACTTCGCCGGTTGCTTTAGGCTTTGACTCAACTTGACTCTTTTTACGTTTAGAAGCAGTCAGTAAATAGTAGTCCCCTCTCCCCTGTTTGCTGCGTTTGTTTTGGGTTGGTTTTTTGGTTTAGGGTTTGAATTGGGTTTAAGTTGCATGAAAAAGGCGTAATTCCGCTAAAAAAGCGGAAGCAGGGGTTTATGGGATTCGAGGGCGGATGTTTAAGGTTTTAAGGCAGCAAGAACTAACCTTGTAGAGTTAACATCAACCTCAACAATCTTGCAATTTTTGAACCCTTTACCTTCACCCAAAATATTCTTAACTACTACATTGTCGCCTTCAACTTTAACGTAAATAACATCTTTGAATTGCACTTTTCCGTTTAAGATTATGTCGAATTCACACATAGGGTTTCACTACATTGGAAAAGGAATTCAGGGTTATAAGTGCTTTTATCAACACACCTAACTACTCAGGGAAAAAACCAAGTGCTCTCGAAAGTCTTCAGCCACCTTTCTTGGAAACCAAGTTTCAGGTTAGGTTTTGTAAGTTATATATTAACAAAAAGTTATAAAAATGAGATTGACACCGTAAGCTTTTTATTTGCACAATGGTCTACTTTTAAGGAACGTGGATTTCAAGAGGAATTAAGATGAGGGATCGTCACCTCAATAGCTGGAATCGTCGGGTACTTATTCTTTGATTTTTCCAGGGAACCTTCTGAAACTACCACTGAAAATTTTCAAATCAATCTTTCTACAGACGAGAGGCTATTTATCAAAAAGGAGAAGCAATGAAATGACCAAAATGTCTGGTGCAAAAGTACTCATAGAATCCCTTGAACAGCAAAACGTAGATGTTATATTCGGCATCTTAGGTGGAGCAATACTGCCAGTCTACGATGCATTATGCGGCAACGAGAAAATTAGACACATACTCGCCAGACACGAGCAAGGAGCAGCCCACGCAGCAGAAGGCTATGCCAGAGCCAGCGGACGAGTAGGAGTGTGCATGGCGACCTCAGGACCGGGAGCCACAAACCTAGTTACAGGAATAGCAAACGCATACATGGATTCTTCACCGATGATAGCCATAACAGGTCAGGTTCCATCGACAGGCGTTAACTCTTCCTACATGATTGGCAGAGACGCCTTCCAAGAAGCAGATATCATCGGCATCACAACGCCAATTACTAAACACAATTATCAGCCGCGAACAATCGCTGAAATCCAACCAATGGTTAACGCCGCATTCTACATAGCTTCCTCAGGCAGGCCAGGACCAGTCCTAATTGACATACCGAAAGACGTGCAATCTGGAATCGCAGATGTAGAGGTAGGATTCACAAACAAAATTGAAGCACGAGGCTACAATCCCAAAATCGAGCCAGATTTAGCAAAAATCAGCGAAGCCGCTAATTTGCTTGCAAAAGCTGAGAAACCAATCATACTGTCAGGAGGTGGGGTCATAATATCCAATGCCTCAGATGAACTTATGCAAATGTCAGATTTGCTGATGGCTCCAGTAGCTACAACTTTGATGGGCAAGGGCTCATTCCCTGAAAGCCACCCCTTATCCGTTGGAAGTATCGGAATGCATGGAAACCCAGCGGCAAACAAATTGATGGGTGAAGCTGACGTGCTATTGGCTGTTGGAACAAGATTCTCTGACCGCGCCACAGCGAACTTGGACACTTTCTGTCCTAACGCCAAAAAGATTCACATTGACATTGATGCTGCAGAAATTGGAAAAAACATTGAAGTTGACGTACCCGTAGTTGGCGATGCCAAAACATCCTTGAAACTCCTGCATGACGCTTTAGTCAAGAAACTGAACAAAAACGAAGGAAGTGCTTGGACAAAACGGGTTAAGACAGCCAAAGAAAAATTGAGCCCACTACTGAAAGAGATGCCTAAAGACCTGCTACCAAAAGCATTACTAATGGAACTTAGAAAATTGTTGCCTGAAAATACCATAGTCACAACAGAAGTTGGCCAGAACCAGATGTGGTCTGTTCTGTACTTCCAAGCCTTGAAACCGAGAACCTTCATCAG
This sequence comes from Bathyarchaeia archaeon, assembly GCA_049522695.1. GTDB lineage: Archaea > Thermoproteota > Bathyarchaeia > Bathyarchaeales > Bathycorpusculaceae > Bathycorpusculum. Next base: position 18,025 of record JBEKNP010000040.1, on the reverse strand, counting down.
CTCAGGAGGACTAGGAACAATGGGTTTCGGTTTCCCAGCAGCTCTGGGAGCAAAAGTCGCTTGCCCCGACAGACCCGTCGTCGACATAGCTGGCGACGGCAGTTTCTTAATGACCGAACAAGAACTCGCTTGCTCCATAACGGAAAACATCCCAGTCACAGTCATAGTGCTAAACAATTCAGTGTTAGGCATGGTTGCGCAATGGCAAAGAATGCTCTACAAACGCCGCTACATGGCAGTTAACTTAGGAAAAACACCTGACTTCGTTAAGCTGGCAGAGGCCTACGGAGCACAAGGCTTCAGAGCGACATCAATGGAAGAATTCCAAAAAGCCGTAAAAACCGCACTCAACAGTAAAGTTACAACTGTAATCGATGTGCCCATAGGCTCAGAGCACGACGTTGTGCCGTTTGTGCCTCCAGGCTGCGGTTTACCACAACAGAGAGGTGACTACTAATGGAAACTGAAAAGACAAAAGTTATCTCTGTACTAGTTGAAAACAAGCCAGGAGTTCTCCATGGAGTAGCCAACCTGTTCCGACGCAGAAACTTTAACATTGAAAGCATCACTGTCGGTCCCAGTGAACAGGTGGACTCCTCACGCATGACAATAACAGTCAACGCGGATGAAAAAACAATCGAACAAGTTGTTAAGCAACTTGCGAAGCTTATCGATGTGCTTAAAGTCGAGGAACTAGAGCGGGGAAACTTTGTGATGAGGGAGTTGGCTTTGATAAAAGTCAGTGTGCCCGGCTCCAAAGAGCGCTCAGACATTATAAACTGCGTAGAAGTCTTCAGAGGTCGAGTCATCGACGTTTCAACTGACAGCTTAACCGTAGAAATCACAGGAACACCAGACAAAATTGACGCGTTCCTAAATCTGATGAAAACAAATGGCGTCATTGAACTTGCAAGAACAGGAATAACTGCACTGGCACGAGGAGCAAAATCAATAAGAATAGACGAATAAATCGTCTTTCTAAACGGAAACCCTTAACTCTCCGTTTCTCAAAAATCAGAAACCTTCACGACAATTAATCAAAATTAAACAGTTAATTGTAACAGAAGAGAACAGACATGAACATTACGGAAAAAATGTTGGCTAAAGCCTCAGGAAAACAAGTCGTGTACTCAGGAGAAATTGTGGACGCAAACGTAGACATGATAATGGTGCACGATTTAACTGGACCTTTAGCCGTTGAAGCCTTCAAAAAAATAGGCGTACAAAAAATTTGGGATAACCAAAAAGCAGTGGTCATACTAGACCATCAAGTGCCGGCTGAGTCCGTTAGAGCGGCAGAACTGCACAAGACCATGCGCCAATTCGCGCAAGACCAAAAAATACGCATATACGACGTAGGCAGAGGTGGAATCTGCCACCAAGTCATGCCAGAGAAAGGGCATGTAGTTCCTGGAACAGTAATCGTAGGCGCTGATTCTCACACTTGCACTTACGGAGCCTTCGGCGCTTTCGCGACGGGAATAGGCTCAACCGAAGCAGCCGCAGTCTTTGCCACTGGAAAGATTTGGCTGAAAGTGCCCGAAGCGATTAAAATAAACGTGACTGGAGAATTCCAAAAGTACGTTACACCAAAAGACTTAATCCTTTCAATAATCGGACGAATGGGCGTTGACGGTGCAACATACAAAAGCACTGAATTCACCGGTCCAACAATAAAAAACATGAGCATAGCAGGGAGAATGACGCTGTGCAATATGGCTGTGGAAATGGGCGCCAAAAACGGTATCATCGAACCTGACGAAACAACTCGTAAGTTCCTAGAAGGCAGAACCAGCAAAGCGTTACCTAACTTTGAATCATTGAAAAGCGACAAAGACGCAGTTTACGAGCGGACAATAGAATTTGACGTCTCAAAGATGGAGCCACAAATAGCATGCCCATCATCGGTTGACAACGTTAAGCCAGTTTCAGAAGCAGGCAACGTACAAATCGAGCAGGCGTTTATTGGTTCATGTACCAACGGCAGAATCGAAGATTTACGCTTAGCCGCTCAAGTCCTAAAAGGTAAACGAGTAAAAGACAATGTAAGAGCACTGGTGATTCCAGCTTCACAAGAAGTTTACAAGCAAGCGCTAAACGAAGGCTTACTGGAAATCTTCACTGACGCAGGCGCAATAGTTTGCGGTTCAGCATGCGGTCCATGCTTAGGCGGCCACATAGGATTATTAGCAGCAGATGAAGTTTGCGTAAGCACTTCAAACAGAAACTTTATCGGAAGAATGGGCAGCACCAAAGCCAGCGTATACTTGGCTTCGCCAGCAACGGTAGCTGCTTCAGCAGTCACAGGCAAAATCACTGACCCTAGAAAACTGGAGGCCAAAGCATGAACATGAAAATCAAAGGTCCAGCAATAAAATTCGGAAACAACATCGACACAGACGTTATTCTGCCAGGACAATTCATGACGTTGGTTGACTCTTACGAGTTAGCAAAACACGCCCTATCAGGCTTAGACCCAGCGTTTCCTGATAAGGCGAAAAAAGGCATAATCGTAGTGGGCGGCAAAAACTTCGGATGCGGTTCAAGCCGAGAACAAGCGCCACTAGCCCTAAAGTACGCAGGCGTAAAATGCGTGTTAGCAGAATCTTTCGCGCGGATTTTCTTCCGAAACGCCATTAACATCGGCTTACCAGTAATCGAGTGCAAAGGTATATTCAACGAGGTTGAAACAGGTGACGAAATAACCGTGGACTTTGAAGCTGGCAAGATAGAAAACATTTCAAAAGACAAAAAGTTTCAAGTAGACAAGCTTCCACCATTCATGTTGGAAATATTAGCGGATGGCGGATTAATCGAGAACTTACGAAGGAGACTAAACAAAAAATGACAGAATACAAAATATCCCTAATTCCAGGCGACGGCATAGGACCAGAATTAACCGAAGCCACGCTAAAAGTCCTAGACTCAGCACAGAAAAAATTCGGATTAAAACTCAAAATTATTGAGGCTGAAGCAGGCGACGCAACCTTAGCCAAAAGAGGCGCCGCACTACCCGAAGATACAGTGCAAAAAATCAAAGAATCCCACGCTTGCCTAAAGGGCCCCGTAGGCGAAAGTGCAGCCGACGTCATAGTTAAACTCAGATTAATGTTCGATTTGTACGCTAATTTGCGTCCATTGAAGGCTTATCCTAACGTTCCTGTTGCTCGACCCGACATTGATATGATGTTTGTCAGGGAAAACACTGAGGACGTTTACAAAGGCTTAGAATTCACCATAGGCAACGACACAACTTTGTGCCTAAGAGTCATCACGCGCAAAAATTGTGAGCGCATAGCCAAGAAAGCCTTTGAAATCGCACGTTTACGCAATGGCAAAAAGAAAGTGACCGCCATACACAAAGCCAACGTTATGCGCGTAACCGACGGATTATTCGCCAGCATATGCCGCGAAACAGCAAAACAGTACCCAGACATCGCCTTTAACGAGCTATATGTTGATGCGGCATCGATGCGTCTGATAAAAGAGCCCCAAGTATTTGATGTATTTTGCACCTGCAATATGTTCGGCGACATCCTATCAGACGAAGCAGCCCAACTTATCGGCGGTTTAGGCATGGCTCCAGGCGCAAACATAGGCGACAACTTTGCACTCTTCGAACCCATTCACGGTTCAGCACCAAACAGAGCAGGGAAACATACGGCAAACCCTATCTCCATGATACTAAGCGCGAAGATGATGCTGGATTGGCTAGGCGAAAAATACAACGACAAAAAATGCATTCAAGCAGGCAAAGCAATAGAAAACGGGGTAATACACTCGTTACGCAACGGTCAAACTGTTCCAGACTGCGGTGGCAACACCACGACCGAGGGAATGGCAGAAGCCATTGCTGCAGCTCTAACAGTGAAAACTGGTTGAAAAAATGACTAATAAAACCTCAAAACGTATCCGTATTTTTGACACTACCCTGAGAGACGGTGAACAAACGCCTGGCGTTTCTTTAACTGCAGACGATAAGATTGAGATTGCAGGTCAACTAAGCAAGCTAGGCGTCGATGTTATCGAAGCAGGTTTTCCAAGCTCTTCTGAGGGCGAGAAAAAGGTTGTACGCGAGATTGCAAAAGCTCATTTAGAACCAGAAATCTGCGCTTTGTCTCGTGCAACAAAAGGAGATATTAACGCTGCAATCGACTGCGACGTTGATCTAATCCACGTTTTTATTCCTACGTCTCCTGTGCAAATGAAGTACGCCGTGAACTTAACACCTGAACAAGTGCTGTCTTCAACTGTGGAATCTATCGAGTACGTTAAGAAGCATGGTTTCAAATGCGAGTTTTCGCCAATGGATGCCACGCGCTCAGAAATGCCCTTCTTAAAACAAGTTTGTCAAGCAGCAGAGAAAGCAGGAATGGACAGCCTAAACGTTCCTGATACCGTTGGCATAATGATTCCGAAAACAACCTTCAAACTCATTGAGGAACTAAAAACTGTAGTTAACGTTCCCATTAGCACACATTGCCACGATGATTTTGGTTTGGCAGTTGCAAACTCCTTAGCAGCTGTTGAAGCCGGCGCCGATCAGGTGCACGTTGCCGTCAACGGGTTAGGTGAGCGGGCTGGCAACGCTTCGCTTGAAGAGGTGGTTACGGCTTTGCATTTGATTTACAAATATAAGACAGGCGTAAACACACGGTTATTATACAGCACTTCAAGATTGGTTTCATCGTTGAGCGGCATAACTGTGCAAGCTAACAAAGCAATTGTGGGCGAAAACGCTTTTGCCCATGAGTCAGGCATCCACACTCGAGGAATAACAGAGAAGCCATTAACCTTTGAGCCCATAGACCCTGAGTTGGTCGGGCGAACAAGAAAATTAGTTGCAGGAAAACTAGCGGGGACACGCGGCATAAAAGCTGAACTGGAAGAAATAGGCATCCACCCAACCGAACGACAGCTTCAGGAAGTTGTCCAACGTGTTAAAGAGCTAGGTGATAAAGGTAAGATGGTGACGGATGCTGATTTATTTGCGTTAACTTCAGCAGTTATGGGTGAAGTTATAGGGGAAGAAAAAATCGTTGACTTAAGCGACTTAGCAGTTATAACAGGAATCAAAGTAATTCCGACCGCCTCAGTCAAGCTGGTCTTGGATGGGAAAGAGTACATTGCTGCAGAAACAGGCGTAGGCCCGGTTGACGCTGTTTTAAAAGCCATTCAAAAACTAACCAATAACCTGGAAAACATACGACTCAGCGAATACCGACTTGAAGCAATCACAGGCGGCTCAAACGCCGTAGCAGAAGTTGTCATTAAAGTAGAGGATGAAAAAGGCAACATTGTTTCAGCACGTGCAGCCAGAGAAGACATTGTTATGGCTAGCGTTGAAGCGATGATAAACGGTATAAACAAGCTCTTGCTAAAGAATCGTAAGCAGGGAAACAAAAAGTGAAAGTAGCCTTCCAAGGCGAACGGGGCGCTTACAGCGAAAACGCAGTCTTCCAGTTCTTCGGAGCCGACACACAGGTTAAACCCTGCAAAGACTTCAAGGACGTTTTTGACAGCGTATGCATGCAGAAAACAAAGTTCGGCGTCATCCCCGTTGAAAACAGCTTAGAGGGCAGCGTAACCCAGAACTATGATCTTTTCTTGAGGAACGATTTGAAGGTTTGCGGCGAAGTCATCGTGAAAATTGAACACTGTCTCATCGCAAACTTAGGCACTGCTTTGGCAGATATCAAAGTTGTTTACTCGCATCCTCAGGCGCTGGCACAGTGCCGAACCTTCTTGGAAGAGTTTGGACGAGAACTCATACAGACATATGACACGGCTGGCAGCGTCAAGATGATCAAAGAAAAAGGCTTAAAGAACGCTGCGGCGATTGCCAGCGAAAGAGCAGCTAACCTCTACAGCATGCACATCCTCTCCAAAGACATCGCAGACAACCCTGAGAACTACACGCGATTCTTCGTCCTGTCTACGGAGGATTCGCCCGTGACGGGCAAAGACAAAACATCCATAATCTTCTCAGCCGCCCATAAGCCAGGTTCACTCTACCATGCACTGGGCGAGTTTGCCAAAAGAGACATCAACTTAACCAAAATCGAGTCTCGACCAACCAAGCAAACGGCGTGGGAATACAACTTCTACTTGGATTTTGAAGGGCACCGCAATGAGAAGCGATGCGCTGAAACCTTGAACGCGCTGAAGAAGTATGCAGTGTTCATCAAAATTCTAGGCTCATATCCTAAGGCTAAATAATTTCTTAGAAGACCTGTTTTCCATTTTATTTGATAAAGTTAATTCAGACGCGCCTTATCTAAATAAGCTTTTATCAAAAATTACAGATATTATAGATTCAAAGTGGTGAAAGGTGTCTATATAAAAAAAGGAAGAATAACTCTCCATGATAGCAGAAAAAGAAATTATTGTTCGTGAAGCAACAAACAAAGACGCAGATGGAATAATCAAAGTGCTGAGGTCAACAAAGCTTGGTGAGGAAACGTGGAATGAAAACGAGATATTTGTGATAGAAAACCTCCAGAAACGTTTAAACGACAAACAATTCATGGTTTTAGTAGCCGAATTTAACTCTTCAATTGTCGGTTTCATTGACTACGCTGTTTTCCCTTCTTTTTGGGAATGCCAGAAACAGGGTTTGATAATCAACCTTTTTGTACATCCTACTTATCAGAGCAAAGGAATTGGTTCAAAACTTCTTAAAGCCATAATCAAACGAGCCAAAGCAGAAAATATTGTTGAACTCCATGTTTCCACCGAATGGAAGAACGCGAAAGCACGAAAGCTTTACGGCAAGTATGGCTTCACAGATGAGCACTTGTTATTAGAGCGCTCTTCAAGAGACTAAATAATTGATGAAACAAAAGAAAAACAAAGTCTTTCTATCGCTTAACCACGTTGCTGTAAAAGTTCTCGATAACCCTGTGTCCCTCAGGATGCGATTCGCTTTTCCCATTTATTCGCTCTGGATGAAACTGAACGCCGTAAAACGGTTTACTCTTGGTTTTAACTGCCTCTACTTCGCATGAAGCAGAATCTGCAAGCACGACTATGCCAGCCTGTTCAAGGCTTTCTTTTAAGACATAGTCATAGTGTGATTCAGAGAGCGGTACAGTTTGCTGTTCTGCGAAGCCTGCAAATATCCCGTCAATGTTAATCACTCGAACCTTTTCAAACCTGTCAAAAACTGGTTGAGCAAGCGACCCTACTTTGGCGCCAAATGTCCAACAAAGCAGTTGATGACCATAGCAAATGCCTAATATTGGTAAGTTGCATGTTTTTATCAAATGCGCAACTCCTTCGAACATGGCTCTCTCAGAAGGATCAACTATTCTAGCCGTAGACCCACTGATGACAACGGCATCAATGATCTTGTCAACGTGGTAGTCCTCATCGATGTCTCTAAACTGGATAACAGTACAGTCGCTAAATTTTTTCACAGCTTCAAGCAAAGCCTCACTTGTCGACTTCAGAGAACAGTTCACAACCAATGATTTCGTCATCTGATGCCCTTATTCCTCTGTTGCTTCAAGCATTCGGTACATGACTTCGTAGGATTTAGCAAAGTCAGGGTCAGCCTTGAGGAGTTTCTCTTTAACCTGCGCCATCCTATCAACTATCGCTTGAGGATTTTTCTGCTTAATTAAATCCAGCCACTCCTGCGCTTTGGCGATATAGAGGTCTTCGATTTTTCCCATCTCCGGCAGGTTCGTCTGCAGATTAGCATACAGGTCGGGAGTTTCCAGCGCCGTCGCTTCAGCCAAAGTGAAGAGGAGGCGGTAGGTTGTGCCTGCAACCTGCTTTGTTTCTGGGAAATCTTTTTGCTCCAAGAGAGTCTCGCAGGCAACTAGTCCTAGAAAGTGGGGCAGCCCAAGGACTACTGACATGAGCTGGTCGTGTTTTTTGGGGGTCATGATGAAAACGTGTGCTTCTTCTTTTTCCAGCCACTCCTTAAAGTCATCAGCATATTTCTCCTCGGCGGCGTTTGTCGGCGTTAGCACGTAGGCTTTGTGTTTGACTCCCTTGCTGCCTAGACCGAAAACAGGATGCGTACCCAAGACCAAGCCATGTTTGATGTTTTCATGCATGACTTTGACGGGGTACTCTTTGATCGAGCAGATATCCATGACTGCTTGCCCATCGCGTACGCTTGAACCTATTTTTTTAACTACTTCCTCGAAGCTACTGATAGATACGCAAATCATGATTCTATCTGCTGCTTTGACAGCTTTCGTGAAGTCGTCGGTGGTTTCAACGCCCAACTCCTTGCCGAGCCCTGACAGCTTCTGTTTTTTTCTGTCAGCTAAGATTACGTTGTCGCCTTTCTCCTTGCAGAACTTTGCGAACCATACGCCCATTTTTCCCGCGCCTAGAATCGCGGTTTTCATTCAAGCGCCTCGCTTATCTTCTCTAATCCGACTTTTATTTGGTCTCTTGGCGCTGTTAGAGAGATGCGGAAGTGCTCTTTATAGTCGCCGAATGATGTGCCTGGAGCTACAGCTACACCTTTATCGAGCAAGTCTAAGGTGAATTTTTCCGAGTTTAAGCCTGGACGCTTTGGGAAAACATAGAATGGTGCCTCGGGTTTTGTGAATAAGAGCCCTGCTTTGGCTAAGGTTTTGCTTGCCATTTTTGCTCTTTCTTGGTATTCTTCCTTTATTTTCGTGGCGAGTTGCTTTTGCATTTCCAGCCCTTTTAATGCGGCTTCTTGAATGAATACTGGGACATTGTTGATGGTGATCTGGTTGAGTTTAGTTATGTTGTCGACGAGTTGTTTGTTTGCGATTATGTATCCGATTCGCCAGCCCGTCATACTAAATGTTTTGGAGAAGCCGGTGGTGAGAATATGAGTATGGTCACCGTCATGTTCCAGGATGCTTTTTGTTTTAACGAAGCTGATTGTTCCATATACTTCGTCTGAGAGGATGGTTACGCCTTTTTTGTTGGCTATTTCTACTATACCGTCAAGTGTTTCAGCATCTATGACTTTGCTTGTGGGATTGTTTGGATTGTTGAGTATTATCATTCGGGTGTCCTTGTCAATCATTGCTTCAAGCTTGTCTAAATCTACTCTCCAGCCGTCTTCCATCTCTGTCCTTAATAGTTTAGTCTGAGCACCAAGACTTTTAGCGATTAAATCGTAAGCTGTCCAGTAAGGCGTCGGGATAACAATGTTTCCTCCAGTCTTCATGATGAGGTACATTGTCGCGAAAATGCCCCATTTTGAACCAGGCGTGATAACTACATTTTCAGCTTTAACTCCATGAAGTTCAGCGAGCCTTTCTCTAAGATTGGTCTCGCCGTAAGAGGAAGAATATTTGGTTTTGCCCGCCTTCATCGCTGCGTATGCTGCTTCAATTATCTCGTTAGGCGTAGCTAAGTCTGGGTCGCCTAGGTTTAAGCGTATTATTTTTTTTCCTTGATTTTCGAGCCTTATGGCTTTCTCATTTATTTCATAGAGCACAGGGTTAACTCTCCGTTAAGAGTTCTTTCTACTCTTGAACAGCACTGCACATATTAACTATTTCGCGGTAAACCGCTTCAACTTGCAGGGGATCCAAATGAAATTGGACAGCTTTTTCTTTGACACTCTTGTAAACCTCGGTTTCTCGGGCAGTGTCCCTTATTTGCAGGTCTTTCTTTTTCTTAATTAAGCCGATAGCCCTGCATAGTTTGGCTCTTTCGCTAAGAGCATTTAGGATTTGTTCATCAACTTGGTCTACTTTTTTTCTGAGCTGTTGAATTTCATCCTTCATTTCTGTCTCTCCAAGACTTTAGGTATAAAACCCGCGCGAATCATGTGGTCAGCTAAGGTTATGGCAACCGCAGATTCCACGGCGGGCACAGCTTTTGGGACAACACAGGGGTCATGCCTACCCTTAATGCTAATACGCGCGTCTTCCATCGTAGACAAGTTAACGGTCTTCTGTTCTTTGCCAATTGAAGGTGTAGGTTTTATAGCAACTTGCACCATGATTGGCATGCCAGTAGATATTCCGCCTAAGATTCCGCCTGCATTATCCGTTGCGGTTGCAACTTTTCCGCTTTGCATAATGTAGGGGTCGTTACTTTCAGAGCCCTTTAATTGTGCAATTCCAAAGCCCAAGCCGAACTCTACCCCTTTCACAGCGGGAACGTTAAACAACGCTTTTGCTAAATCGGCATCAAGTGAATCAAACAGTGGCTCTCCCACTCCTACTGGAACGTTTAGGGCAATGCATTCAACTATTCCGCCAAGACTATCGCCTTCTTTTTTCGCAGTAACTATGGCTTCCTCCATTCTTTCTGCACAGGCTAAGTCTGGACAACGGGTAGCCGCTGTGTACCTGTTCTTGCGGATTTCCTGTGCATTAAACTTCTTATCACTTTTAACTTTGCCCACTGATCTGGTATAAGCTAAGACGTCAACGTCAAATCTGCTTAACAATTTTTTGGCTACGGCTCCAGCCATGATAAATGCAACTGTGAGTCTACCTGAAAAGCGTCCGCCGCCTCGGTAATCGTTAAAGCCACCATACTTCACGCAGGCGGGGTAGTCGGCGTGTCCTGGTCTTGGCAGGTCCTTGATTGCCTCGTAATCGCTTGAGTCGACCTCCTTATTCTCAAGCATCAAAGCTATTGGAGCACCAGTAGTAAAACCGTCAAAAACCCCCGAAAGAATTTTTGCGATGTCTTTTTCAATTCTTCCGGAGACAATTTTGGGCTCTGCTGGAATGCGCCTATCCAACTCCACTTGAATGTCCGCTTCAGAAAGAGGCAACCCAGCTGGACAACCATCCAATACTACGCCGACATATTTGCCGTGGCTTTCGCCAAAAGTGGTTACTGTGAATTCTTTACCTATCGAATTTCCCGCCAACAATTTCAGCTCCTATCTGTTTTAGATGAGTGAAGAACTGCGGATAAGACTTTCTAACGCACTCAGCGTTTCGAATTGTGGTTTCGCCTTCTGCGCCTAAGGCTGCAATTGCGCAAGCCATCGCGATACGATGGTCATTATGTGGGTCAATCACTGCACTATTCAAAGCACAAGGGCCTGTCACAGTCAGGCTGTTTGTATCCATCTCTATTTGTGCACCCATCTTTTTAAGCTCAACATAAAGCGACGATAACCTATCAGATTCCTTGAACCTGAGTCTTTGTGCACCGCTTATTTGAGAAGTGCCATTCGCAAAGCATGCAAGCACAGCACAAACTGGGACGAGATCAGGGATATTTTTCGAATCAATATTCAAAGGGTGAAGCGAATTGCCGGTTCCGCTTATTTCAACGCTGTTCTCGCATACTTTTCCCGCGACGCCCATTTGCTTAAGGATGCCCAGAATCGCTTTATCGCCTTGGGTGCTCTCATATTCAAGATTGCTGACCTGCACTTTCGAGTTGGTTATAGCTGCGGCAGCGAGAAGAAAGGCAGTGGAAGAAAAGTCGCCGGGCACTTTGCAGTCAGAAGGCATATACGTTTGATTGGCCGGAATTTCTATGCGCTCAAAATTTCCGTAAATAACAACCCTAACATTGTGCTTTGCAAGGACATCTTGAGTCATTTTAACGTAATCGACCGATTCAAGTGGTGAAGCAAGAATAATTTCTGTATCCACCTTTGCCATGGGGCAAGCAAACATCAATCCAGATATGAACTGTGAACTAACGTTACCAGGAATAGATGTTTCGCCTCCAAGAATACCACCACCTTCAACAAAAACTGAATCTTTGTCGCCGCGTTTTTGAGAACGGGCTTTGGCGCCGAGCCCGTCCAAACTTTGAAGCAAAGGTTCGATTGGTCTGCGTTCAAAAGAACCACTGAAAAACAGGATTGATGGGTCAGGTGCTAGGGCTGCTACGGGTATAATAAAACGTAACGTGGCGCCAGATTCGCCGCAGTCAATAGGCTCTTTCGCATTTTTAAGTGGCACTGAACCTGTTACTGTCCAGCACCCTTCTTCCAAAATTACTTCTGCACCTAAAGCTATGATAGCTCGTAAAGTCGCTTTGGTGTCTTCGGACAAAAGAGGATTTGATATTTTGGAAGCGCCATTAGACAGAGCAGCGGCTATGAGCATTCGCTGTGTGTAAGACTTCGATGGTGGGGCGCAAACCTCGCCGCTTAGCTTTTCAGTTTTCTTGATGATTACGTCTGCCATTGGCTAAAGCACCTTGGCTTTCTCCCTGTTGAGTTGAGCCTGCAAGATTTCGCCGTCTTGTTTTTGCAATGCAACTTTTACGGAATCGATCTTGTCCTTGGGCGTTACTGCTGTTACTGCTGGTCCTTTGCCGCATAATCCAGCTGCTATTGCTCCAGCGGCTAGCGCATCAATCGCGATTGAAGGGTTATATCCTGAGGCTGAGGAGTAAATCAAGCCGTTAAGCGTCAATGCCTCCCAAACCTTGCCCTCCAAAGCTTCCCTGTAGGCTACTTCAACGAGCGGTTTGACAGTTTGCAGCCTGCTCACGTTAGAGTCGGCTGTGTACGCTTTTTCAGGCGGAACATAGAACAACACCGTCAAGTCTTCAGTCAACGGCATCTGTTTAACTATTTCTCGGCTCAAATTGTCAGTAATTACTACACCGCCGAAGTATGAAGCGCAAGCATCATCAAAAGCGCCTGTTATAGTAACTTTTGCGTCAAAAGCAGCATCGACGCCCAAATTGACGAGCCCCAAGTCATCAAGCGTTTTGCCTAACGCTGCTATGGCTGCTATTGCTACTGCGTTTGCGGCTACACTGCTACTTTTTAATCCTTTGGCTATGGGAATGTTTGACCAAGTTTTTACTTTGGCTCCAAAACTATTATCCAAACTGAACCGCTGGAGAACCCTCGCCACTGTTTTTTCCATTAAGGCGGTATTTTCTTTGGGATCAGAGGTTATTTCTGCTTTGATAACATGAGGTTCATCTGTTAATTTCACTTCGGCTTTAGTCCACAAGTCAACCCCGAAAGCTGCACCTTTGCCGAATGCCATGGCGTTGACGATTGTTGCAGCACCATGAGCTATAGCCGTAGCTTTTTTAGTCAACTTTTACACCTTCTGCAAGTGGTTAAGCGCTGCCTTCCTCATAACTTCAACTGGCGCTTTGCAGGCAGTCCATATTTCAAACGATACAGCGCCTTGATAAATTAACATTTCAACCCCGCTTACTACTTTGGCTCCTTCAGCTTTAGCGTCCTTCACAAGCCTTGTTTCAAGAGGATTGTACACTATGTCCATTACTACCAAGTCAGGTTTGAGCCATTCGGGTGCTACTAGGGTTTGGTTGTCGTTTGGTTTCATTCCGATTGAAGTGGCGTTAATAAGCACCTCGGAGTCAGCAAGGTTATCTTTGACTGCACTTGGCGAAAGCTCGCCTGCGTTGATTTTTTTCTTGAACTTTTGTTTTAAGAGATTAGCTAACTCGATGGCTGATTTAGGTGTACGATTCAAAATTACCAGCTCATCAACCTCTTGCGAGAGAGTGTATGCTATTGCTTTTGCAGCGCCGCCTGCTCCAAGCAACAGTACCTTTTTGCCTCTCGGTTCAACGCCGTTCTTTTCGAGCGCATTTAGTGCTCCGACGCCGTCGGTGTTAAAGCCGAGCAGTCTTCCATCCTTGTTTAGGATAGTATTAACGGAAGCTATAACTTTGCCAGCAGGGTCTACCTCATCCAAGTATTTGACGACGGCATTTTTGTGTGGCATGGTTACGTTTAACCCGTGAATGGTCAAGGCTCGCATACCGCTTACGGCGTTTCCAACTTCAGCCGGTTTCACTTTGAACGCTAAAAACACGTAGTCCAGTTCCAAAGCCTCAAACGCTACATTATGCAAAATTGGGCTTAGAGTGTGCTCTATTGGGTCACCGATTACTCCGCAAACTTGTGTTTTTCCTGAAATATCCATCTTATTTATGCTCCTAAGAGGTTGTAAGCAGTCCTCATTTCTTGAACAGTCATTTGCCCTAACGCAGTTTTGCTGCCTTGCTCTAGCGAAGCGAATGTGAAGAAGGCACCGAACATCGGCGAGAGAAGCCTGGAAACCTTGCCTTGCTCACCCATGCAGAAACAGACAAGTTTAGCCTTGCTTGAAATGGCAGAAACAAAATTCAGCACTGTCAGGTTGTCTTCGATTTTCTTTGCTGTTGTTACTATTTTGCAGATGCTGGCTCCGCTGGCAATTTCTTGTTCCAGAACCGCTTCCATTTCAGAACTGCTTAGTGCTCCGTCAAATCTGTGGTAGGAAACGATTGGTTTAGCGCCTAATGGCTTGAGTTTGTCGATTGTTTCTTTATGTTTTGGGCTTGACAGATCAACATCAACATATTCGAAGCCGTTCTTGGCAGCGTTTAGTAATGTTTGTTGCCGCTCTATTTCTGTTCCAGTAAAAAAGCCTTTCTCAATCAAGAGCTTGTTTGTTGCGATTAGGGGAATTTTTGTGCTTTTAACAAGTTCTGTTAGATTTCTTGTCGCTTCAAAGCAATCTAGCCTAACTTCTACGAGGTTTGCTTGGGCTTTTTCTGCCCTCTCGATAAAACTTAACGCTTCAAGATTATTTTTTGGGAGAATCGAGACGCAGATTCTCGCGGTCACTTTTCTATCACCGTTTCTTCAGGCACTGATACGCCGAAGTGTCGGCCTCCTTTTGCGGCTATGTGCACTAGGACTTCATCGTTTAGTTTAAGTTCGGTGACTGGTTTTGAATCCTGCAGTGTCACTACTCGTATGGTTTCTGCGTTTTGGAGTATAGTCTTTATTTTTGTGTCGTCCACTTGGGCTTCGATTAGGAGTAGGGGGCGAAACTCGATTTTTGACCGCCCCACATTTGTTATTCGGACTTTTCCTTCTCTGTTGATGATTAAAACTTCGTCGCCAGCTTTCAACTCGGACAGATATCGAGTATTGTGTAGCGAAGTTAATGTATAATGCGAAGCTGGTCCAGCGTTTACTCTAAATGGCCTCGATTGAACATAGGGATTTTCGTTTACCTCGGCTTCCACTAGGAAGAACCCTGCTGATTGGCATCCGACCAACATTCCTTCGCCCGGAACCATCAGGTCAACGGTGTCCACGCAGACTCTGGCTCCAGTGCCAATCGGTTTGATGTCTAAAATTTTGGCTGGGGTTAGGGTTATTCTTGGCATTTGCTCCTTAACCACTTTGACTGCTTTAGCAAGCTCATTGGGGTTTGAGGTTTTTAGCAGGACACCGTCTGTTCCGAGCTCTAGGGCTTCAAGAACCAGTTTCGCGTCGGCTGCAGTGGTGACTTCGGCGATTAGTTTGCTTTTGCCACCATGTGCCTTTGCAATTAAGTTTTCAAGTGGAATTACTCGCCAATCAAGGCAGTTAATTATTATGTAATCGACCCCGAGTTCTGCCGCTTTGGCGGCTTTGTTTTCGTCTTCCTTGCCCTTTATGTTAATTTTTATGGCGTTTTTTTTGCCCTCACTTTTTAGTTGGGCAATTTTTTTCTCGTTTAGTTCGGTGAGGAAGGTTAAGTTTAAGTTGCCAGAGCGGTTACTCGCTTGCGAATCGTGGATCATTACGTCTGCGTTTTCGTGGGCAAGGCTAAGTAATGTTTCTTTTTCTTGAGGTGTAGCAGCTTGGTCTATTTCTACCCATATTTCCTTCAATGGTGCTCACCGAGAATTTTTAGCGCTTGCTCCACGCTAACCCCGTCATGAACTATTGCTGAGAGCGCTTTAACTATTAAGGTTGGGTTCTCGTTTTGGAACACGTTTCGTCCAATAGAGAGTCCTGCAGCGCCAGCTTCTATTGAGTCATGTGTAGTTTGGAGGATTTCTTGGGATGCTTTGCATTTTGGTCCTCCAGCAATTACGACTGGAACAGGGCAACTTTCGACGACTGTTTTGAAGGTGTCTATGTTGCCTGTGAAGTTTGCCTTAATTATGTCTGCGCCTAGTTCAGCGCCAATTCTTGCAGCGTGGGCTACCACGTCAGGCGCATGTTCGTTTGGTATTTTTGGTCCACGCGCATACATCATCGCAAGCAAGGGCATGCCGTATACGTCGCATTCGTCGGATACTTTGCCTAGATTACTTAGCATTTTGTCCTCGTCTTGTGAACCAACGTTAACGTGCACGGAGACTGCATCCGCACCCAAGCGTATGGCCTCTTGGACACTGCACACTTGGACTTTACCGTTTATGTTCGGGCTTAGGTTTGACATGCCTGATAACTGCACTATTAAACCTGCGTTTCCAGCGTCAATATGCTTAGCTATGCCTTTATGGACTAGTACTGCGTCAACTCCGCCTTTGAGGAGTTGATTGATTATTTGCTGCATGTTGATTATTCCTTGGATTGGGCCGATTGTTACGCCGTGATCCATGGGCACGATTACTGTGCGGTTATCTTGCCGCATGATTCTTTTTAATCGTCGTGTTTTTCCTTGGTTCATGTTTAGTCACCTTTGCTTATTTGGAAGCCCTTAATGAGTTTTTAATTAGTTTCAGGGCTTTTTCACGTTCATTCCAATCTACAAAGAGCAGAATGCTCGATGTTATGGTTAGTATGCCTGAAATGTTTATGCCGTTTAATCTGAGGTCTTCACTTATTTTTCCAATTATGCCGTGTGTTTCTTCTAAGCCGACACCGCTTGTTTTTATGAAGACAAGGTCTTTTTTGACTGCCATTGCTATCGTTTCTTTATTGTTCTTTGTTATATTATGGATGTCGTTGAAGAGCGCGTCCAAGTTTTTTTCTTGAGAAGCATAAAGTATGATTGAGTTTGTGTTCATTGACATGCCCAAAAGCAGGGAGTGCTGTTTGGTTTTTTCCACCATTTCTTGAACGATTTGGGGGTTTGCAGAGATGCCGTTTCCGATTACTGTTATCTCAGCGACTGGAAAGGGATGTGCTATTTCCGCGTCCAGCTCACTTGCTAATGCGCCCGTGATTACTGTGCCCTCTTCAGTTAAGTTGCCGTGCGCATGGTTGATTACTCGGACGTTGATGTTTTTTGGTTTGAACTTTAAGGCTTTGCTGTGAATAAATTTAGCTCCTGAATCAGCTAAACCTACTATTGTGTTAACGTCGATTTCTCTTAGGCGTTCTGGGTTCGAGATAATTTTTGGGTCACCTGACATTATGCCATCCGCATCGGTGACTAAGACGATTTCGTCAGCGTTTAATGCCTCGGCTAGGATAAACGCGGTTGTGTCACTACCGCCTCTTCCAAGAGTGGTGATTTTGCCATCTTTAGTTTTGCCAAGGAACCCAGCGACCACTGGTATTATACCCTTTTCCAAAATAGGCATTATGCATTCACGAATATTTTTTTCGCAATCTTTCAGGATTGGATTCGCGTTCTGGAATGCTGAGTCAGTTATTATTGGCCAGTTGCTGTCAATTGGGTCGAAGTAGCAGGATTCTGCACCGTTGGTTTTTAGCGTAGCGGCAAATATTCTTATGCTGGTTCGCTCACCCATCGAGAGAATATCATCTAAGTCTTTTTTTTCTAATTTTCCATTGGAAGCGTTTTTCGCTGTCGTCATAAGGACATCTGTTGTTTTGCCCATGGCGGAAACTACAACGGTGACCTGTTTGCCTTTTTTGGCTTCGTTGACCACGGCAAGCGCCGCTTTTAAGAGCCTCTCGTGATCCGCTAGGCTAGAACCACCGAATTTAACAACAATTCTGTGGTTAGAAGTATTTTTTTCCATCTTTTACACCCATTCTTTGCCCAGAACTTTGCTTAAAAAAATTCTTAGTTCTGGGCTTAAGGAAAATAATGATAAAAGTAGCAGTCGAAGCTAAGGCGTTGTGATGCACTTGTTTCTATTTTGCTTTTACAATTAGACATTGTCGCTTCGAACCTTGCTCAATGAAACATTATCCAGAAAATATAAGCGTTTCGGAAATAGACTCCAGTTTAACCGATAACTGCCTAACTATGACTGATGCTGGTTTCTAATTTCATGTTTTTTTTAAATAGATAGGGGTGTGCAGAATTTAAAAGGCTTCTTGGTATTGTTGTTTTATGGAAGCCTGTGAGGTTGTCAGGCTTTTCGTCAATAAAGCGATAGTTCCAGCCGAGCCGAAAAGAAGAGGAAATCC
>JBEKNP010000039.1:0-26922 GCA_049522695.1 Bathyarchaeia archaeon | reverse complement strand
TTTCCTCTTCTTTTAGTCTCAGCTGGAACTATCGCTTTGTTGACGAAAAGCCTGACAACCTCACAGGCTTCCATAATAGAACATGATCGGGGGCAGCTTAAATTCTGCACACCCCTATACTTCAGAATAGAAAGAAACAATGATTATGGGGAATTTGTCCACACTGGCGTTACAGTCCAATTGGTAACTGTGCCTTCGTGAAGAATACTCAAAGAACTATAAGACTCAGGGAGACTCGCGGACGCGCCACCAATATATGCTACCTGCTCACCGTCTACAACTCCAAGTGTTGTGCTGTAATTGTTTGTGTAAACTCTAAGTACTGGGTTATAACTGCCATAAGTTTTTAGAACAAAATCGTTAGTTGCATTGTCACTTCCAAATATTCCACCGCTCAAAGGAACAGTCATGTTTATCTCTAATGTTCCAGTGGCATTGTAAGCAACGACATGTAATCCAGCGTTGTAGGCAGTGCCTTCTCCAGTATTATTTACTGAACCAGTAATGTAAATGTAATTATATGGAATTGGAGTAGGTTTCCCCATTGCATTGCTATTGTTCCCAAGAATTTCAGTTACCCCTAATGAAGCTACAAGCTTTGCAGTTGGAAAATTTGCTATTACAACATTTAGCTTGGAAATTTGCCTGTTCAGATTTGATATTTTATTGTTATAATAAAGTACAGTCTCTGCAAATGCACTTACAAAAAGTATAGCTACTATCAAGAATGAAACAGCTATTATTTTTTTGTTCATTCTATCCCTCTGATATTTCTATTATATCCCATCCAATTAACTTACCACTTAAGCTCTAAAGAACATACTTGTAAAGATTCCTTGACATAGGATTTCTTGACTTGAGGTTTAGGCTATTTCTACGCTTTTCAGATTTAAAACTTATCATCATAGAAACTTACTTATTTACCATACTTTTCTTAATTCGATATTGGAGCGTTATTGGATGTTACTATGGTAAGCAGTAGCTACTACAGTGAATATTTTTCCAATAAAGGGAATTTCTTCCATCGTTTGCACCAGTCGCACCTACGTCTCGCTGTGCTTGGCTACGGTGCTACAATACGGTATAGTAGTGGGAAAATGAAGGGCGACTTAGAAAAAGGGTAGTTTAAGAAAGTATGTAAGTGTACCTTCATGTACGTTTCAGTACATCCACCATGATGTCAAGATCATACCGAAAAGCACAAAACGAGTACTATATCTCAAGTTGAAGAATGTTGGTAATATCGTGACAAGGCATCACGTTGTATACAGTGATGCCGGAGGGCGTTATGTATAATTGCTATTTATCAGGAAGGCATTATTTATGATTGGACTGTAAAGCTAATGTGGACAAATTCGCCATAATCATATCGAAGTTTCTTTTTATTCTGCAAAGCAACACTAAAGGGTAGAATAACTCTCTTATTACTTGTGGTATTTAGCCAAGTTTTCATAAGGATAAGTCTTAAATCGAATAAGGTAGAATAGAAAAATAGGGTGAAAGCATGAATGTAACTCGTTTGGTCGGAATGGCTTTAGCGGTAGTTGGACTAATATTCTTGTTAATAGCGCGCTTGCTCGCTTACCAATTAGGTTTGTATCTCGGCATAATTGTGATTGGGGTTGGTTTCGTTATTTATGCTGTGGATGTACTCAAAGTGAAACAATAAGCAAGAATAGTCTTAAATCTGCATGAAAATAATAGGATAGCTGAGGATATTAGAATTAAAAAAAAGAAATAAAGAATTGACTGCTGTTATCTCAGTTATATCAATCGTCTTAGCTGCTACTTTTTTGGTAGTCTACGAAGATCATCAAGTTACCGTTAATGCAAACGAAGCAATAATCTACTATTCGTTATCGGGAACATCTTTTTTCTTTAATACTACGGGAACAGAAAATTACATTACTATCTATTATGATAATAGTGGTAAAACGGCTGGAGATTTTAATCTTACAATAAAATTTGTTAATGCGACTTTTTCAGCAATAACAGAACAGCCGTACACTCAGATTAATACAGCTTCAGCAGAATTCAGGTTCGATCTTAATGCAGGTAATTCTGCCTCAAAGGATGTTTATTTTTCTATTGACCCCACTGTAAATAGTTTTTCAATTTCGTTATCAATACATAGCAATCAAGAATCTTTGAAAACAATCGCTGAATATCCTTACTTTCTACAATATAAGTGGAACGTCAATGATTTCCAGCTAACCAATAATTGATGTAGAGCACATTGAAAGATAGAATAGCTCTTATTAAAATTGAAAGACCGTATATCAATTATGCATCAAATAGTGCGCGGTGGGGCTTGTTTTGGGAGTACTCCAGCTAAATGCTACTGAATTAGGAAAGTGAAATTACGATCCAAAATTCTTAGGGTTTTACAGGTAAATAACGAAACGTGTGTCAGCTATTAACAAGAGATGTCTCAAAGATTTGCATATAAAAAGAGTTTTAGCCCGAAGTAGGGCTTCTCCAGTTTATTCTTGCAATTCTTTCTGTATCGCATCGACCTTTTTTGCAAGCTCGTTAACCACCGACTTTATCTCGGTAAGTTCCGTTGACATTTGTGCTAATGTTTTGGTTGAGGGTCTCTCTTTGTCCATTTGTGTTTGGTAATATTCAAGTCCGAATGCAACTGCAAATGTTACTATGAAACCGACTGTAACGAG
Organism: Bathyarchaeia archaeon; assembly: GCA_049522695.1. GTDB lineage: Archaea > Thermoproteota > Bathyarchaeia > Bathyarchaeales > Bathycorpusculaceae > Bathycorpusculum. The sequence goes on along the minus strand of JBEKNP010000039.1, from coordinate 24,247 downwards.
TAGTCCAACAGCTATGTCCGTGTCCAAGCTTATTTTTCCGATCGAGAGGTACGTGGAGGCTATTACCATAATGGCAAACCAGGTAAACCCGATTATCCATGCTCTAACATCCACTGTTTTCCACCTCCTTTCTTAGGATTTGCGGTGAAACGTAAATTTCAAACTGTATAAGCTTATAGTAGCGAAGTGCTTTAGCCTCGCCTTCGACTAATTCTATTCGGCTTTTAACTATTCCTGCTCTTTCGAGTTTTTTGAGGTGAACTTTCGCCAGTGCTCTGTTGACGCAAAGTTTGTTGGCTATTTCGTTCAAATACATCTCTCCCCCTGCAAGTAATGCAATGATCTTTAAACGTAGAGGATGCCCCAACGCATCCAAAGTTTTCGCGAGTTCATTAAGTTCAGTCATGAAGCTTTTTCGTCAACTCCTATTTTATGAACTGAATAGCCTGCCTTAATTCTCATCACATCACAGCCATTCGCCTTGCTACGAGGAATAAGGTGATAACCAAAGCTATGCCGATTACAGTGCTAACTGGGGCGAAAGGGCAACAAGTTCTGTATCCTACTAAGTTTAATTTACTTGCCTGCGAGTCGGGAATTACTGTCTTAATAGTAACTAAGCTCAAGATAATAATCACCGCAACAAAGACTATAGTTAATGCAGTTACTTGCATCGTTTCGTCTCTATTGTCTAAGGCTTTTCTATCCTGGGGCATTCGGACGTTGCGTTACTTGCAAATCTGGTAAGCGATGGGTCACTTGGGTTGGCGATGGATTTGACCCAGTTTCTCTTCTCCCAGAGGGCGCAACCGTTAGCTTCTTTGAGTAGGCCATGGTTTTCTCTAATCGTTCTCAACAGTTTTGATTGCAAAGCTTCTTTGAGCGTGACATCGTTAAGGTTTACGTCTGAATATGGAATAAAGGGGCATGGCTCCACCGCACCCTCAGCGCTGATGTGTATAAATCCTCTTCCTGCCGAAAGGCACCCGCCTATTTCCTCTTCGTCCCATGGAAGAGCAATAAATAAGGCCGAGAACTTAGCACGCAACCTGTCTCGTATAGGCACGACTCTGGACTTTTGTTTTTCAGTAAGGACCCAATCTTCGGTTCCTTCTCTGACCGGAGTGTACTCAACTAGCATGAAGAGTTTACAGCCAGCTTCAACAAGTTTCTTTATGAATTCCTCATCTGTAACTTCGTCAAAATTGGTTCTAGTCATGGTTAAAGAGGCACCCCAAAATACCCTTTTTTCCTTCAGTTTGCCGATAGTGTTGAGAAGGGCATCATATACTCCGGTGCCGCGGCGAGCGTCTGTGTTAGCTTCGTAGCCTTCAAGACTAATCAGAGGAACTATGTTTCTTTCTTTCGCCATATACTCGAGAACTTTGTCGTTGACCAATAGGCCGTTCGTAAACATGAGAAACATAATTTCAGGATAGTCCTTCGGAATATCAAGTACGTCTGGCCGCATCAACGGTTCACCTCCTGCGAATACAACAAAAGAAATTCCGAGTTCCTTTGCTTCCTCCAGCGCTTTTTTCAGCCTTTCGTCACTAATTTCACCGTGACGGTTGCCCCGCAAATACTGATTATAACAGCCCTCGCAGTGAAGGTTACAAGCGCTTGTCACGCTGAAAATCAACACAGGGGGAACCTGTAAACCCTGTTTTGACCAGTTAGCTCTTATTTGTGCGGCTTTTCTTTGCCATCTTAGGGTTCGCGCAAAGAAAATGGTTTGAGAAGGGTTGGTGAATGCTACTCTCAAGGCATCTTTGAAAAAGACGCCGAGTGCGCCTGTGACGATCTTATTAAAATTGAAGTTATTATCTTGTGTTTTTTTTAGGTTTGGTGTTTCGACAGTGTTTTTCATTGTTTTCAGCCCACACGTATAATTACTATTACATGTAACTAAAAAGTTACATATAAACTTTCCCAGAAAACCAACGCACAGTTATGCTTTAATAGAGACGACAAGCTCGTAGCGGTCCGGCTTGGTTAATTTTTTTCAATTGCCAGAAAAATCGGAAAATGAATCCAAACCCCTCAGATCTAAATCGACGATCAAAAAAAATTAGCTAAAAACCAAAGGTGGAGCGCGCAACGACGGTTTAAACGACTGTGTAAAAATAGCCCGTAACACCAACCAAATAGCCTTATCTTAGCGTTATTTTAGTAATTACTGCTTTTAGTTAACACCCAGTTTTCTTTGGTACATTTATGTTACCTTAATTCATTAATATTTTCCCAAGGTACACATGCAAATAGGATGTTCATGTGAGAGTCGAGGGCATTTCGGGAGAATTTTGATTACAACTCGTGATTAGCGAACTGAAGCAATATTATGACACCGAGAAACTGCCCAAAAAGAGTTTAGATTTTCTAAGACTAATATGTATGACAAACAATACGTTTCAATGGGAGATTAAAAACAATTTTCGCGAGTGGAAATAAATGAAGACTGAACTTGGAGCAAAAAACTGTCTTTATCCGTTGCCGACCACGTTGGTTGGAGCGTTAGTTAATGGAAAACCCAATTACGTCACTATCGCTCATGTTGGCATAATGGATCTTGAATCGGTTTCGTTAGGTATGAACAAACTGCACTACACCAATTTAGGTATAAAAGCAAACAAAACCTTCAGCATCAACATTCCTTCAACAAAAATGGTTAAGGAAACCGATTTCTGCGGCTTAGTGTCAGGAAAAGACAAGAACAAAGCAGACTTGTTCAAGACTTTTTATGGAAAACTCAAAACCGCCCCTATGATTGAACAATGCAGCATCAACATGGAGTGCAAACTAGTAAAAACCGTTGATTTTCCAAATCACGACATATTCATAGGAAAAATAGTAGCCACGCACTGCGATGATACTGTTCTCACCGATGAGTAGTAGATTTTGAAAAGGTACAACCCATCTTGTTTGTTATGAATGACCGAAGCTACTGGACCCTTGGCAAAAAAATCGCCAAAGCCTGGGACATAGGAAAAGAACTCAACAAATAAACGCTTCTCCAACACAAAACAGAAGCCCACAAGTGAGCAGACTTAATTAATGAAAAACGGTTAAAAGGTGAACAGCAAAGCAATGAACACATCGCTGAAAAGATGCTGGAATGTTGATAAACCGTTGTACGTTAGGTATCATGATGTGGAGTGGGGTGTGCCTGTCCATGATGACCAAAAGTTGTTTGAGTTTTTGGTTCTAGATGGTTTTCAGGCGGGGCTGTCATGGTGGCTGATTTTAGAGCGGCGGGAAGCGTTTAGGGAGGCTTTCGACGGGTTCGACCCCGCGAAAGTTGCAAAATACACTATTAAGGACATTGAACGAATAATGAGGGCTCCCGGCGTGGTTAAGAATCGAGCCAAAATTACCTCAGCCATAAACAACGCGCAGCAGCTTCTCAAGGTTCAAAAAGAATTCGGCTCTTTTGATGCGTTCATTTGGCAGTTCGTACACGGAAAAACAATGCAGAACGCCTTTACAAAACTGTCTGACCTGCCAGCTGAGACGGATGAGTCTAGAACGATGAGTCGGGAACTGAAAAAAAGGGGCTTCAAGTTTGTTGGACCTAAAATCTGCTACGCCTTCATGCAAGCTGCCGGCCTAATAAACGATCACTTAGTAGACTGCTTCCGATATGCACAACTTCGCTGAAAACAAGATTTGACTTGCCATAAAAAAGTTGAATTGGTTAATTCGTCGTCTGTCATAAGTGAACGACAACTTAAAATTTCGGTTTTTTAATCTAGCCTGCAGCACCAACTTACCAGAAAAACAAAACAAACACGTAATCTTTAGTTAAGAAAAATTTAAGAGATACAAAGATTGTTAGAAAAAAAGCAACTCGGAAACTAAAGTTCGTCTCCTTTTGGAAACGCTACTGAATCAACTTTGAAACTTGCACTGTAGGAACACAGGTAAACAAACTAATTAAAGCATTAAAAATGGAGCAGAGAGCTCGTACCTTTTTTTATTACTTGTTTTCTTTCTCGTCTGGCTCTTGGAAGAGTTTTCTGATTGCGCTGATTCTTGCTTTCTGCGCCAGCATGTCGCTTGTGACTAGTGTTAATGCTTCTTCAGGGCACCATTTGATGCATTGTGGTCCGTCGGCTTTTTCTTTGCATAGGTCGCAGACGTAGACTACTTTGGTTTCAGGATGCAGCATTATGGCGCCGTAGTCGCATGCTTCGATGCACCAGCCGCATCCGTTGCATTTGTCCGGGTCAAGGGTTATTGTTCCTGTTTCTTCTGACTGTTTAAGTGCATCTCGTGGGCAAGCTGCTACGCAAGCTGGATCTTCGCAGAGTCTGCATGTAACCGACATGTTGGCTAACTGGTTAATGCGCACAACACGGATGCGCGACTTAAGCGGGTTGAAGGCTTTTTCCTTTGTGAGTGAGCAAGCGTACTCGCAGACTTGGCAGCCCACGCATTTTTCTGGGTCAACGGAAACAAATTTTCTATCATGAATCTTCACCATTTTCTATGCCTCTTTCCCTTCTATTATGCTAGATAAGTCTTCCATTCCCAGTTTTTCTAGTTGAGACTTTGTAGGTATGCCGTCTGCTGTCCAACCGCGTGATTGATAATAATCATCCAGCAACAAGTCAAGCTCCTCTTGAGTTACCACCGCACCTTTTACTGGCCCATCGTCAGGGATTGGCTGGTTCATAACTTTCCATGGCAACGTGTCATCTTTGCGGCTTAATCCTTCTCTGACGTTAATTAGCCGTGCAAGAGTGTTTATCCTTTGTCCGGCAAGGCTGAGTTCTTCAGGAGCCATATCGTAGCCCGTTACATACGTGTACAGCTTTGCCATATCAGCTAGTTCCTTGTAGAAGGTACCTTTAGCATTCTTGCAGACGATGAGTGAATCAAGCAACGCGTAAACATCTTCTGAATCTTTGACAAGTTTACCGCGGCCCTTTTCAGCTTTCAAACGATCAACTTTGCCCGTCATGTCAAACACGTAAGCACCGCTTCGGTTGTGGTCTGCTCCTCGGAACGAGACTGCAAAACCTAAAGCGGCAGTTTTGAGGCATCGTAAATCATAGCCTGTGACTTCTAAGCCCTTAATGTTTTGAGCAAGCTTATCGGAGCCTTTGCCGATTTTTTCTGCGGCTACTTTTACACCGTCAGCGAGGAGATCGCCTATTCCTTCCCGTTTGCCTATCTTCTCTATGAGTTGTATGAGCGCTTCTGCGTTACCAAAGTGAGCGTCAATTCCGCCGAGTTCTTCATGGGAGAGGATGCCGGTTTCATGGCAGTCCATTGCGAAACCTACGGTTACACCTGTGCTTTGCGCGTCAAGGCCATAGTAGTTGCAGAGTTCAGCCGCTTTTATTATGACATCAAGTCTATCTACACCGCAGTTTGGACCCAGTGCCCATATGTTGTCATATTCCATTCGTGCCATAGTTCCCTTGTAGGGTCCGTCGTGAACCACAGCTTCATGTTCGCACCTCATTGCGCATGAGTTGCAAGCGATTATTTTTGCGATGTACCGCTCGTTTAGGGTTTCGCCGCTTACTTTTATGGCGTTTTCAAAATGAGCATTATTATAGTTGCGTGTGGGCATGCAGAACAAAGCGTTTTGAATCATAACGTTTTCTGCTGACCCTAAAGTTCGATATTTCTGAGCTGCAGGTCCCTTCATTCTTTCATGGAATTCTTTCACCATTTCCATGAATTCGTCAGGTTTGGCGACAACAATGTCGCGGGTTCCGCGAACAGCGATTGCTTTGAGGTTCTTGGAGCCCATAACGGCGCCCAATCCTGTTCTTCCTGCGGCACGGGTTTTCTCGTTAATTATGCTGGCTATTTTTGATAGCTTTTCACCAGCTAAACCTATAGATGCTACACGTACGTAGTAATCGCCAATTTCATCTTTAATTGCGTCTTCGGTTTCGGAGGGTGATTTGCCCCAGATTTGTTCAGCATCAAGTAATTGGACTGAATCATCATCGATCCATAAGTAAACAGGTCTTTCAGCTTTCCCAGTTAAAATAACCGCGTCATATCCAGCTCTTTTTATTTCTGCGCCAAAAGTGCCGTGGCTTACTGCTTCCCCGATGCCTTTGGTGGCTGGGGATTTTGATATGAATGCATGTCCGTTTCCGGCTGTTGGAAACATTGTTCCTGAAACTGGACCGACTGCTAAAATTAGTGGATTGTCAGGGTTGAATGCGTCAACGCCTGCTTTTGAATTGGCCAGCCATAGTTTCATGCCTAATCCTATGCCGCCAATGTATTTTTTGGCAGTTTCCTCGTCTAGTTTTTCAAGGCGAGTTTTGCCTGTGGTTAAGTCAACGCGTAAAACTCTTCCTGCGTAACCGAGCAAATTTTGTTCCTCCATTATTTTTAGAGTTATAGTCAGTTGAAAAGTATATTAACTTAATGGGTTTCTAATTTGGAAATTCACGGCTAAAATGGAGTCTTCCGCCGCGCGTTATGCACAAATAGTCATAACGGTTTTCGTGGCCGTTTGCAGGTTAAAGTTACATTTGATTAGACAAAAAAGATATCAGATGCTTCTGTTAATCTGATACTAAGGGCTCGACGCAAGGTGGAAAAAATGAAAATAAAAGTCCACTACATCAGTCTAGTTAAAAGCTTTACAAAAACAAGTCAAGATGAATTCGACCTCAAAGAAGGCATATTACTAGTCGACCTGTTAGATAAAATCGCCGCTAAATACGGAAAGCCACTCACTCAGGAAGTCTATGACCCAACCAAGAAAGAAATGAAATCAACCTTTGTAGCAATGGTTAACGGCGTCTTATTGGATCAATTAAAAGGAGTTAACACACCGCTAGAAGATGGCGACAACATTATCCTCATGTCGCTCATGACGGGCGGATAAAAAATTTGTTTTCTTCCGCTAAATATGAAAAACCCAAAACCGTCTACTGGCTAGACAACAAGCTGTACCTAAACATAACCAATCAGTGCTCAAACTGCTGCTTTTTCTGCCTCAAACGCTACAGGCGCGGCGTCGGCGGCTTCAACCTTAAACTATCTGAGGAGCCGAGCATTGCCCAAATTACGCGTGAGCTTGGTGAAGTTTTGAACATGAAAAGTTGGGATGAAGCGATTTTTTGCGGTTTTGGCGAGCCAACGGAAAGGCTGGATGTTTTGTTGGAGGTTGCTCGGTGGATAAAGCAACATTATGGCAGGCCACTGAGAATCCGAGTTAACACGAATGGACATGGTTACGTTCGTAATAGGGGCAGGGATGTGGCGGCTAAGTTAAAGGTTGCTGGGGTTGATGCAGTAAGCGTCAGCTTAAATGCTGGCGACAGGGAAACCTACATGGAGATTTGCAGGCCAACTTTTGCTGATGCCTACGAAGCAGTTATTGATTTCATAAGAGAAGCCAAGGCTGTACTCCAAGTTGAGGTTACGGCAGTAAGAATGCCCGAAGTGGACATAGCGAAAGCGGAGGCTGTTGCTGATGTTTTGGGTGTCAGGTTTAGGGTTAGAGAGTATATTCCCTGCTTCTACTGACGGATTGACGCCATGGGCGAGTCTGGGCTTAAATGTTTAATTTATGCAGTCGCAGAAACGTAACTTCAAAAGACTTGATAGCGATGGAAAAAAAGCGTTCTTGTAAGAGCGATAATGGTAAAACATATATATTATTTGCTAACGAAATATTTCTTAAGCGTGTTGAATGAGGAATAAACAATGGTTTCTCTTAGATCAATAGCCCCATCATTAACAAGAATAACAGTCGCAGCAGCAATAGGCGCTGCTTTGCATGTTGGTCAAGGCGACTGTGACTTAATCGATGCAAAAGCCATTGAATATTCAAGAGCAGTCCTTGCCCAAACAGATGTAGAAGGCGAAATAATTTGCTGCGAAGGACCAAAAGACCACGCGCCATCATTTGAACACCGCGAAAAAGTCGGAACAGGCGGAGGACCCAAAGTCGAGTTTATCGTAGATCCAGTTGACGGAACTACAGCCGCCAGCAAAGGCAGAAAAGACGCCATATCCGCCTTGGCATGTGCACCAGCAGGATGCTTCCAAGTTTTGCCCGATGACGGCTACTACTTTAAAATTGCCACAGACTACCATTCCATAGGCAAAATATCCCTAGACATGTCCATTGAAGAAATCGTGCGCACAATAGCCCATGAAAAAAGTCTCCTCCTACCTAACTTTACCGTCATCATGCTGGAACGCGACCGCCACAACGAAATCCTTGCCCGACTCAGAAAACTCGGCGTACGCATTTTACTCATTCCAGACGGAGACATCGCAGCCGCAGTAGTCAGCTGCCTACCGAACAGCGGCGTCGACTTGCTAATTGGTGCTGGCGCAGGACCTGAAGCCACCATAGCCGCCACAGCAATGAAGATTCTCGGCGGAACCATGCTCGTCAACGTTTGGCGGGACAAAAAAGACGACGCAAAACGCATAGAACGTTTAAAGAAAACAGGAGTCGACATCGACAAAACTTACAATCAAGATGAACTTGCCAAAGGCAAAGAACTAGTGTTTGCAGCTTCAGGTGTCACTAAGGGCGAACTGTTAGATGGCGTAAGAATAATTCCTGGTGGCGCAGTTGTCTATTCAATTTGCATGCGGTTGCCGAGCGGAACCACAGAAAAATCTGAAACCACATTGCAGTTCAAAGGGCACCCAGTTTACCGGCAGTTCCTGCCATAATCCTTTTTTTTAGTAGAAGGCATATTGTTATAGTGTCATGAACATTGCTCGTACTTGCTGGATTCCATGCATGCCTCTTAGTCGGTTAATTAAGTTAAGTATTCTATCGTTGTTTCCTTCAGTTACGAATATTTCTACGCAGTATTTTCCATCTATGTGTCTGTGAACGTTTTCGATCACTACGTCATCAAATTCATGCCGCAACTCAGATATCTTCAAGTCAACATCCTTACGTGCATAATCACACGTTGTCATAATAGTAGCGGCCACGTTTCCCGAAGAAAATTTCGCAATTTCAGCTTCTGAGATAAGATTCCTTACGGCGTCTCGGAAAGCTTCTGATCTGCTGAAGTATCCTCTTGACTTCATAAAGTCATCAAACTGGTTGAGAAGATCCAACGGTAACGTTATACTTATCACTGTCAAGGTTGATTCTCTTCTGCTATTAACATTCAAGAGAATAGTTAATATCTAAATATTAATTTTTCCCGTCATCTTAGCACTATCTTAATATTTTCTCAGCCTTTTTCTTTAAAAGATAACAATGACTACTGAAGAAGAGAAAATCTGCCTAGAAAAGCCAGTGCAGAAACAAGCAGAGGAACATGAAAATAAACATGTAATGATTTTCTTCGCCATTTTACTAGGCTTAACTGTTCTTATTGGCGGTTTACTTGATTATCTCTATTCTGGAGTTTCCCTTGGCTTTATCATACCAATAATAAACGTTCGAGCAACGTTGAGCACGATTTTGTACTATGCGTCTGTTCTGTTTGCTTCCACATATATTGGTATAATGGGTTTTAGAGAGTTGTTTGTTGAAAAAAGATTTTCTGTTGAATTTTTGATGGCTGCCGCAGCGCTAGGCGCCTTGTATCTAAACGCGCGATTCGAAGCGGCAACTGTGTTGTTTCTTTATTCTATCGCTGAATACTTTGAGGGCTATATTGAGGACAGAGCGCGCCGAACAGTTGAGAAATTATCAAGGTTCATGCCAGACCAAGCCAGAATCATAGGTGATGGAACAGAGAAAACTGTTAATGTCAACGAAGTTGAGCCTAACATGACTTTGCTTGTGAGACCTGGTGAGCGGATACCTTTAGACGGCAATATTATTGATGGTTTCTCACAAGTTGACCAAGCCGTAGTCACCGGTGAATCCGTGCCCGTTACCAAGAAAGTGAACGATTGTGTTTATGCTGGCACATTAAACATGAGTGGCGTTCTAAAGATAGCAGTCACAAAAAAGGCTAGTGAAACTCTTGTCTCAAGGATTATGGTGCTTGTGGCTCAATCGGGCAAACGAAAAGCATCCATGGAAAAACTTGTTGACAGATTCGCAAAAATTTATGTTCCAATAGTTATCGTGTTAGCTGTTTTAACCGCTGCTTTGCCCACGTTGATCGCTGGTATGTCTTTTCACGTTTGGCTGTACCGTTCGCTTATTCTTCTTGTGGTCTCTTGCCCAAGCGCCTTCATTATTTCGGTTCCTGCAACAGTCCTTGTAGCGATAACAATTGCGGCTAGAAGAGGAGTCATAATCAAAGGTGGAATCTATGTTGAAAAACTCGCCAAGGTAAAACGAGTTGTTTTTGACAAAACAGGTACATTAACTTTGGGCAGGCCAGCAGTTCATGAAGTAAGGCTTGTGGAAAGGACTGAAGAAGATGCGTTGGCTTTGGCTGCGTCACTTGACCAGTTTTCAAATCATCCCGTCGCTCAAGCCATTGTTAGACGCGCTACGGAAAAAGGCATTGACCTAAGCAAGTTCAAGGTAACCGATGTGGCTGAGGTTCCTGGAAAGGGCATCGTGGGCAACGTTGACGGGAGTTTTGTGGCGGTGGGCAACTTGGAGTTGATGAAAGATTTCGGTTGCAATTGTAAGGAAGCCTTTGAAATCACTGAAAATGACACACATACTACAGTTTGTGTTTCCTTGGGTAAAGAAGGGTTGGCCACAGTTTGCGTTGTTGACGAAGTTAGGGAAGACGCCCTCAAAGCAGTGAATGATTTGAAGAAAAATGGCATAAAAACCGCCATGCTAACTGGCGACAGAACAGAGATTGCCAAGGAAACCGGGGATACATTGCAGATTGATGAGGTTTACGCTGAGCTTTTTCCTGAGGATAAATTGAAGTGTATTGAAGAGATGAAAGGCAAAGATGGACTTGTAGCAATGGTCGGCGACGGCGTGAATGATGCGCCTGCACTTGCCGCTTCAGACGTTGGTATAGCCATGGGCGCAGCTGGAGTTGATGTCGCTCTAGAATCCGCGGACGTAGTGTTGGTGAAAGATGAGTTAGCGCAAATACCCTACCTGATTAGACTCAGTGACAAAACGATGAATATTGCTAAACAGAATATTACTGCATCACTTGTCATAAAGCTGATTTTAGGAGCTTTAGGAGTACTCGGCGTGACAGGCTTGCTTGCCACTGTGATTGCCGGTGACGATGGACTTACGATGCTTCTTTTGCTGAACTCTTTGCGTCTTGAAAGAATAAAGTAAGTTGCCGACTTACAAACTGTAGCTCCTCAAACAGACTTTACCGTAAGCTTATGCTAAACAGGTATTTGCTGGCTTAAGGGTCTTAATTTTGAGTTAATTTGGCTTTCTGGCGCAAATTTTTTTTCTTTGTCTGAAAGAACAACAACAGTTGAGTTGTCATTTTTGTTCAGTTTATTTTGGGTTGCTTTTTTAATTCAGAGCTTGAAGTGTTTGCAGGTTGGGTCATTATTCGACATTATCCGACATTTTTCGACATTATTGGTCATTATTGGTCATAGAAAGGACTATATTGTCCTAGAAGAGATTATGGTGTTGATTCAGCCTGTCACGTGCTTTGACAAGTTAATCGAAGACTTTGCGTGTAAATTATGAAAAATTAATAAGTGAACAAATATGTCAGATTAGCTTCATGCCTAAGACGGCTAAGAATTATCTAAAGACTCAGCCTAAAAAGACCAAGCGTAAGAAGCCTCAGCCTAAGACTCAATCGAAACCAGTAAGCATAACAACGCGAAAATCTTACTGGATAACGCTGACGTTATTTACTGTTGTTTTTGCTTCTTTTTTCGGATATTTCGTGAACATGTCTTTAGAAAGAATAGTGATGATGCTTGTTACTGTTCTGTTACTGATAGGCTTTGCATTTTACATAAGATTTAAACCGTCCACTGCAACGGTCAACAAGAGAGCACTATTCATTTTTGTTGGAGCATCAATCATCGGTTTCAGCATCTGGGCTGTAATGGTGCTTTCCTTAAACGCAACTGAGCTTCAAACGCAAATAGCAAGTGCAATAGGCGATGATTTCTTTGCCATAACAAGCCTAATAATTTGCTTGATTTTAGGAGCATTTATAGGTAACTGGATAGGTGAGAAGATAAACCATTAGAAGTAACAAATTTAGAATCTATTTTGACTGCAAGATTTAAGGTCTTTTGACTAAAAATTTCGTCACAAAGACGCATCTAAACTTAATCGATTTTGTCTTCTGATATTGGTCAGTGGGTGAGACGTAATAGGCCGTAATTTTCCCTTTTAGGTACTTTGTCACAGAAACTTTAAGAGCACAATCAAATTAGCATCTTCAATACACATTAGGCAGGACAGACCCGTATTGAAATTTGGAATAATGACGCGGAACATGGAAGCATGGAGCAGCACGCAAGTTCGGGAAGCTCTAACTAAACGGGGCATCCCATACGAATGCTTTACTTTCCCCCGACTGGTCGCAAGACTTGCATACAAACCTTATTTTAAAGTTAATGGCACCAGCATTATAGACGATTTAGATGCGCTTATTATTCGTCCGATTGGGCGTGGTTCGCTTGAGGAACTGGTTTTCCGAATGGATATGCTCTACAAGCTTGAACGTCAAGGTTTCTATATGGTGAATCCGCCGACTGCAATCGAGCACTGTGTAGACAAGTATGATATTTTGGCCATCCTTGAGGATGTGGGGGTTCCTGTACCGCGTACATTAGCTACTGAAAGCGTAAACGAAGCGTTAAAAGCTTTTTCGGAACTTGGCGGCGACATTGTAGTTAAACCAATTTTCGGTTCCAGAGGGCAAGGCGCAACACGCATAGTTGACGCAGACATCGCCGACACAATTTTCAAAGCAATAACCTTCCATCACGGCGTAATCTACATGCAAGAATTCGTACCTCACGGGTACTCAGACATACGTGCATTTGTAATCGGCGACCGAGTAGTCGCATCCATGCGTCGCGTAGCTAAAGGCTGGAAAACCAACTACAGCCAAGGAGCCAAACCAGCACCAGCAAAAATCAGCAAAGAATTCGAGGAATTAGCAGTTAAATCTGCCAAAGCAGTTTGCTGCAAAATCGCAGGAGTAGACATCCTAGAAGGACCCGAAGGACCACGAATTGTTGACGTAAACAGCCAACCAGGATGGAAAGGACTGCAGGCAGTAGCAGAAGTTAACATAGCTGAAGAAATAGTAAGCTTTGTGCTATCTGAATTGAAAAAATAACTATTTTCTAGAAAGAATCAAAGCGTAAGGGTCGTCGGCAACTTGTGGAAAAGATGTTTCTTTTCCCGTTTTTATTAAAACACGTTCTTTACTTTCTGTGAATTGTCCCAAAAAGCATGCGGAAAGCCCGTTCTTTCTTAATGTTGCTTTTACTTTTTCTTGTGTTTGAGGATCTACAGCAGCCAAAATCGTGCCCGTTGAAGACAACGCCAATACCTGTTCATCAATTAACTTAAAGTAATCCTGTAAAGCCAACACTTCATTACAGAATGGTATTTTTTCCCAGTTCACTCTAAAGCCTACTTTTGATGCTTCTGCCAACTCGTTTAGCGCTGCTACGAGTCCACCTTCTGTGGCATCGTGCATGGCGTGGACGCCGCTTATTTCAGCCAGTTGCATGGCTTCCTTCACGCAGCTTTGCATGTGAACTTGCTTGGAAAGGTTTTCTTGTTGCTCTACTCCGAAGAGTTTTTGCGCTAAGGCTTTCTGCGTTAGCGAGAAATTGGTGATTGTTTCTAAACCAAGCGGCTTGGTGCATAATATTAGGTCTCCTGGCTTAGCGTTTCCTGATGTAATCAGCTTTTCAGGTTGAACCGACCCATAAACTGTTGCGACGCCAATTAAGTCTGAAAGACTATCGTACGTGCCTGTGTGTCCTCGAACGATTGCTATGTTGAGCTCGTCTGCTGCTTTGCATGTTTGCTTCATGATTTTTTGGAAGGTTGATGGTTTAGTTGATGATGGTCCTAGCAGGTTGATGGTGCAGAATTCTGGTTTGGCTCCGGAAAGCGCAAGGTCTGAGGCTGCATAGTTGATTAGTAGCCAACCGAACCATTCTTCTGGAACGCCAGTGCATGGGTCACTAGCAACCACCACGTATTTGCCATCTAAAAGGTGCACACCTGAATCGTAGCCAACCATGGGTGGAATGATGACTCGTGAATCCTTCTTTATGCAGCTTAACAGTGTTTTCAGTTCCTTATTGGACAGTTTTCCCATGTTTCTTTGAACCTTACACGTAAATGTTTAGAGTCTTGCTTTTTTGCAGTAGGAAAATTGCGAATGCACAGATTATAATGCTTGGCACCATGTAGATTCCGTTATATACCGCGGAGTAAACGATTGGGCTCATGCCTGGCGGCGCGTACTGAGGAAAATAGATCACGCCCGAAGTAAAGTGAGACAAGAAGCGTCCTGTACCGCCTACGACTACACCGATAACTGGACCAGCAACTGTAAGGTTTCGGAAGAATCCTGCAAGTCCAAGACACGCAAACGCTAAGGGATAATCAAGAATGAATTGTGCAGGGTTGACAACGAAAGGCTCAATCGCAAGGTCAACCACGCCAAGCACGGCGCCTGCAAATATGCCGATTTTTGGTCCTCTTCGCAGAGCCAACCAAAAGATAGGCACCATCCCAAGATTAATGTCTCCTCCCTGAGGAAGCACAAAGAAAAAGCGGCTAACCAAAGCTAATGCTCCCGCCAGAGCCACAAACACAATTATTTCTGCAAGTATCTTGGTTGAGAAAACATTATTATTTTTAGTCGGTTCAGTTTGTTGTTTCATTTTTGTCCCTCCGCCAGTATTACCTGGGTCAGGTTCTAAGGGTCGACAGCAATTAGCCGTCCTCTCAGCCGGGTCATTCTCCCAGCTCCCCGAGACCTTATCTGAAGGAGATATTGCTGCTTTGTCGCATATTAGTTTTGCTAAAGACTTGGTTTTCCGTGTAGTCGAATTTTTCCCCGCGGTTTATTTTTTTTCGCTAATGATATACTGTTGCTTTTAGGTGATCGTTTGGTAGAAATGTAAAAATTTATTTACTTGTAGAATATTTTGGTAATATATGAGAGAACAAATCGAGGACATAATCAAGGTTTCATCTAAAGGTCAAATAGTAATCCCCAGAGAAGTCCGCAAGAAATTGGGAGTGAAGGGGGGCGAGAAGCTTTTGGTGCTTACTCGCAATGGAGATATACTACTCAGGAAAACTAAGGAAGTATCCATTGAGGACATAGCTAACAAAATTGAAAAGGCAACCAGCGAAGAGTCTATTGATGTTGATACAATTGTGGCTGAGGCAGTCGAGTGGGCAAGAAGGTCAAAGTAGTTTTCGACACGAATGTTTGGCTTTCAATCTTCATGAAAAAGATTCTTACTGACGAGTTTTCGCAAGTAAAACAAGAACTAACAGTTTATGTTAGCAAAGACATCATCTTGGAAATGTCTAAAGTCCTATTGTACCCCAAAATCGCTGAAATCCTAAGAAAAGCAAACGTAGACGAAAGAGAAATTCTACGAGCCATCGAAGCGAACTCAATAATAGTTAAGCCCAAGTTGAAACTTCAAGTTATAGATGAAGATGTTGAAGATAACAAAATACTAGAATGCGCCTTGGCATCTGGAGCAGACATTATAGTATCCGGAGACAAACATCTCCTTAAACTTGGCAGGTTCAAAAAAACCAGAATTCTAACGCCCAGAGAATTTTTCGATAACATCAAAAGAAATTAGGCAATTAATTGCGCACACTTTTTTCGAAGGGAGAGCAGTCGAGTGAGATGTAGCTTAGTGTTAATGAATAGGCTTTACTGCAATCCAACGAAAATAGCAATTTTGACTATTCCCTTAGCCAGTATCATCTAAGTTCAGGTTCATTTGGTCGACAGCACACAGCCGTCCTCTCAGCCAGGTCAATTTTCCCAGCTCCCCGAATTACCTTACAGTAAATTGATTCAGAAATGTTGTATTTTAGAATTACGAAAGAAACGATCCAAAAAATATTATGCGGGTGGTGGACCTGGTAAATTAGCATTATTTCGAGCTGCTTTTAACCCTGTTATTATTGCTTGCAAGCCCCAGTCAAAAATTTCTGTAGGGGTGAGTTTGTGGTATTCTTCCATTATTGCGCTTAAAAATGCATCATCCTCTGAATTAGTCCCGATAGATTGAACGTCTTGCGGTGGTTCAATTCCTGCCTGCTCTTCAATTACAAAACCCCAAACATAATCGATTGTTGTGCCGGCAGCTAGACCCGCATTGAGCTTGTCAAATCCAGCTTTTTCTAAAAATCGAGTAACACCTACCATTATCTTCTCTAAAGTGTAGGCGCGGCCATACGTTGCTCCCGCAACTACGCGTCCTCCGTCTCTGTAAGCTATCAGCGCATTACGTAAGCAATGCATTAAATCGGCTAGCCATGTGGGCCAATTGTTTATGTCGGTTGGTGCGGTGAAGTTGTCGAGTTTTGCGTTTGAAAGGATTGCTTGAGCCATGTCATCTGTGAGGTCTTGTTTGTTTTTGAAATGCCAGTATAGAGCGGGCGCTTGTACGTTTAGTTTTGCTGCTATGCGTCTTAGGGTTACGTTTTCTAGGCCTTCAGCGTCTAATATTTCCAATGCGGCTTTTATGACGGCGTCGGGTTGTATGTGTGGCGTCTTGGTTTTTCTTGTTTTCATTACTGTTGATTGTGGGTTGGCTGTTTATATGTTTAACCGCGTTAATTGATTATTTAACACCGTTAAGTATTTATTTAACAACGTTAAGTTTATTTAACAATGTTAAGCAAATGAGGGCTGAAAAATGCAGTCAATCATACACGTAGAAAAATTAACCAAACGCTACCGCAAAACCGAGAAACCAGCCGTAAACAACATCAGCTTCGATGTATACCCCGGCGAATTCTTCGCGTTTCTCGGACCCAACGGAGCAGGAAAAACAACCACAATATCAATCTTAACCACAACACTGGCAAAAACAAGCGGAAACATAACCATAGCAGGTTACGACGTAAGCACCCAAGCAAAAAATGTACGCGAAAATGTCGGAATCATTTTCCAGAATCCAAGCTTAGACCTCAACTTATCGGCCGAAGAAAACGTACGTTTACACGTAAACCTCTACGGCGTCTATTCTTACAAGCCATTCTTTCGACTCATGCCCAAGGAATATCAAAATCAGGTTTTAGAGATGGCCGGGTTTATGGGTATACGTGAGGACCTGTTCAAACCCCTTAAAACCTTCTCAGGCGGAATGAAGCGTAAGCTAGAAATCATCCGCGGGTTAATGATAAAGCCCAAAGTGCTGTTCTTAGATGAACCAAGTCAAGGATTAGATGCCGTTTCCCGCAGAGATCTATGGATCTATTTACGAAAAGTAGCCAAAAACCAAAACACCACAATATTCCTCACCACACACTACATCGAAGAAGCCGAAAACGCTGACAGGGTATGCATAGTAAATCATGGACAAATTATTTTTCTGGGAACACCAAGCGAGATGAAAAACCGGTTACTTGGTAAGTACCTCGTTTTAGACGCTGAAAACCGAAGCATGCTATATTCCCAGATTGCGAACTTTAAGTCAGAGACTACGGTGGACGGTAAGATCAAAATCTATTTTGAGGAGCAAACGCCACAGCAAATTCTAGCACAAATCAAGATGCCACTAACTTGCATGGAGCTCCATACACCGACCCTCGAAGAAGCGTACATGGATTTAATCGAAAATAAAACCCAGGAGGTCACGATTTAATGAATCCACTTCAAAAAGACCTAAACGCAGTTGTAGTTATTGCCGCCCGAGAGATATTGCGGTTCTTTAAGGATTGGAAGACTTCGCTTGCTTTTAGTTTACTTTTTCCGGTTTTGTTTCTGGGAATTCTAGGTGGCGTTATTGCGCAAAACTTAGGTGGCGGTCTAGGGTACAATTACCTTCAGTTTGCGCTTTTAGGAATGGTCGCCGCAACAATTTCCATGAACACTATGATGAGCGTCACATCACTTGTCGAAGACCGAGAAAACGATTTCACGCAGGAAATCTTTGTAGCTCCAATATCGCGCTATTCAATCATACTCGGTAAAATCGTAGGAGGCAGCATCACAAGCATACTACAGCTTTTCGCATTCGTCATCATCGCCCCCATTATGGGCATATCCATCGGGCTGTCGGCAATCGGCTGGATCCTTGTGTTGGCGCCACTTATCTGCATATCAGGCGGAACTCTCGGCGTGTTAGTTGCCAGCATATTTAGCAGCAGCCCAAAAACAGCGGATAGAGGCGTAATCCTGTTCACATTTGCCCAGATGTTCCTCTCAGGCGCATTCATACCGATAAACAAATCCAGCGGCGTCTTAAGCGCCCTATCACATGCCATGCCACTGACTTACATAGTTGATTTGCTCAGAGGACTAGTCTATCAAGGTACACCATTCTACAGCCAAATAGCCCTATACAACCCACTGCTCGATTTAGCGATTGTCGTTGCAATTTCGGTAGCGTCTTTTGTAGTTGGAACATTCCTCTTCGTACGAAGCGAAAGAAACAGATAGACAGAAAAACATAGTCAGCAGCCTCGAATTTCTTTTTTATTTATTTTTTTGATAAAGCAACAGCATAATTGACATAACTCTTGCTTAAGAGGGGGTAATGTTTTTAGGTTATATTTTAGTTTCCTACCGTCAGCACTAACGAACTGGATTGATTAGCATGCAGCCTTTGCCTAAAGATTACAACTTTGCGGAAATTGAGCGTAAGTGGCAGCAGAAATGGGAAGAAATGGGCATCTACCACTACGATTGGAACGATAAAAAACGCGTTCCCTATAGCATAGACACTCCGCCGCCCTATCCGTCAGGCGAACTCCACATGGGCAATGTGCTCAACTGGACCTACTTTGACATGGTAGCAAGGTACAAACGCATGCAAGGTTTCAACGTGCTCTTCCCGCAAGGCTGGGACTGCCACGGCTTAGGCATAGAAATCCAAGTTGAAAAAACATATAACATACGCAAACGAGATGTGCCGCCTGAGCAGTTCCGCAAATGGTGCATGGAGCTGGTGGAAAAATACATTGTCATGATGAAAGAAGGCATTCTTAAGCTTGGCTGCAGCATAGATTGGAATACAGAGTACCGCACAATGGACCCGGATTATTGGCGTCGGACTCAACGTAGCTTCATTTTGCTCTACAAAAAAGGATACATGTACCGAGGCATGCACCCAGTGAATTGGTGTCCGCATGACGAAACTGCAATTGCTGACGCAGAAGTGGACTACGTCAAAAAAGATGGCATACTACATTACATCCGCTTCCCGTTTGAAGGCACAAGCGATTACGCCTTGATTGCCACCAGCCGACCAGAGTTCATTCCTGCCTGCGTCGCCATCGAAGTCAACCCAAAAGACGAGCGGTATAGCAAGTACATCGGCAAAACTATCGTTGTCCCCATAGTCAACCGCCCCGTGAAAGTGATAGCTGACGAATGTGTTGACCCCAAATTCGGCACAGGAGTCGTTATGATTTGCACTTACGGCGACAAAGAAGACGTCAAAACCGTCATAAAGCACAAGTTACCCATCATCATGCTCCTCAAAGAGAACGGACAATTAAACGAGAACGGCGGCAAATACGCTGGCTTATACCTCAATCAAGCACGCGCCGCCATAGTCAAAGACTTAACAGACGCTGGACTACTTGAGAAAACCGAAAAAATCAGCCATGAAGTCGGCGTCTGCGACCGCTGCAAAACCCAAGTCGAAGTCTTAGAACGCGTACAATGGTTCATGAACACCCGCAAACTAACCGACCAAGTAGTCGAGGCAGCGAACGAGATAGTTTGGTATCCCGATTACATGAAAAACCGCCTAATTGACTGGGCAAAATCACTCGATTGGGACTGGGTCATCAGCCGCCAACGCCTCTTTGCCACGCCAATTCCAGTTTGGTACTGCAAAAACTGCGGCGAACTAATCCTAGCCAGAGAAGAATGGGTTCCCATAGACCCGAAACTTGAAAACCCACGCATCGAGAAATGTCCAAAATGTGGCGGCAAAGATTTCACTGCTGAACAGGACGTTTTCGACACTTGGATGGATTCGTCGATAACATGTGCTGTGCACGCTGGCTGGCCTGACCGAGCTGATTGGAAGCATCTTTTCCCAGCGGACGTTCATCCCTCAGGCACTGACATAATTAGGACTTGGGCGTATTACTTGATGGTTCGGCACCTCGCGCTTTTTAATGAGGAACCGTTTAAGAGTTGCCTAATCAATGGCATGGTGCTTGGCTCAGACGGCAGAAAAATGAGTAAATCGCTGAAGAATTACGCTGCGGCGCCTGAAGTGCTAAACAAGTACGGAGCCGATGCTACTAGACAATGGGCTGCTGGCGGCGGTGCAACAGGCTCGGACATTCCTTATCGAGCGCAGGATGTTGAGTATGGCAAGCGCTTCTTGGTTAAGCTGTGGAATGCCTCGGGTTTTACAAGTAACCTCTTAGCCGACTACAAGCCCCAAGCGCACGCTGATTTGGAGCTTCAGCCTCTTGACAAGTGGATAATTAGCAAAGCCGAAAATTTGACAAAGAAAGTTACTGAGGCTTTTGAAAAATGCCAGTTTAACATTGCAGTTGAAGAGATACGCAATTTTACTTGGCATGTTTTCTGCGACTACTATGTTGAAGCAGTCAAAGACAGGCTCTACAACCCTGACTTGCATGGGCAATCAAAACGGTTGTCAGCCCAGTATACACTCTACGAGGTGCTCTACCGCATACTGCAATTGTTGGCGCCTGTGACTCCGCATTTGACTGAAGAGATTTACCAGCACATGTTCGCCGAAAACAAAGGCTTTGAGAGCTTGCAGACTTCACCCTGGCCCAAATTCAATTCGGAGCTTGCAGATGAGAAGGCTGAAAAGAACGGAGACTTACTTATTGCTATCATCGGTGAAGTACGCCATGACAAGGCAGAGAAAAAGCTGCCGCTAAACGCACCAATGAAAAACTTGATTATTTACGCTGACACCGACGAGACCACGAAAGTTATCTCCTCAGCCAGTGGAGACATTGCTGGAACCTTGAAAGTGACCAACATAGAAGTTCTCTCTGAAAAGCGGTCTGAAGAACGGCAAGTTAGCTCCTACGATGTTTATATCAAAGCAGAATATTGAGGTGCAAGCATGGTTAAAGGCAAGGTAAAAGTTGGTTTGATAGGATGCGGTGCGATTGGCACTGTACTGGCGGAAGCATTTGAGCGCAAAATGGTAGTGTGTGACGAGCTTGTTGTTTACGACTTTGACGCTTCAAAAGCTCAGACGCTTAAAAGTAAACTCAATTTTCCTGTCACTATTGTTGGAAACGTTGATGAATTACTTGCACTAAATCCTAAGGTTATTGTGGAAGCGGCGTCGCAACAGGCGGCTAAAGATTATGTTCCAAAAATCGTTTCTGCAGGAATCGAGCTAATCGTCATGAGCACAGGCGCGCTTCTGGATTTGAATGTTGATTTGGGCAGGGTTCATGTTCCTTCGGGTGCTATCGGCGGTTTAGATGCGCTTTCCAGTGCAGCTTTAGCGGGTATTGACGAGGTAGTTTTGACTTCACGCAAGAATCCGAAAGCTTTAGAGACTGACAACAAAGAGGAAAAAATTGTTTACGAAGGCTACGCTGAAGAAGCAGCCAGACTGTTTCCAAGGGAAATGAACGTTGCTGCCACTTTAGCGTTAACTGTTAAACCAGCCAAAGTAAAAGTACGAGTTGTCTCTGACCCTACAGTTAAGCGTAACACACACGAGATTCAAGTTAAATGGCGGTTCGGTGAAATGTTTTTGCGTTTTGCAAACGACCCTCATCCCGATAATCCACATACAAGCGCATTGGCTGCATGGTCTGCAATTAAATTATTGCAGTCTCTTTTGAAAACTTAATGCTAACACGATTGAAAGTCAATCGAAAAATAAAAAGAAAAAGAAATTATGAAATAGCCTTATTCGCTTTCTTCTTTACTGGAGTCTTCTGTTTCGGTTGCGGCTGCGGCTTCTTCGCTGCTTTGCTCTGCTTCCGTGTGCGCCCCCTGTGGGGCCTCCAAAGGGTGGGCCGGAACTGTAGTCTCCTCAACTATTACTGGCTCGATAACTGGTTCATTTAGTGTCTCCATAACTTTCTCAAGTGTTGTCTCAATTGGCGTTGTTTCAGGAATCACCTCAAAATCTTGAAGTGGAACCTTTGCGGATTGTTCTGGTTCTGCTTCAACGATTACTTCGGCTGGAGTAATGTTTGCTGTTTCCGCTTCAACAGCCGGTTGTTCGGTCGCTAATGTTGCTTCTGGAGCTTCTGCGTCTGTAATTATGGATGGTTCTTGTATTATTGGCTCGGTTATCGCTGGCTCTTGAGGAGCAATTTCAGGTTCTGGTTCGTTTATTACTTGTACTTCGGGTTCTGCGGGAGCAGCTGGAGCGATCTCTTCTGGAGTGACTTCTACGGTTGGAGTCTCAACGGGGACAACTTCGACTGGAGCAGTTTCGATTGTTTCGATCGGGACTGGAATAGTTTCGATTGGAGTTGATTCAACTGGGGCGGCCTCAATTGGAGCACTTTCAACTGGAGCAGCTTCCACTGGTGTAGTTTCGACTGGAGCAGCTTCGATTGTTTCGATCGGGACTGGAATAGTTTCGATTGGAGTTGATTCAACTGGGGCGGCCTCAATTGGAGCACTTTCAACTGGAGCTGCTTCAGCTTTTATAGTTTCAAGGGGAACCTCAGCGGGAGCAGTTTCAGCGGGAACGAGCGATTCTGGCGATGTTTCAATTAATGTTTCAATCGGGGCGGCTTCAACGGGAACCTCCACTGGGGTTGGTTCTACCGGCGCTGGTTCTGAAACCTGAGCTTCGATTATTGGAGCAACTGGTTCGGGGGCTACGGGCGTTTGTATTGATATTGGGGAGCATAGTTGGTTTGTGGATTGCTTTATTACGTTTAGTTCGTTTCTAGTTGTTTCTAATCCAGTTGTGAGAAGGTTGATTTCTTGTTGATAAATTTGCTCGTCAATTTCTCCCACGATATGTTGAATTTCATAGTTAGCAAGAAGTATTTCTAAGGTTTTAATTTGATTTTCTAATTCTTGGGTTTTTAGTTGCATGCTTTCAATTAGTTCTTTCTGTTGTTTTTCGATTTGTACTATTGCCGTATTGATGTCATTGGTAAAAGAGTCACGAGTTGATTGAGAAATTTTGCCACTTTCAAAAAGCTTGTCTAGCGCTTGCTTCTTTTTGTTGGCTAATTCGTATTCTTCATTTAATCGTTTAAATGTATATTTCCATGAAATCAATTTTAGGGCACCGAACATCTTTTAGCGTAAAAGAAGAGATAACGTTTCTTAACATGCACATATATCGCTAACTATTAAAATCAGCTACTGATGCAGGAAAATAGAAATTTTGCGTTAAAATTATATTATGGTTACGCGTGTTTATGTATATGAAAAATGAAAATTTTTTAACATTTACTTCAAGGCTATGACATTTCCATGTAAAATAGCTAGTATTCGCTGTCATGCCATGGCATAATACATGTAAATGCGCAATGACCAATTTGTGATGATAATAAGCGAGCGCAGGTTTTAATTTGTTTATACTTTTTTAGTCATGTTATAATATTTTATTCTAAATCCGAATAAATCTTATATATCTAAACACGAATAAACAATAGTGAGCGTGAAAAAACATGGTAGCATTAACAATAACAGTTAACAACGAAAAATCAGAAGCAAAAATATTGAAAAAAATGCATGAAAAAGTAATCAAAAGCTTTATGGACACAATAATAATGGCTGAATTACAAAACGGACCAATAAGCGGATACGACGTGATATCATTTATCCACAACAAATTCGGCTTCCTAGCCAGTTCAGGCACAGTTTACTCGCTACTATACTCTCTTGAAAGAAACAGCCTAGTCGAAGGAGTATGGATAGAAAGAAAAAGAGTCTACAAACTCACTGAACAAGGCGCAAAAACCATTGAAACCGTACTTAACTCGCAGGATAAAATCAAAAGCTTCATGACAACTATTCTGAAAGCACAAACAATCCATTAACCTATTTCCTTTCACCACTATTCTAATCGAAATGCTAAAAAACCCCTTCTCATTTTTCTATCAGTCCGCAACGATTTAAGCGGGGTCCGTAGCTCAGTCAGGCTAGAGCACCGGACTTTTAATCCGGGGGTCGCGGGTTCAATTCCCGTCGGACCCGCCTTCCCACGTACACTTTTATACTGAAAACAATACTTC
>JBEKNP010000038.1:0-27964 GCA_049522695.1 Bathyarchaeia archaeon | reverse complement strand
GCTCACAGGATAGGCAGGCCGGAACTGGCAAACAGCATCGCAGCCTTCACGTATTAAACGCCTAAAAACAGCTCTATTTGCGAAATTAAGCTAAAAAAGAATTAATGACCACTTATGCGCGCCCTTTTTTCTACGCAAAAGGGTGTTTTTTATATGGTTATGTTTATTGTTTTTAGAATATTCCGGTAAGCCTTAAGCGGCGTTTCCTTGTCGCTAACGTTTTTTATCAGCATACGTCCCCCGTCGAAGAGGCTGATGTCGAGCTTCATGTAATCAAACATCAAAACCATCGACGACTTTACGCGAATTTTGCAATGCTGTTTCTTAATTTTTTCGCAGGCGTCGTTCATATTGAATTTTAAGGGTTGTGCCGGGGTTATGTCTGCAGTTGTTCCTCCGCAAAGCCAAATTACATTTAGGTTGCCAACAACTTCTTTTTCCATGACCGGCTCAACTCCAGCTTTGTTTATTTTAGGCGTATGTTTGCTTTATCAACATTGCCATAAAACAGCATAAGGTGGTAATTTCTTAGGAGAGGCTACCTGCGTCTTTGGGTTTAAGGACTGCCTCTTCAATGTCCATGTAGAGGAAGTTTCCCTCTCGATACGGCGACCCGCCGAAATCAACAACTCGGCTTCTCTTCGTGTACTTAGTAATTTCAATGCGTTGCTTAAACAGCGGCGCATCAAGCGATGTTGAATGGTACTCTCCAGGCTCGCCCGAAACATCGATTCCCTTGCCAGGAGGACCTACCAAGGACTTCAGGTCTTCAATGCATTTCTCGTCAATCGCACGGCATAGCCATTTTTCATCAAAGTACCGCTGGTCTACGCAGCTGAGGATCGCTTTAATTCCTGTCGAAAGTTCCATGCTCATTATTCGTTTTCGGTAGCGGCTGCCGGGAATGAGGTTGAGAGGTCGATCCCACATGGGCATTATAAGCTTCATGTCTAATTTTCTGCAGGCGTCTTTCCATACGCGTCTGTGATGTACGTTGTCGATGTCGCCTGTTACGATGCCTTCAACGCCTTGCTCTTTGTGCAAGCGCTCTAATGTGCCCATTATGTCGTCGTATCGGTTGTCGGTTATCTTCACGAACATGTGTGGAGTACCTAGGGCTTTGGATTGTAATTCTATAACTCGAAAACTGTGAAAAACATAAGGTTCCATGTAAATGTAGGTGACGAGGCAGGCTACTTCATGACCTTGCTCAATCACTTTGTGATAAGCTGTGCAACAATCTTTGCCTCCGCTCCAGTGCACAACAACTTTCATCGATTCAACATCCATAGCCTAATTCGGACTTGTTCGATGATACACAAACAAATTGACTTATAAGCGTTTACGGAAACCGCGCGAAAGTTTTTGGCGACTTGAGAAGTGCTTAGGGCAGTAGTTTTTCGTGTAGTTTCTCTTATGTCCTAAACCGGGACTTTTTAGTTGAGTGACTACTCCTACGCTTGAATTTAGGCGTGCACAAATTCAAAAGGGTGCTAAAACTCAAAGCAGTGCGTTCAGTTATGCAATCAAGAGGCTAATCAGTCTTTCTAGGATTTTTAGGATTTTGTCAATTATGCCTTTGAGGGGGCCTAGTTCGTCGGTCATTAATCTGAGGGTATCGATATCAGGTTTTCTAAGGGTCCGTGTAGCGATCACAATCAGAAGAAAAGCTACGGCAAAAACTGCCAGGCCAAGTATTAGTCTAAGCCAGCTGCTTAAGCTTACAAATGAGACGGCAGAATACGCTATAGCTCCCGAGGCGCCGGACGAAATGAGTAGCTTAGCTGACGAAGCCCAATCCACAGTCGCGTCGTAATGCTTCTTAATCCAGTGCAGCGATATGAATAGTCCTGGAACCCCGTCGAATATTGTTGTTATTATCAGCCCTACTACTCCAAAGGTTGGAACAAGCAGAACTGCCAAGGCGATACCTGCAACCGTGTTGACGATGGCGAGTTTGAGGTAGAACCCTGTTTTTCCTTGGCCGCTGATCAGATTAAGCGTGCTTAACTGGCCGAAAGCCGTTAGGAGGTAGTTTACTGCGAGCAGAGCAAGAAACAGGGGGGCGTCCGCATATTTTGCACCGAACAAGGCGGAAACGATAGGGCTAGCTAAAGCTATTACTGCGATGGTGGGTGGAATCACAAGTAGAGAAGAATACTTTATGGAGCTTTTAAAAACAATTTTCAGCGTTTCTTTGTCTTTGTCGGGGTTCAGCTTTGAGAAAGCTGGGAATAGCATGGTTGTTATGGGTGTTGCAAAAAAGGTGAGCAGTACAGTGAAGTTATTAGCTACGGCGTAGTTGCCTATGAGGAAGTTTGAGGCGTAGATTGCTATTATGACGGTGTAGAACTGGGCTAAGAAGCTGTTGAATATGCTTGAAAAAGACAGGGGCAACGCGTATCGGAACATGAACTTCATGGTTTCCCAGATTTTCAAGGGTTGCGCAAAACTGCTCTTCTTCTTTAGGCCGTAGTAGATTTCCATCATTAAGATAACGCCTATTAAACCTCCGCCCAGCGAGCCTGCTGCGTAACCCACAACTGCGCCTGAAACGCCAAAACCCACGTACACAAGCAGCGGAGACAAAACTGAGCGGAAAAGAGAGCCAAACACAAGCGTTATGCTGTTGGGCTTCATTTGTTCGCGCCCTGTAAAAGCGGCTTGGGCAGCGTTTAAAAAAGCACCTGCTAAAATGGTGAAAGAGGATATTTGAATCAGGGCGGTTATGGGTCTCTTAAAAATGTCGGTTGCAATGAAGCCTGAAAGCCAAAACGAGAGGAAAGAAAGTGCTAGACCTAAAATCACCTCAAAAACTAAACCGGCCAAGAAAATGCTTCGCACACGCTCTGGCTTTTCCTCAGCACTGTACTGTGCTGTGTACTTTATCATGGCTGAGTTCATGCCCCAATCTCTAAACGTCCCAATTAAGTTTGGTGCAGCCAAGGCAATCGTGTACAAACCATAATCCTGTGGCTGCATGACCCTAGCCAAAATGATGACGCCGACCGCTGAAACAAGAGTCGAGACGACAATGCCCCAGAAGAGGTAAACCCCGCCCTTAGCAGAAACCTTAGCTATCTCCGTAGCCCGACCAGCCAGCCCTTACCACCTCCAACTCAGAGCTTCAGCCATTCCAAATCTCACTCTAACAAAAGAACCCAATTCCCAGCACCTATTTAACTTGATTTTCCCAAAAAACACCCAAATCTTATAGTGCGCCTACTTTAAAGTTATCTACTCCACAAAAGGGCACGCACTTTCCGAAATTGTTTTAAAAATGATAACGCACTCCGCACGGCTCATTTAAGTTAATATGTTACTTCTAAATTTTAGGTATAGGTAAAGTATAATTTACCAATGGTTTTAACTATGATGCCGCAAGACATAAAACGTTTCAACGAATGGTGGTTCACTGGAAAATTAGAAGCGAACTGGCTTTGCCATTTCATAGGTATGTCTTCTCGCGAATTGAGGAGAGCTTAAGAGAGCGGCAAATTTTTCGGGCCACTGGACTTAGAAGAGTTTGAAAGACGACCATTTTATATCGGGCTGTTGAGAGGAGTTTTCGGGCTGGAAAGATGGAGTTAACGATGTAGAACCTGCGTTGGAGAGGCGTAGCCAGGGTGCGGATGCACGTGGCCATTTGATTCGCATGCATGTATGCCGTGGCAATCTTGGCTCACAGGATAGGCAGGCCTGAACTGGCCAACTGGCATAACGGCTTTCGCGTACTAAACGCCTAAAAAAGACTCCATTTGAGAAATCAAGCTAAAAAAGAATTAATGAGCACTTATGCGCGCTAAAAAATACGATTAAGCGTTTTTTTTGAATAGCTATGGGCATAGCTTTATAAATAAAATTCCAGTAAGTATTAGATACAAAATTATAAGGAGAAAAGAAAAATGCAAATTGCTAAACATAAAATTGCAGCTATTACGATTGCTTTATTCTTTATGTTTTCAATGTCAGCTTCAATGATACTAATACCACCTACTCACGCAGCCTCATCACCTACATATACCCTTTCAACATTCGCTTTCATCACTATTTCACCTAACCCAATAGGCGTCGGTCAGTCAACCTACGTTATCTTTTGGCTTAACCAGGTTTTTGACCAGGCAGGGCCATCAAATCCTTATAGATTCCATAACTACGAACTTACCATTACACCGCCAAACGGTACAGCAAGTACAACGACTTTTGCTACTATCTCAGACCCAACATCAGCCCAAGACTATGTCTTTACTCCTACAGCAGTTGGTACCTACACTTTCAACTTTACTTTTCCAGGACTAGTCGTCAGTGCATATCCCCACGCCACTCTCGCTACTTCCCCATTTGGCGGTCCACCTACGCCAGATCAAATTGCTAACGATTCTTATGGGGCCAGTTCTGCATCAACAACGCTTACTGTGCAGTCAACAGCGATTCCTGGCGCTATAAATAGCGAACCGTTGCCGACAGCTTACTGGACACGACCAATATACGGTGAAAACACTAACTGGTACAATCTTGCGTCAAACTGGTTAGGCACAGGAGATCCCGGCTACTCAGGCTTTGGTTTTAGTTCAAACCAGCAGTCTTTTCCGGGCGATGCAGTAGGATCACAAACCAGCCATGTCATGTGGACAAAGCCGCTTCAAGCCGGAGGAATCGTCGGAGGAACCGCAAGCACAGCCATTCTAGGAAACACATTTTTCGAAGGATCAGCATACAGTCAAAGATACACCGATCCGATAATACTAGACGGAATGCTCTACTACAATCCACCAGTCGCATGGTCGGGCTCTGAAAATGGACCAACAACCTGCGTTAACCTGCAAACAGGACAGGTAATTTGGAGCAACCCCAAAGTGCCTCAAATATCATTCGGCTACATATACGATGCTGAAGACCCTAACCAACACGGAACTTGGCCACCAATACTAATAGCAACCGTCGGAACAACATGGGAAGCTTTTGATGGATTCACAGGAACCCCGCTATTCAACGTAACCAACGTTCCCTCAGGCACAACAATGCTAGGCCCCCACGGTGAACATCTGATAGTATCCCTTGTAAACCTAGGACCAACCTTTTTTGGAATCCCTACAGGCCCAGTACAATATTACTTGCAAGAATGGAATTCATCCAGACTTTGGGACAATACATATTCTGGTGGGTCAACAGTGCCAGGTTTAGTACCAACGATAACTAATGGAGCCTGGACAGGAGGCAACATGATGATCAACGGTTTCCCCACTTACGAAGCTAGTTTATACGACTGGAACATTTCGATGCCCTCTCTAACAACAGCTCCAACGATAGAAGATGCATTCTATAACAATATGCTGATCTGCGAAAACGGCACTATGCCAGGGTCGGGTAGCTTTTTCGCTGCATCCCCCCCGTGGCCAGAGAGTCCGTATAATTACTTCGCTGTAAATATGAAGGCAGGCTCCATTGGCGATATACTGTGGACTAATACTGTCGATGCACCATCAGGCAACATTACAGTGTCACCAGGCGGCGCTGATCCAACAGCTGACGCTGGTCACGGTGTCTTCGTAGAAGGATACAAGGAAACTATGCAATGGGTAGGCTACAGCATGGCAACTGGCGCGAAGCTTTGGGGTCCAACTCCATCTCAAGCAGCTCTTGACTACTACGGTAACCCTGCAATTCCAATAATGGGCGGTGTTGCTGCTTACGGCAACCTCTACAGCGACGGCTATGCAGGAATACTCTACTGTTATAATTTGACAACTGGAAAGGTTGAGTGGACTTATGGTAACGGCGGCTCAGGCAACAGCACATACGCTGGTTTCAACACGCCTTTCGGCGATTATCCAATGCAGATTAACGCTATCGGCAACGGAGTCGTATACTTAGTTACTACTGAGCACACTATCGAAACACCGCTTTTCAAAGGTGCAGTAAATAGCGCTGTTAACGCTACAAACGGAAAGCAAATCTGGACTATTTCAGGTTATACTGGCGAGTTTTTCACTATCTCTTATGCTATGGCAGACGGCTATAATACATGGTACAATGGCTACGACAACTCTATCTACGTTGTAGGCAGAGGACCAAGCGATACATCAGTTACAGCTTCACCGGATGTTACAACATTAGGAGATAACGTCGTTGTAAGAGGCACGGTGATGGATGTTTCCGCTGGCACGACACAGGCAGAGCAGGCAGCTGACTTTCCAAATGGAGTTCCAGTTGCATCGGATGCAAGCATGAGCGCGTGGATGGGCTACGTTTACCAGCAACAAGCAAAACCACTCAACTTTACAGGCGTTCCAGTCACGATATCTGTCACTGATTCTAACCACAACACATACACCATCGGCACAGCGA
The DNA here is from genome assembly GCA_049522695.1 of Bathyarchaeia archaeon. Lineage (GTDB taxonomy): Archaea > Thermoproteota > Bathyarchaeia > Bathyarchaeales > Bathycorpusculaceae > Bathycorpusculum. The sequence continues at coordinate 21,616 of JBEKNP010000038.1, read as the reverse complement.
CAACTGATGCAAGCGGTATGTACAGCCTCACATGGACACCTCACCCTGCAGGCAATTACACAGTTACTGCAACTTTCGCAGGCACCAACGGTTACTGGCCATCAACTGCAGAAACTACTTTTAACATTATGAATGCTCCTGTTGCAACTGCGGCACCAACACCCACACCAGCATCAAATACTAATACGTACGTCATTGGCATAGGAATCGCCATAATAATCGTAATCATTGTAATCGGCGCTGTACTAGCAATGCTGATGCTAAGAAAACGACCATAAAGTGAAGTAAATCAACAAACCTTTACTTTCCCTTTTTTGTTATAAAAAATCTTTTTGCTCCTACGCTAAATCAACTTCTTTGTGTCTATTTCGGGTTATGATTCTACTCGATTAAGATAATGAAGGATATAGCTTATGATTCGTCCTCTGTTGCTGTACAGATTTGAGTTTGCTCCGTTTTCTTTAGGATTAACTGGTTGTTCCGAATTGCTGGGTGGTGGTTAATCTTCAGTAATTGTAAAGAAACCGCGCGGCGCGCGATGGAAACAAGAACCAATATTTTTTATCTTAGCTGAAGTTGAACAAAATTAGGATTAAAAGGCTTCTGTGGGCTATTGTTTTTTTTGGGAGGCTCATTTAGGTTAATGTGTTGTACCCAAATTTTTAGGTATAGGTAAAGTATAATTTACCAATGTTTTTAGCTATGATGCCCCAAGACATAGAACGTTTCAACAAATGGTGGTTCACTGGAAAAATTAGAAGCGAACTGGCTTTTTGCCGTTTCATGATCAAGAGAAAAAGCATAGAAGTAATTCCAGTGTACATGGCTGAGGCTCTGGTGGAAAAAGCAAAAAATCGAGTTACGACAGATGAAGCCTAAATCTTTTTTAAAGTGTTATTACGGGCATAGTCACGACTAACCTGGAAAAAAGATCGTTAAATGACTTAATTAATACAAAACGCAAGCCAAAATAAGTGTTAGAGACTACATAAAACGTAGGTAGAGGTGAAAAAATGGCTACAGAAACAGAAATAGATTTTGAAATATTACGTGAACCTTGGAGCAAATACAAGTTGGAAGATGGCACACTACTCAGATTGAAAAACCCAGTACTCCATGTCTTTAAATCCTCGGAAAATGACCAACAAGGGTTGCTAAATTATAGAACTGCTGGATGCTCCTTAATGTCAGCACTTATACCTAAAGAATTACTCGGTAAACCTTCAGAAAAAGAAGAAAAAGATTCCAAAGACACAACATGTGAAATGAAGTTTTCAGTTATTTGTGAAGATTGGTGTGATTACAAAGCGAGCGATGGTATGATTCTTAAGACAAAGACAGAAGCAACTCAAATACGTAAGTCTAAAAAATTTAATAGAGACGGCGAACCCATGTATTTCGCAGATTGTAAAGTTTTAACGGGTAAGCTTAAACTATAAATTGCAATCCAAAATCTAATTTAAAACTTCTGCAACATAACTCCCATCTTGCGCAGGTTCAAGTTTTACTTTATGAAGTTTGCCGTCGACACTTATTCTTAATTTGATAGTTCTACTTATCATGGGCAATCCAGCAGTGCCTTTAGCAAGCGTTACGATAGCCTGTTTAAATCCTCCTACTACAAAAAGTAACATTAATGTCGATTTTCCGCCTTTCTGGATGATGGTTTGGCTTGATTCTATAGGAATTGGTTTTCCATCAGCTAAAATTTCATAAGGAGGATACCTGATTCCAAATTTTACCTCAAATCCATGTCCAACAATACTTGTATAAATCAAGGGAAGTTCTTGCGCAAAAACAAACTTTCCCTTATCTTCTAGCTGTGCTTTTGGTGTCGTGAATAATACAGAACAATCTTTTGCATTCGATTTTCCGTTGTTCTCAATTTCGAGGTAAGTAATAAAAACTTTCCTAAGCCCAAGGTTTTCCCATATTCCTTTTTCATTAAAAAAATTGACAACTGCATTATATTCATATGGAGGCAACGCAGTCAATTTTATTTTAGGTTTAACGAAAAAAACGCGCCAAAGCTGTATAGCCACTGGTATACCAAATAGCAATATCAGAACCACATCCGACCAACTGGTCAAAACTGGAATCCCCATTGTTGACGTCGGTGTCGCTGTGACAAGTGACATAATCAGTATTTTTATCCATTCCGTATTTATGATTTGCTAAGAAAACTGATTTTAAACAATTAAGCAGAAATCTTCTAAGTGTTTTAATTTTCATTTCATAGTTATTCAATGCATGTACAAATTGATTTCTGCCAATCCACTGTTTCCCACCGCTACGCCACTTGAAAGTACCATGCCTATGCCTAACCCTTTCACGATAACTCACGCTTATACCTCAAAAGAAAAATAATATCCTGAAATGAGCAAAGATATTAAAAGCATAGAAACTCCATTATAATTTTCATGGATAATAGTTACGTCATTTATTGTGGTGATTGCTTAGATGTAATGACAAAACACATACTGTCAAGCTCGGTTGATTTGGTTTATATCGACCCGCCGTTTGGAAGTGGGGAAGAGTACGAAATCGTTTTTAAAGATGGAGTTGAAGTCCGACATTTTACGGACCGCTGGATTGGTGGTAAAGAAGGATATGTTAATTGGATAAAGCCTCGTGTAAGAGATATTCACAGAGTTCTAAAAGAAACTGGGTCATTCTATCTTCATTGTGATTATCATCTTAATGCATATTTGCGAACTCTTTGTGATGACGTTTTTGGAGAATCGAATTTCAGGAATGAAATAATTTGGAAAAGGAAAGATGCGCAAAGTTCTGTTGGCAAATATGGTGTTAATAATGATACAATTCTGTTCTATACAAAAACGGATAATTTCACATTTAACAAAGTCTATACACCTTTAAGCCAAAAAACCGCTGATTCATGGTATAGAAAAAAAGAGATTGCACCTACAACTTTAGTTAATCGAATTGGAAAAACAATCCCAAAAGGAACAAAACGGCGTTATAATTTGGCAGATGTCTCTGCCTCTGGTCCAAGACATGGAACTCGCGCTCATTATGAATGGAAAGGCAAATGGCCACGTTCAGGAACACATTGGCGATATGTAAAAGAAACGATGGAAAGCCTTGAGAAAGAAGGTCGACTCATATACTCAAAATCTGGTTGGCCGTATGAGAAACGTTACTTAGATGAATCAAAGGGTATTACGTTACAAACAATATGGACAGACATCCCTATGTTGCGGGGAATGACAAAACATGTTAAGGATGCAGAATATCAGGGATTTCCAACACAGAAACCAGTCGCATTACTTGAAAGAATAATCTCAGTGTCAAGTAACATAGGGGATTTGGTCCCTTGACCCAATGTGTGGTTGTGGTACTGCTCTTGTTGGAGCTAACAATTTAGATAGAAGAGGAATAGGAATTGACATCTCCCCTACTGCGTGCAAAACTATGGTGAAAAGGTTAAGAAGGCAGAATGTCAAAATAAGTGTTGATGACATAATTGATTTGCCTAGACGTATTAACGAAATCAAGAAAATGGTTGAAATTGACCCGATTGAATTTCAGAATTGGGTTTGTGAGAAGCTAGGGGCTATTTCTACAACTCCAAGAGGGTTTGGTCCGAGAGCGGATGGTAATGTTGATGGATGGATTATGAGCACAACTCCTATTCAAATCAAAGGTTCGGAAGGCATTGGATACTCCGAAATTGAACGATTTGAAACGACACTTGAAAAACAGAAATTAAAGGAAGGTTTGTTTATCGCTTTCTCTTTCAGTAAACCAGCTTATGAAGAGGCATTACGAGCTAACAATGAAAAAGGACTCAAACTTGACCTTATAGAACTGGAAGAACGTATTAGTCCAAACACTAAATTTGCCAATAGACCTGAATATCATACCATTTTAAAATCTAGTATCACAAAAAGACAATGGGGAGAAAAAGAGTAAACTTCTAACGACCAAATGGTTTTTCACATGAACCCCAAACCCAATTCATTGAGATTTAACTCAGGTGACGATTTTTCACAAAAAATTGAAGAAACCGCTTTCTAAGGTCAGGTGACGCGAACTTCACAGAACCCTTTTTGGAAATGTTTTTTAGTGTTTAGCAATAAGCGCTTCTTCGATTCGTCGACGCAGATCAGCATCCGTAACCAACTTTAAAGCATCAAGAAGCATCCCCTCAACAGACGTCTCCTCATCTTGAACATTCATCCAGAATTTGCCATGGGTATACCAGTCTAAGAGCACACGCGCATAGGCATGGTAGCCGTCAACTCGAGACTTCGCCGTCTCCCGCATCATAGTCAACAGGCTCGAAGCCGAATCACTGTCCACCACCAATCTAAGAAACTCCTCTATGGGACGATATGGCCGTAGCTTTTCACGACTACAAAGCTTCCGGTAAGCAACCCAAACTTCCGCATCAATTCGCATACCCGTCTGCAGCCTCTTCATAACTTCACCATAAAATGTTACCAAAACCGTTACCTATAAGCCTAAGGGTATCTAGAAAAACCATGGGAGTAAGAAAAAAACCTAAGCGCAGCCCAAAAACGCAAGCAAACGTGTAGAGACGCAACCTGCAAACGAATCAAACCTTGAATTAAAAAAGCAACCCAAAACAGCCTTATCAGAAAACAGAGATAGGCCAATTTTTAACTAGCTAAACCTAATCAAAAATGAAGTTGCAACACGAAGGAAACTGTACAAAGTCCAACCATAAGTATTTCTTCACCAAAAAGGCGCCGCTAAATATACACCTAAAATCAAAATATTATAAGAAAATGGTTAGGGTTGTTTATTCTCTGCTTGAGAGTATCAAGATGTAGTCTGCTGTATCTGCGCACATGTCTGCTGCTTGCTCGATGAATTCTATCAGGTCGTCGAATATTACCATGGCTCCGCAGTTTATGTTTACGCCGTATTTCACGAACAAGATTTTAGTTTTAAGGTATTCAGCATCTATTGCGTGTTCTATTTCGCCGACTTTTTTTGCTTCATTTATGGCTTCTGTTGGGTTTGATGAGATTTTTTCTATGCTGTTTCTTAATGTCTGAGCTGTTTCCACAAGTTTTCCAGTCATAAAAACTGTTTTTTCGGATAACTCCTGCGGGATTTCAGCCCCAGAGAGCATTTCAAGGCATCTTGCAGCATCTTTAGTGTGGTCTGCCAATGTATCTAACCGTTTAACAAGGTGTAAAAGGTCTTCACGATAATCTGCTACAAGAGCTGCACCCTTGGATAACTCCATGAAAACGTCTGTTCGAAGCGCGTCAACGCCTTCCTCAGTTTTATACAAATTATCAATGTACTTTTGTGCTTCTTTAAAGTTTTTTTCTGCAAAGCTTTTAGTTGCTTTATGTAGCCATGTTACAGTATCAAAAGCCTTTGTTATCTGATCATGAGCAAGTTCTAAACCTCTGGTTTTACGGCGCTGCTCAAACCAATCGTAACTTTTTCTTTCCACTCTCATCACTAATCTTACATTATTGAATGGGTTCAGATATAACCCTTCTCTTAATGCCGCATCCAAAGATAACTTTAACACACTTGTCTTTTCTTACGAAATGCTTACTTTTTAAAAAAGTCACGTTTAACATGCATCAATCGCCAAAAGCCAATCAACAAGATCTCTTTTCTTAGCCTGTGCTTGCCTTTTGCTACCTGCTTTTCCCTTCACAATTTACCCCCTCAATAACTCTTAGACCTTAACCATGCCTCAAACATGGATAAAGTACCATGGTGCTTCAAGTTCTGTGTGTCGCTTTTTTGCTTTCTTCCTCTGCATGGCACTCTCATGTAAACCACCTTTTTTCCCTTATTTAACCTACGCAAATAGTATATAGAGAGTAATTTAGTCTATATATTACAGATTTTTATTTTAGTCTTCCAGAACAGTTTTCGCCAACCGCACTTTGTCTTCTAAACTCTTCATCAAGGTACCTGTCACTTTCACTTTGATTCCAAGCTGTTTTATCTGGTTCTTCTCCTCGGCATCCTTAATATCAATCACAAAAGTATCAAGAAAATCCGCATAAAGCTTAGCAACAGAAAACGCTGAAACCTCAAAACCCAAACCATGCAGCAGTTTATCTGCAGGACCCTTAATTGGAGCACCAGCAACTATAGGACTGACCCCGACAACTTTGGCACTTGTCCTCCTTAACGCGTCTCTTATCCCATCAACCGAAAGAATTGTGCCAACGCTAACTATCGGATTGCTGGGGCAAATAACAACCATTTCCGCATCAATAATTGAATCTATAACCTTAGGCGAAGGTTTCGCGTAAGAGGCGCCAACAAACTCTACACCTAAGACATTATCCTTGGCTTGTCTTTTAACAAAATATTCTTCGAAATGAACTAACCCTTCCTCAATTTTTATCCAAGTCTCAAACTTGTCATCCGTCATTGGCAAAATGGCAACCTTAAGCCCTAAAGCGTGGCAAATCTCGTCGGTTACCTGAGAAAGCGTGAAACCCTTGTTTAACAAATTCGTGCGAAAAATATGAGTCGCAAAATCCTTATCTCCCAAATTAAACCATGTTTCTAAGCCCAATTTTTTGAGCATTTCGAGACATCGAAACGTGTCGCCTTTTATGCCCCAACCTTTCTCCTCGTCAACAATACCTGCTAAAGTGTATGTTACAATGTCGACGTCTGGCGAAATATGTAATCCGAACATGTCAATGTCATCACCAGTATTCACAATTACCGAAACGTCTTCCTCTTTAACAAGCTTCACTAAGCCAGTTAGGAATCTAGCTGCGCCGACACCACCAGCTAAAGTCGTAATCATAACTTTTCAAGCCATCAGTCATTTAATGAAGATGTTTAAGGTTGTGTTTTTCTGAAACCCAATACCCAGTTGCAGAACCCTTTGCATCCACGATGTGTTCTTTTTTGAAAACTGGTGCTTCACTTTTGTATCTCTCTACAGCTTCCTGCAGCACTGGAAAAACATCTGTACGGTGAGAACCAGCGACCGCAACATAAACTAAATCGTCTCCAACATTGAATTCGCCGAGTAAATGGTGAATTTGAACGTTAACTATTCCTGGCTTTTGGGATAAATCATCGCATATTTTGCCTAGGACTTGGTTGGCTTTTTCTTCGTACGCTTCAAGTTGGAGCTTTTCAACTTTTTGCCCCTTGAAAGTTTCTCCTCGAACTACACCGATAAAAAGCCCTATCGCCCCAGCTTTGTGGTAATTGGGGTCTTTTTTAATGTTGTCTATAGTGTCTTGAACCTTGAAGGTTCCCTTTTCATGAACTCCCGCCTTTGTCGACAAATACAATGCTCCCTTAATGTTTCGTTAAAGAAATTTTTAGATTATCGTTTCTAAAGTATTTTGCCCTAAAGAAGAAGAATTTGAAAATGAAGAATGGGTTATGCTTCAGCTTGAGCTACTGGAGCTGCTTGGGCTTCTTGCGTTTGCGCCTGTACTTGTGGTTGCGCTATTAGTTTGGATTTTCTAATGCCAACATGCCTTAATGGAGCAACTTCTTTAGCTTGGTTGTAGATGTCTGAAGCGATTTTGCCAAGAACCATTTCTTGAACGAACTGGTCGAGCGATAAAGCATTGGCTTTCTCGCGGATTGTTTTCTCCATCATTTTGCGGATTATCTTTTCTTGAGATGTTTTTATTCTTGAAAGCGTCAGGGCTGAAACAGCAATTCTAAGTTTATAGCCATCTTTTGTAGTTAGGTTGATTAATGAATCGACTTTTGTTGTTCTCCTTCTAACCAAGCTTCGAAGGTAATCTCGCGAGTACTCATGGCCCTTAAAGAGCGTCTTAGCGGTTTTTGCATCAACCTCGTTAACTTGGAAAAACATCTTCAAAAAATGATGCGAAAAGTCGCTTGTTATATCATATAAAGTGGCTTCAACAACTCTCCCAATGAGCTGTTCTGGTTCTTGCGCTGGTATGGCACCCAACTCAACGTTACCAAAGTAGGACGGCGCAACAACCATATACCATCCTTTCCCACGCCACTTATCACGTATATGTTTTGTTTTTGAAGACAAATTTATTTCTCCAAACGTGCCTCAACATTCTCAAGGGAATATTAAAAGGTTTAGCGTTTTTTGTCAATTTTTTCTCTGTTGCCCATGTATTTTCTCAAAGCACTTGGTATGTTAATTGTGCCGTCTTCTTGCTGATTGTTTTCTAGTATGGCAACTATAGTTCTGCCTGTGGCTACGGCTGTGGAGTTTAATGTATGAACAAATCCTTTCGGCGGTGCACCCTCCTTTTCCCGGTAACGAATCGCTAAACGTCTTCCTTGATAATCAGTACAGTTGCTGCACGAAACAACTTCGCGGTAACCATTTTGCGCTGGCATCCAAGCTTCAATATCGTATTTTTTGGCTGCTACGGTTCCAATGTCGCCTGTGCAAACGTTAACAACCTGGTATGGCAATTCAAGCTTTTGAAGCAATTCCTCACCATTCTGAAGCAGTTCCTCATGCAACTTCGCTGAGTCTTCTGGCTTGCAAAAGATGAATTGTTCGATCTTGTTGAATTGGTGGGTTCGGAATATTCCTCTTGTATCTTTGCCATGCGCTCCCGCCTCTTTTCTAAAGCATGTGCTTATTCCAGCGAGCTTTAGCGGCATGTCCTGTTCTTTTAACACTTCGTTCATGTACATTGCAGCCATAGGGTGTTCTGAAGTAGCAATTAAGTAGAGGTCTTCGTTCTCCACTTTGTAGAGAACGTCAACAAAGTCGCCAAGTGCTGTTACGCCTTCGTATGCTTCACGCTTCATCAAATACGGTGGAATGATCGGTGTGTAGCCCTTTTTTAATAGTTCCTCTATGGCGAAGCTCATCAGCGCCATGTCTAATTGGGCGACTTGGTTTTTCAGATAAAAGAATCTTGCGCCAGATACTTTTCCAGCTCTTTCCATGTCAATTTGGTCTAAATCTAAGGCTAAGTCGATGTGGTTTTTTATTGGAAAATTAAATGTTGGGATTGTTCCCCAAGTTTTTACTTGCAAATTGTCGTTAGAGTCTTTTCCAAGCGGAACACTCGCATCCAACAGGTTCGGAAGCTGCATAAGGTAATCGTGCGTTTTCTGTTCGTCTTGGGTTACTTGCTTTTCAACGTGTGTTATTTTGTCATCGATGTCTTGTGCTTTCTCGACTTCGCTGTCAGCTTCCTTGCCAGCTTTTTTTAATTTGGCGATTTCGATGGTTACTTGCTTTCGCTGGTGGCGCAGCTCGTTTAGTTTAGTGAGGTTCAATCGCCATTCCTTGTCAACAGCGATTAAATCCTCTAGCATTTGGGTGGTTTCAGGGTTGCCACGCTTTTCCAAATTATTTTTTACTATCTCGGGGTTTTCACGGATAAGCTTGATATCTAACATTGCTCTCACACGGAGTAATTCTCTAACTAACAAAATCAGCTATTTAACTTTACGATGCAAACAGCAAAGCCTAAAACGGATACGTTGATAGTAATCGGGAGCAGTTGTATCTTCAGCCTCTGCTTTTGTTGGTGCTTTTTCAGGTGGCTCTTTTTCGAAGGATTTTCTCAAAAGTATCAGCGCCAAAACGGTTGTTATAGTAACATCCCTAAAATTGCGGGGTTGGTAGTTAGCATGATTGCTATAGCTGAAATGGCTCGCCTGCCACCTAAGTCCTAATTCGCCTCGGGAAACAATTTCAGGCAATGAAAGGCGAGTGTTTTGCGTACTCGCGAAAATTACAAACAGCTGAACTTTAGTTTACAGTGTTGTTTGAAATATCAATTTCAAAAAGCACAGGGTATTAAAAAATAAGAAAGCGTGGATTTGGTTTCTTGGATTTTGTTCGATGTCCAGCTTTACTTTTTACTTAGCGTTATCTCCATCGTTGAAACCATTCTGGACTTGCTCTCTCCCTCACGTGGTGGCATCTCAACCGTTCCAATTGCGATCTTTGCAACTTTGAGGTCTTTAATGAACCTGTTTCGTGCAATTTCAGCGACATCAACAGCGGTGGTTATGGATTGGCCTCGAGCTTTCAAAGTGACTTCATTCAAGGTTTCTGAGGAGAAGCTTGTCATGATTGCCAAAACATAGCTCATTGGAGGTTTATTCCCGACGAAGATAACGCCAGAATTTTGAGCCATTTTCTTTACTCCTTTGTGTTTGCTTTGTGTAACGTCACTATTACTTGCATTTGACTTGTAACGGAAACGTTACTGCCAAATAATACGGGTTCTTCCTAATAAGCCCATTGAAAAACCGTCTATATGGAAAATTGTTCAACATTTGACGGCGACTTGGCTGGAAAGGCTTTTTTACACCCGACCCATAATGAGCTTTAACAATCAACAGGCTCAGGATGTTAACTTGCTAACTAAACTGAAGAAGAAAGTTCAGCAAATGCTAACTTCACAAGCAATAGCCGCACACAAAATAGGTTTAACTCCCAACAAAGTAAGCATTATCGGATTCGTACTCGCTGTCGCATCAGCCGTTGCATACGCAATGGCTCCAAGCTACCGGTGGCTTCTTCTTTTAGCAACAGTTTTGCTCTTAGCGTCAGGATTCTGCGACACGCTTGACGGCATAATCGCCAGAACTTTTCAGCAAGTAACAGTTTTCGGCGGCTTTTTTGATTCGGTCCTTGACAGATATGCAGATGCAATAGTATACTCAGCCATAATTATCGCGGGATTATGCAACCTGGCTTGGGGTCCAGTTTGGGGTCCAGTTTGGGCCTTAGCAACACTAGCAGGTTCTCTACTTGTAAGTTATACTAGAGCAAGAGCGGAAGCAGTGGGCATAAAAATGGAGTCAATAGGCCTCGCTGAAAGAGCTGAACGCATGCTTATTTTAGCTGCTGTCAGCATAATCGCGTTTTTCTGGTTATCCGCTTTGGGTTATGGTATAGCTTTATTGGCGGTGCTTTCCAACTTTACCGTTATACAAAGAGCATTTCACGTTTACAAAGAATTAAAGAAAAAAACAGTGTAAGTTACTTAGTATCGTCTTTTGGCTCGTGAGTGACGCTCGCTTTCGGCTCTAACATTAACGATTCCGCGGTGAACCGCACATGATATGCAGTAGTATTTTGTGTCCACCCATGAAGCTAGATATGTGCCTTTTTGTCTAAGCTCCTTAGCTAACTGAGGTTCAACAAACGATACACGACGAGTATTTCTTTTTGCTTTATCGCGCGGCACCATGGCTCCACAATTAGCGCATTGAACAAGGCTGCTGCTTCCTTTGCTTCCTTTTGCTCTTCCTCGGCTCTTTCGCTTAGATGGCAATTATTTTAACCTCTTTCTCTTATTTTCCAAGTATGCTATAAACTATCTTATATATATGCCCTTAACTTTAAGAGAGACGCGATGTTTGCTTTTTGATTTATTTGCGGGATAATTTTTCCATCAGGTGACGTCATCAACGTTGTAACTCCCGGTCCGTGTCCTGCTGTAACACAGTTTGTGTGGATAACGACACCTACTGAAACAGCACCTTGACGGTAAATTCTACCAAACGAGTGGTCCGCGTCAATAATAGCTACTAAATCGCCAAGCCTTAAACTTTCAAGCCCATATTGCTCAACGACTGCTTTATCGAACAATTGGATATCATAATCGCCCGAGTTAACTTGGTTAGCTCCTAAACCTGAACCCATGATGGCCGCTGGCACAATATGTGTAACTGGCACTTCAAGTTTGTCACCCTTCGGTTCGATACTCCAAACATCTAGCAGCGCTGGATCCGTATTCAAGACTTTAATTTCTGGGAAATCAACCAGTTTTAAACCCACGCCGAAAGCTTTCACCAAAATCCTGTCTCCAAGCACAAGCTTCTCCAAAACCTCGGCGGGAAAATCAACCAGCACATGCTCGATTCCACCGTGTTTGCCTGTGACAGTTCCCTCAGCGCCCTTAGCGTCACCGTTAACTACGGTAACTTTGTTTCCAACACATGACAACACGTTGAATGCGGTGTTAGCGGCTTGCCCTGAGCGGGCATCGTTTTCCTTGTTTTCCACGCTAACGCCTGGCTCCACATGGTCAGCTTCCCAACCGCATGCTGGATCGCCGACTCTTAGATTATAGGTTATGCCGCCTACTCCAGGCAAAACCAAGGGTTTCCCTGTTGCGGAAATATTATAGATTGATCTGATTGTTGGGCTGGCTATTTCACCCATGACTGATATTTTTATTAGTTTTTCAGCGTTTGTTCTTAGCATAAACATTGCTCATATGGCATTTGTCCTATCCGTTCGGGGTCTAATAAAACTTTACAGAAACACTCTTTTTGTTTAAGCAAATCTTAAATTATGCGGCTCTTTATTTGTTGCAGTGAAGCTGACCTTGTCTAAAAATTGCCAGAAGTGAAATTGAAATGTCTGAAATCGGATTAAGAACAAAAATGCTAGTAAAAGACGTAATGAGCAGCCCAGTTGTAACTATGAATGAAAATGAAGCTTCAAATAAAGCTGCAGTTGTCATGGACAAGAGTGATTTAGGCAGCATAATAGTTACAAATAAAGCTGGAAATTCAATCGGCATCATTACAGAGCGAGATCTAGTGAGTAGGGTTTTAGCAAAGAACCTAAAACCTGATACAGTTAAAGCCAAAGAAATCATGACAACCCCCTTGGTAACAATTGAACCTGACGCAACAATAACTGAAGCAGCGCGTCGAATGAACAGGCTAGATATCAGACGACTTGGCGTTATTTACAAAGGCAACCTTGTCGGAATAATCTCAAGCAAAGACATCCTAGGTGTAATGCCTGAACTAATAGAAACAATCCAAGAAAGATCACGCATTGAAGATGCAAACCGAACTGAAGAAACCGAAGAGACGCCTGTGTCAGGATACTGCGACCGCTGCAACGTCTATTCCGAAAGCCTTAAGGAACGAAACGGACAAAACATTTGCGACGAATGCCGAATAGAACTAGACCAAGAAAAATAATTTTCTTTTTAATCTTATTCTTTCCATAAATTGCTAAAGACGAAATTCTAGCTTTCCTCATTAAATATGTTTTACGTAGCTTTGTGTTGTTCTGTAAGCAAATATCTTGTTCGTATTTGAGATTAGTGTTAGGCAGATGAGAACTTTTCCATCATAACTTTCGCATGCAATCAAATCCGCTTCTAAAACATCGAGCCTAATAAATAGTCATTGTATAGCACTGCTCTGTCTCTACTTTTGGTCCTGTTATCAATTGAAGAGAACAGCAACACTTGTGCGGCATTTTTGATGGGGCTGTTTTGGGTTGTTTTTCGCTTTAGGCTTTGAATTGTTTGCAGGTTGCGTCAAGAAAAGTTAATAAACGTCAATAAAAGTCAAAATTCGTCAAGAAAAGTCAAAAAGATGCCGAGTTAAAAGGCCGTCTTTAAATGGTCAATAGAAATATGTTGCAAGTGCGGATTCCAAAAGTGATGTAGAGTTTCAGATGGTTTGGTTCCAGTAGTAAACATGTTGGTACCGTCCTGCCAGTGAGTAAGCGGGATCGTCGTAGACTACATCTAGTTTTGACCCGTATTTAGTAAGAGATGCTTGTAGTGCATTCCAAACCTGTTGTGAAGAGTTGTCGGGTTGCCATAAGCCCCAAATGTGATCGTTCGGGTTTCGCATACCCCAACCGTAATCGTTAGGCAGAACCAACGCGTCTTGCCCTGCCACGTTGTTGGTTTCTCTGGGGTTCTGTACTACGTCTGTCCAAAACTTCTGCAAAGCTGCAAAATGTTGATCCTGCAGTAGTCCAGTGCCATTGCCGTTAGGGGAGTAATTGAAGACTACAACGTACTCTGCGCCGCTCTCATATGCTTGGCGCATTTCATTATACATTTGGTCACCGCTTTGCAGGTAAGGCGCTGTCAGGCTCTGCCATGTTACCATTGCGCCCCAACTCTTGTTCTGAATGTCTGCCGCTCCCCTGACCAATGCGATGTCTTGGGTGCCCGATTGGCCCCAGCCAAGCTGGCCTAGCACAACGTCGTAGCCTCCTTCGTAGTCAAACCAGTCGAGAGCATAGTCTGAGGTGAAGAGTTTAACGGCTGATTGATTGCCAATTGAACCTAATGTGGACTGCTCGTAGCTTACAAAGCTGTTTGCCGCCTCAGCGTAGGTTTGAATTGGTCTTGAATCCCAGAGTTCTTGGTAGGGTTCAAATCGAGAGATATTGCCTTCATCGGTTACTACAGTGCCGTTTTGGTCTTGCACGGTGCCGTTCGGTTGGTATATTAGTGGCCCCTTGACTACTGAACCAGTGGCTATAATGTAAGTGATGGTGCCGTTTGGGTAATAAGTAGTGGTTGAAAATTGTGATGTGTATGGAACTGTTACAGTGGCATTGGTGCCCACAACGGTGACATTGCTTGGAATATTGACGGTTGTAATATAGCTTATGGTAATTTGTCCTGAAGGCGAAAATGTTTGTGTTGTAGAGTTGGATATGCCGTTTGCTTCATTAACCACAACGGAGCCGTCTGATTCCTTAGTAACCGCCTCGTTTCCGCTGTCGTAAAGATGTACTTCTCCATCAATCATTTTTCCGCCTAGTTCATCACAGTAATATAAACCCAAGAAGTGATCACCCCAACGGGTTTGAGCAACGCTAAGCAAAGAATCACAAACTTTTTCATCGCCATTTGTTCCGTAATAGGCAATGATATTTAATCCAGCGTTAACAGCGTAATCGCATATCTGCTCGGTAGCATTGAGGTTTTGGATCAGTGACCCAGAGTCCAAAACAAACAAGTTAGTGTAATTCTTGACCCTGTCAATAAGGTGTTCTGCTTCGGTGGTTGAGTTGCCGCAGTAGGTGACGCCGACGTAAAACGGCTTCTTGCTTGCCATGGCAGTGGAATAAGTCGGGGCAGACTTGGAACTTTCTATAGCAACAAATGCCGACACAACAATAACAATGATTATGACCATTGAGAGAGCTGTTGCCAAGCGTTTTTTCATCCTTAAACCGCGCCCCTTGCAAATCTATCTTTAAGTACCTTGCCATTGTGAATGAGGCTTATTACTCTCCCCGAAGAACAGAGTGTTCCGCAAGAAGAACAACCGTAAAAAAGAACAGCGTATTTTTAATTTTTGGCTGGAAGAATGGTAGCTGCTTCCTTTAAAATTTAAGCTGGAAAAGCCTGGTTCAAGAAAATCCTTCGAGAATCTGCCTTTAATCTTCTAGATTATCTAATTTTTCAGTTTTCAGTTCAGTATGGTGAGAGTAGGACATCCTTTTCTTTTTATAGGATAATATTCCTGCTATAGCGACTATGAGAACTATTGCAACAGCAATAAATGTTGGAAACTCTGGTGTTGGCGAGGATGTTGTGTTTGGTGAAGGGCTTGATGTTTGAGTGGGCAACAATAGACTAAAATACGTTCCTAACGTAGGTTTAGCAGTTCCCTTTACATTATATAAACCAAAAGTATAATCAGTGAAACTATTATTATCCTGAAGTTCATACCAGAAGTATGCTTTTACACCTAAACTACGGAAGAGTGGATAACTTGCAATCATATAGTTTGATTGTTCTTTTGTATTAGACCATGGTGTTGGCTCACCTACAGATTCTTGTCCAGTTTCCGTTATCCACACATCTTTACCTGTAATAGCTTCATATTGAGATAATGATTGAGACCAATTTTGTTTTACATAATTAGTCAAACTTCCATACGGATAAGCATGTAAAGATATAGCATCACAATAATTCATTCCACCTAAAGCGACCACTTGTTGAGTAAAATTAAGCGAGTATTGAACCCACGTTGTATTATTAGATGGTCCTTCTATGCTAGTGTACAGTGGTAATCCACCTAATCCTAATACAATAGCATTTGGATAAGCTGCCTTAATTATAGGATATGCAGTACTCATTAGTTCTACATATTGTGATGGCAATCCTTGAAATACACCTAAATAATTCTGTGTAAAGCAAGGTTCATTCCATATTTCCCAAGCTGATATTCCACTACCATATTGAGTTACAGATTGATTAACGGCAGCTATCCATTGAGGTAGAGTAAAAGTGGTAAAATTCATAGTCCACGTATCTAATATACCAAGAACTTTTAAGTGATAAGTTTGAGCTAAATTATAGATTGTATTCCAATTACTTTCGTCGTATCCGCCAAAACTTATGTCGGCACTAACCCAATCAACTCCATTACTAGTTAATAATTGAGCTTGTTGAGCATTTAATTGATGACACACTACTCCATTTATCATTGTAGGTACTGTAGCTTGAGTTGAATTAGCTTGTGTATTTTGTGCAATCACGGATGACTGCAAAATCGGCATACCCATCAGGAGTATCACAAGGAAAGCTAGTAGCCGCAAGACAATTCTATGCATAGGCTACTTTTCTAAAATCGATTTGCATATAACATTTGCTACAGCTTCTATTAAGTAGTTTAGTAGCAGAATATCCAAAGCAGTTAACTCTCGTTTATCCGTGTTTGCAGTAAAGCGTTGCTTTGGTAGAGCATAATTCAAGTGTGTTCTTCTCGAGGAACAGAGTGTTCTTTGGGGAGAGCTAAAAGCATGTGCACAGCATCATTCTATCATGAAAATAAAACAAGTTGAAAATTAATGAGTAAACCTCTAACTTCGACTCCTATAAGCACTAACAGAAACAGAAACATTGGAATTGCCGTTGCAGTGATACTAATAGTGCTAATAGTAGCTACAGTAGCAGGTTTCTATGTTTTAAATGGCAGTGGTTCAACAGGTATACCGCTTCAAACTCCAACACCAACGCCAACGCTAACCTCAATTCCAACAATAGTAAATAGTATTATCCAAGTATCAGGTACAGTAACCTTTAACATGAATATTGCACCGACACAAATACAATTTACGAATACAGTGACAAATTTAACGTATACTGCACCGATTCAAAATGGGCATTATAACATAACTCTCCCAAATCACCAGAGCTATAATGTCATTTGCAATTGGCAGGGAATAACATTCATAAAAATCCAAATGTCGCCGACATTGAATATCAACGCAAGAGTTGGAGTAACTTCAATTACACAAAACTTCTCAGCCTAAGGACACCAAATATTCATTCAGTGGGAGTGTAACCACTTTGCAGAAGCGCTTTGGTCAGGAACGGCTTAATGCTTGTGTTTCTTGAAGTAAACCAACAAACCAGCACTCACCAAAACCACTACTGATGCTCCAGTAACAGCGACAACAATAGCGGTTGGAAAAGGCTCTGACTTGGCTACGGTGAAGGTGATGGTTGATGCTCCCATATTTCCGAATGTGTTATTGGCGTAGACCGTTATTCTGTGCAAGCCATTAGAAATGTCAGTCACCGTACAATTCCCAGTTACGGTTATGTTCAGTTTCCCATCGAGACTATAACCAATCCAATTAGCAACTTTATCTAATGTAAAAATCAAAGAAACACTGGATTCATTGTATTTCAGGCTTAATGGCGACAAAACCGATATTTTCGGCGGAGTAGAAGCTATCACTTCAAACGCGTTAAAGGGCTCCATAAGCGGGTGTAGATCCTCGTTATTTGCGTCTATCACGTATGGTGTGTCGCCTATTCCCGAACTGTCTATCTCGGTAGCGTTAGGATACTTCGCTAGATAATCATCCCAATAGTTTCCCACGGTGCCGTTATCCCAACTGTTAATTGCGATCGGGGCTAAAATTTCCGTGTCCGCTACGTTTTTTGTGTTGTTAATGAAGTCATTACAATAGAGGAGGTTACCATTAGTGCCTTGGTCCATAATGTTTATACAATTGACGCCTTCGTTATTATTCACTATCTCGTTTCGTACGAAGGTATTGTTGAAACAACCGTTTAACTCTATTGCGGCGGAAATTGCACCCTTCAGGTAATTTCCAATGAAAATATTGTTAGAACCGTAGTTAGACGATATTCCAGTGCCAGTTCCTCCTATGTAATTTCCAATAACTGTGTTGTTTGAACCAAAGATTGTGATTCCATAGAGGTTGCTTGTTATGTTGTTTCCAGATATAACGCATCCCGAACATGGTCCCTCGCCGAAGCCTATCCCGATGCCACTAAATTTGCCTCCATTAATCGTGTTGTTTGCGATTGTTGAATCTATAAGCGTGTCAAAACCGATATAGCCATTATCAATAACAAAGTTAACAATTGTGTCGTTAAAACGTGGGGTTACTTGCCAAGAAAAAGTTGCCTCAGAATAAACGCTTGGAGGTCCAACAACTTCTTGAACTGTGTATCCTGCACCATCAAGAATCGCATTATCTTTATCTAAAATAATTGACCCCTCAATGTCATCAGTTACTCTGTAAACGTTTCCGCTATGCTGAATCGGTGCACCTGAGGGACTCACGCTACCGTCCAGATTGATTGTAATATCGTCTTGATATTGAGCCTTAACTGGTCGTATACAAACTACGCCTGAAGCCATCAAGCATACGAGAATTAAGGCAAGGACAGCGGTTTTTTTCATGTTATTTGCCCTCGATGCATCAGCGCCTTCGACAACCCTGAATCCTCAATAGCAGGATGCACAAGTAGCGTTCCATCTGCCGCTGATAGTGACAATACAGAAATGATGCAGAAATGATGATTGCCAAGCTGGTTCTTCTAACAGTGGATAACATACACCGCTGCCCACATAATACTTGTTCTGCGCATGCTTATAGCTCTCCCCAGAGAACAGAGTGTTCCGCAAAAAGAACAGCCAAGAAAAAAACAATGTATTTTTAATTTTTTGGCTAGAAGAAGGGTAGCTACTTCATTGAATTTGAGCTGGAAAGGCTTTATCGGCGTGTTTACTTATTACAGACCTCTTGTTTCCAGAGACTAACTCGGAGTTTCCAGAAAAATAGGTGAAGAGACCCAGAACCAGTATTGAATTACTAAATCATTTTACGACAAGCATCTAACTGGATTTTGTATCATCAAAAACGTAAACAGAAAGAGAAAATTCAAAATGGGGGTTAGGGTAGAGAAAATTGGTTCAATATTGAAGCAGTGATTCTGAATTTAACTTTGTTTTGGGTAAATGTAAAGATTTCTTAGAAAGAAAATAAGTTGCTGTACAAGAAAAAGTTTTAAATGAAGAAAGAAAAAACGCTATGAATCCATCTTTGAGTGACTATCGAAACTTAGTCAGGTTAAAGGATTATTGAACCTTCCCAAACGATGGGTTGTTGGAACCTAAACTGATTAAGCGTTTCTTTCATGAGAATATTTACAAAACATTTAGCAAACGTAGTATGCTTCTTACCCTAAACCGCAAAACTAATAACTAAACAAGAAT
Source organism: Bathyarchaeia archaeon (assembly GCA_049522695.1). GTDB lineage: Archaea > Thermoproteota > Bathyarchaeia > Bathyarchaeales > Bathycorpusculaceae > Bathycorpusculum. The sequence goes on along the minus strand of JBEKNP010000038.1, from coordinate 2,371 downwards.
GCGTACAAGCTAAATGGGAAAAGTAACAAAAACTGGGCGCTTAAGAGAAAAAACGTTTGCTGAGGTTAAAAAGTCTAAGCAAACAACATTTGATAGTTTACCCACTGGGCAAGAGAAGCCCTCCCAGAAGATTGAAGCTAGTACCAATAAGCAGATAGTAATAACTGAGATTTGCAATGAAGCAAGAGAAGACGACTTAGAGCTCAAAGTCGTGTTTAGATTGATTCCCTCGAGGGCTGCCTTCTCAAAGATAATTGCGGAGTTATATTTTGATGGACAAAAACTATATCAAACCACCGTCCGAATTCCCCAAGGTCCTCTTTCAGCTGATGATTTAGAATTACCAGCTGCTCTAGACATGAGAGGAATAAGCGCTGGATTGCACATCATCAGAGTTGAAATGTATGAGTTATGGAATTCCGAAGAAAAACTCAACTGCGCTTCTAAAGAAGTAACCTTAGAATATGTTCCTGCACGCAGGCAAGATAGATTCATAAAAATTCCAATCGTGAAAAACTCTACAGGCGCTGAAATAGAAGTTGTTTCAAAACCTGAGAAAGATGTTTACCGAGAAATCGAAAAAGACCTTAAAAAAGAACTTATGAGCCAACAGGACAAATGGTAAATCGTGTAGACTTTCATCGATGAGATAGCCATGTTACTTTATGTTAAACCCGACTTCAACTCTATAGATGAGAATTTACTGCCAAGAGCAATAGAATTTTTTAACCCTTCATTATTTGCTTCAACACAGTTTTTCTAGTAAAAAAACCATATCGATTATAGAAACTAAAAGCCTTTTCGTTTCCAGCTGCAACTTCAACTATTTTGGCTACTGTTCCCTTTTCGTCCATCCAAGTCAAAACTGTTCTCATAAGACTATCTCCAATGCCCCAACCTCTATAATTGGAAGCAACAAATATAGATTCAATTTCACCTGTCTTTTCCTCATCAATGCTGCTTACACAGTACGCCACGTTCTGCCCTGTTTTAACATCCACAGCAATATCAACTCTTAACTCACCGTTCACAGCCTTTTTTAGCAAGGAAGCCTTCCTTTTTTCAAAATTTATTTCAACGTAATCCTGTTTGAAATATGGGGATAAATCATGATGATCTTGATTCAAACTTAGCCAAAGCAACTTGATAGTATCTAGCAATGCTTCATTGCCACAAACGTACTCTATTTTAGGCTTATTCTGCATGTCTTCACTTACCACGAATTATGATTGCAGGAATCATTCTCCTTTAGCGGTTTTTGTCAGTATTTTTGGTTCTTTCCATTCTTCTCTGAGAATGCTATACAAAAGCGCGCGCTTCTCACATCAGTCTGGACTTGTATACGCTCTATATTCTTTGAAAGAAACAAGTAATCCACCATAATGTTGACGGCTTCTGTGCAGTAACCTTTGCCTCTTTCAGTTGGAACCATGAAATAACCTATTTCCACTAGGTTTCCTGCAGGATGCATTACGTTGAAATGCCACATGCCACCAATTCTGTGTCCATCTTTCCCTTCAATGAAGAAGTCAGTTTCTTCAAACTTCTTTTCTCCATAATTCTTCTCTATCTCTGTTCTGGACACCTGCATAAGAGGATTGTATTCACCGAAGACCTCAGGGTTGTTAAACCATTCCGCAAGAAATGCCAAATCCTCCTTCTCTACAACTCTCAGATTCACATTCTTGCCTTCAAGCAATCTGAACACCAACCCAAATAGTCAAGTCGGTTAAGCTATAACTCTTTCGCAAGCGAAAGCTGATCTGCTATTTGACGCCATTTCCTTTTGATAAGCTGGAGCTTTTTATAATATGGTTTTTCGAGTGATTAAAGAATTTGCAGTAACTAAAATGATTGCAGTAAAAACCATTGCAAAGGATTCTTTCTTCTTCCAGATTTACACGAGTAGATGGTTTAGACTTTTCGTCCATAAATTCATCTGTTGAACCATGTATTAGCAAAGTTTTGAAAGAAATGTACCAAATTACATAACTTGTTAAGGATTCTTCTTTCACTCGAAGAGGAATGCTAACTCTAATTGGTTCTCCTTGAGGAACAAGTTGTCCCTTTTCAAATATCGACTTAACTTGGTCAATCCCAAATATTAACTCGATATACAGACCAGTGCATAATTATCCCAAGAGCAAAGTGGTTTTCCACTGAGATATACATGACTAGTCAAGCTTTCTATCGCACATAGGGCACTCAAGTGGAAGCTCACAGGTTCTTTTCCACAGGCGTCGTGCCATATGTGACTTTCGGCAAGACTAAAGTTGAGAATACTTGATAAGTCAAAACACAATGTTATTAACTTATTTTAATGACTATATCAAGGAGATTAACTTTGTCTAACGACAAGAAAAAAACCAAT
>JBEKNP010000037.1:0-28520 GCA_049522695.1 Bathyarchaeia archaeon | reverse complement strand
TAACAACTTTCTCATCTATTATGTTGATGAGGCGGGTTTCTCCGACTTTCCGAATGAATCTGCTGAGGACGCTTCGTGGGTAGCCTTTTTCGGCTGGTTTGATGAGGCACAGTCGTCTAAGCGCGCGCAACAGGAAATGCCAAAGATGGCCTATGGAAAAGTACAAGAGTTACCTTATCAGTAGAAGATTGAAGAGATTCTGGCAGGTTGCTGGTGAATTAAGTGCATGAATTACATGCTTTGGTAAACATTTTTGTCGAGGCGTCGCTCATGGATGAGGTGATTGAAGCTCTTTCCAAGATAGACAAAGTAGAGGAACTCTACGAGGTAACAGGCGAATTTGACATCGTTACGCTTGTGTCCGCCTCAGATATCGAGTCATTAAGCGATGTCCTGAAAAACAAGATAATGAAGATCAATGGCGTGAAGAGCACAGTAACCTCAATTATATTGAGCGCTCACAAAGGACCAAAATGCGCAACCTAACATTGCAGACAGGCTTGTTACAAATTCGTAATTAGTTGAGTTTTCGTACCAATTATTGGAAAACAATTAAGATGCATGCTTCTCACATTCTATTTATGACAAACAGTTTAATTATCTTAGAAGTATTGACAGTTAAACGGAGAGTTTATGCAGCGAGCGTTTATCTTGCTAACGTCGAGATTCGTTCAGAAAATAATGTGATAAAAAACCTCAGGAAAAACGGGTTTGTAGAGGAAATCTATGTTTCTAATAGCCCATACGACCTTATCATAAAAATTAAAGCAGAAACGATGGACGAGTTGAAAGAAGCTGTACACACAATCCGAACAGCCAACCAAGTGAAATCAACATTGACATTAATAATGACGGAAGAATAAAGCTCCTAAATTATTCGGTTGAAGCCACTGTTATAAGTGACATGATACGTCATTGTTGGCTGGAAAGTTTTTCGCTCTTTCGTCTTCTTTCTTGTCGTTCGTCTCTTATTTTCTTAATTCTTTCATCCATTTCTGGTTCAGAAAACAAAATTGCTGCCCCAACTGCACAAATTATAAGAACGGTAAATCCTATGAGGTTTCTCTCAAAGAAGAAGAAAAAAACTAAGCCCACAAAAGCGATAATTCCTGCTAACCAATTTCTCATAGTTACGATTTTGCTTTTCAAGGGTAATTAGCCTTTCGGAGGAAAAAAAAATTCTGTTTGTATGTTTGTCTATCGTCGGCTTGAGCAGCTATTGCTGAATAAATTAATTTGTAACTAAGCCAATGAAGGGTTATTTTATCTTCAGTAAACTTTAGGCGCGCCTAGGGGAATGCCTATAAGCGAAGAAGAAGTCTTGTTGAAAGAACAAAATTGAGAGGCGGATTTAAACTAGACGAAAGGGGCAGGGCATCTTCCAAATTCGAGAGTATGGAATGGCTTAAACTCGAATTGTGAGGACGCTAGCCTGCAACTGAAATCTGCCATTTCCTGGATAACTAAGCTTTCAGGAGTTGTTTTTTCTTGAATCTTATCTCTCGATTATACTACATATGGCGCCGCTTCTCAAAAATGATCTCGCTTTTCTTAGTTATAGCTGGTCCAGGCATAATTGTGATGGTTGCCGATAACGACGCTGGCGGAATTACGACCTATACGGTTACTGGTGCTCTTTTCCTCTTCAGCTTTATCTGGATTGAAGTTCTTCTGGGACCTGTGTGTTACATCTGCCAAGAAATGACTGTTCGTCTTGGCGCGATAACAAAACGTGGCCACGCTGAGGCAATTTTTGATGCTTTCGGTCCATTCTGGGGATGGTTCTCACTCATAGATCTGACATTAACAGATCTTCTCACGATATGCACAGAATTTATTGGCATGACCGCCGCGCTTAGTATCTTCGGGGTTCCACCTTTACTAACAGCTGTAGCTGTCATCTGTCTGATCATGTCAATGGTTATTTCGGGACGCTACTGGACTTGGGAGAAAATGGTTCTCGCACTGTGCGCTCTTAACCTAATATATGTTCCAGCCGCATTCTTAATCAAAGTACCTCTGCATCCTTTATTTTCAGGATTCATTCCAGCCTTTCCATATGGCCTAACAGGCACTGTCATCTTCTTCGTAATGGCTAATATTGGCACGACAATAGCTCCATGGATGATCTTTTTCCAGCAGAGCTCAGTAGTAGACAAGGGACTGCAAGAAAAAGACATAAACTACTCGCGATTGGACACGGTGATTGGAGCTATCTTCACGGTTATCTGTGCCGTTTTTTGCATTATTATTTTTGCCGTTCTTCTACCTCACGCAAATATTCAATCCGCAGCACAGGGCGCGATACGGATCATGTCAATCAACAGATACGTCAGCGTCGCTATTGCGATTGGTCTGTTTGATGCTGGGCTCCTTGGTGCCATATGCATATCATTAGCCAGTTCTTGGGCATGGGGGGAAGTCTTCGGTTGGCCACACTCGTTAAACCACAACTTCAAAGCAGCTCCAGGATTCTACGTATTCCGCCTCTTCATCCTAATCGTTGCAGCAACCATAGTTTTAATTCCGGGTGCACCGCTTATTCTAATCACGTTGTTTGTCCAAGTAATCGCAGTAACATTATTACCGGCAGCTCTTACGTTCCTGCTCTTGTTGCTTAATGAAGAAGAAGTTGTGGGAAAATACAAAAACAGTAAGATACAAAACATACTTGCCATAATCACAATAGGCACAATAATTGTGCTGTCTACGTTGTACGCTATCAGCACAATCTTTCCCAGCCTCTTTGGGTAAAAATGGTGGTGAAATAAACGACAAATCCTATAAAAAACCTGATAAACAAAGTCCGAGAAATCAACCAGAAATACTCTAAGCCGCGAATCAAAATGTCAAGACCGATAAAATTCGCGTTGCTTGCTTTGCGAATCTACCTAGTATTCCTATTAGTTTTGCTGCTGTATAGATTCATAATTACAATACATTAAGGTAATCGACATGACTGTAGTTACAGAGAACAAAGCAGAGCTGCAATTCTTTCTCAGTGACATAATCGGTAAAAAAGTACTTAGCGGCAGGAAGAAAATAGGAAAACTTGCCGACTTGATAATTAAAGAAAATGGTAAGTTCCCCATTGTAACCCATCTGTTTGTCGGGCGGTCGTTTGGTTATCCTCCGTTGACTATAGAATGGGAAAAAGTTGTTTCTTTTTCTCAAAAAGAAGTAATCGTTAATATTGGTGATGTTGCCGATTACGATAAAGGCGTTCAAGAAGACGCTATCTTTCTGAAGGACTATGTTTTAGATAAGAAAGTCTTAGACGTTGAAGAAAGAGAGGTCGATGTTGTTTATGATATTTTGCTCACCATGAAAAATGGTAAGTTATACGTACTTGACGTTGATTTTAGCAAACAAAGACTCTATAAACGGATGCGTCTTCGTTTTTTAGCTAGGACTGTTGGTGAAGTCGAAGAGAGCAAAAGGGTTTCTTGGCAGTACATTCAACCTTTGGAGAACCTTGGCAGCTTCAAAGGAGAGATTAAACTTAATGTTTTGAAAGAAAAACTGTCAACCCTTAGACCAGTTGATTTGGCTGATGTTTTAGAAGAAATGGACCATGAACATCGGGTTAAAATCTTTGAGAGACTAGATGAAGAAAGAGCCTCAGATACATTGGAGGAGATAACCCCCAACGTACAAAGGGCGCTAATTGCATCGTTAGATAAGAAAAAAGTAGCCAAACTCCTAGACGTTATGACCCCTGGTCAAGCTGCAGACATATTATCTGTTTTGCCTGGACCCGAAGCCGAAACGATAATGAAATCAATGAGTCAAGATGACTTGACAAAAATTAGGTCCATACTTAGTCAACACAACGAAAACATTCTCAACTACGCCACACAAAAATATCTAAGTTATCCACCCGACGAAACCGTGCTTATGGCACAAGAAAGTTACGCTATCGAAGCCGAAGATAAAGACGTCGTCATGTACCTCTATATCGTAGACGCACAAGACAAACTCCTCGGCGTCATCGACATCAAAGAACTCCTGCAAACACCACTTAAAACCACAACAAAACTACAAGACATAATGATCGTAGATACAATCAGCCTAAAAACAACCAGCACCCTAAAAGAAGCTTCACTACTCTTCTCCAGATACAACTTCCGAGCCCTGCCAATAGTTGACCCTGAAGGAAAAATCGTAGGCGTAGTCCCCTACAGAGACGTTATGAATCTAAAACACCTGTTCTTTGAATAAATTCTTTCCATCATTTGCTTTTTGGCAGATACCCCGTTGGATTTTGAAGCCTCTAGCAAACAGTGTAGCGCTGCTAGGAAGTAAAAGAAGCAGCAAACTCTGGTAAGCGTAAAGTATCTGCAGTTAAAACTAGCTGCGGCAACCAAGACGATTAATCAATTCGAGATTTACTCGGTGTATCTGCATTTTTGGAGATTGGAACCTGAAGAGGTTTGGGTCTCTATGGAATTTGAACCCTGCAAAGTTCAAACCGTATTATAGACTTGGGTGTTTGAATCCCAACAAGGTGAATATAACTTATCCTTTCTTTGTGGAGACGCAAGAAAAGCGCAAGAAACAAGCAGAAAATAAGCAAAAAAGTGCAGGGGGTGGGATTTGAACCCACGAACGCCTGGCGACATCGCCAATTCTGCTTATCCTAAGCAGCTACTTTCTCCTTTTTCAGTCCTTCTTCATCAGCGCGCTGCTGCAAAATTTTGAAGCGCACGAACGCTTTAAACTAAATTTAAACCTTTATTTTTTCTTAATAAACGCTAGCTGAACCTGAAAAACGTTGCTAGTTCGAAAATGATTATGCTTTTATACTCAGTTTTCACATAAGCGGTGGCTAAGGGGAAAGGCAAGTCATGGGACTTCATGCCAGATTCCAAGCCGCGATTGAAAAAGTGTTTTTCAAGGGCAAATCCAGCAGGAACAGCGTTTATCTGACTTATGTGATTGGCAATGTTATTTTGATGCTTTTGCTTTTTTATTTGTTGCTTAACACTTTTGCGTATGATTGGACTGGACAATTGTACCCTGTAGGGTCAGGCTTCCGATTACAAACAGGTTTGGATACCGCAATTCCTTTTGTTCCTCAAATGGTAATCTTTTACCTATACTTGTTTTATCCGTTTGTCATTTTGACGATGCTTTACTTCGCATTCGTCGATTACAGGAAAGGTTATGCCCTAGGCTGGTCGCTGGTGGCAATTAACGGCATAGCAATCCTCATCTACATAGTCTTTCCTGTTTCAACCTTCTGGTACCGCCAAGAACTGCTGGCGCACCCGTTGGTTGGCAATTTTTGGGCAAGCCAAGTCTACCACATTTTCGCCACCGACACTTCTTTCAACTGCTTCCCCAGCTTGCACGCAGCCGTATCAACAATATGCTTCTACACATGGTTCCAATACGCCAAAGTGAAACCCAGCAGGACAACCAAGACCGTGGCGGTTGCAGCATTTGTTATCGCTGCAGGTGTAATTCTGTCCACGCTGTTCATTAAGCAGCATTATATTGCCGATGAAATCGCTGGTATAGTGCTGGCTTGGGTAGTGGGTACGTTACTTTTCAAGAGGCTCTGGAAAAGTCCCGAATGATTACCCCGTGTATTCAAGGCTCAATTATGCGTTCTTCTGTTGCCCAGTTATGACTTCTCTCTACGGCTCTCTTCCACTGAGAACACAATGCCTCTCTCGTGGCATTTTCCATTTTAGGCACAAATACCTTGTCGATTTTACGGTTTTTCAGCAAATCCTCGGTTGATTTCCAGTAGCCCACTGCAAGTCCAGCTAAGCACCCTGCGCCTATGGCAGTCATCTCCAAGGTTTTTGGTCTTTCAATTTTTATGTTTGTTATGTCGGCGAGGAATTGTGCGATGAAATTATTTCTTGATGCTCCACCGTCTATCTTAATAGAAGATATCGCAGAGCCAGTGTCTTTCTTCATAACTTCAATTATGTCGTTGCAGCTGTACCCGATGGATTCCAAAGCTGCCCTAACAATGTGTTCCTTCCTAGCCTTTCTGGTAAGCCCTATAACTGTTCCACGGGCGTAAGGGTCCCAGTAGGGAGCGCCGAGACCTGTGAGGGCCGGTACAACGTAAACTCCCGCGGTATCTTCAACGCTTTTGGCTAGGTTTTCACTTTCTTCAGGGCTACTGATGAGTTCTATGTCTTTTAGCCACTGTACAAGTGAGCCAGTTGTTTGTACAAAGCCTTCCAGCATGTACGTTACTTTGTCTTTTAATTTCCAGGCTATCAACGGGCTAAGCCCGTGGCTTGACGGAATAGGCGTGTCACCAGTGTTTATGTCGATAAACGTGCCCGTTCCATTCGTGCATTTGATATCTCCGAACGAGAAGCATGCGTCCCCAAATAACGCCGCTTGCTGATCTGCAACAACACTCGTAATGTTAACTGGGGGACCAAAGACGGCGGTTTTGCCGAAGACATCGCTAGTTTGCTTAATCTCTGGAAACTTAAGTTCCTTTGGCACCTTAAAGGAATTCATTATGAAGTTGCTCCAGTTTAGTGCAAAGGGGTCGAAGATGCCCGTTGATGATGCGTTAGAATAGTCGGTTGCGTAAACTTGGCCTTGCGTGTACTTCCATAGCAGCCATGTGTCAACCGTTCCAAAAAGCAAATTGCCCCTCTGCATGATTTCTTTTGCTTCTTGCACGTTGTTGATTATCCAGTTTATGCGTGCACCAGCTTGAATGGGTGAAAAATTGAAATGTGAAAGTTGTATCAGCGTCTTCACACCAGCCCTTTTTTTCAAGGGCTTAATCAGCCAGCATATTTTTTCTGTAGTCTTGCCTAAGCCGTGAAAAAGCTTGATGGTTGCCTTGTCGTTTATTTTTTGGCAAAGACCCGCGGACCTGACATCTTGCCATGTAATGGCGTTGTACACTGGTTTTCCAGTTTTTTGATCCCAGAGAATAGTTGTGCCTCTTTGTGTTACCAAGCCCATGGCTGCGATGTTTTCAGCGCCAACTTTTTGTAAAGCACTTCTCGATGCTTCTAAGCTTTTGGTCCAAATCTCGTTTGGGTCTTGCTCGCACCATCCAGGCTTCGGGTATATTTGCGAGATTTCCTCTGAAGCCTCAGACACAACGTTTGCAGATTCATCAAGAACAACCACTTTCAGCATTGTGGTTCCTACGTCGTTTACCAAAATGTACTTTTTATTGTCCAGGACCTTTCCCCTCCAAGCTCCTAGATGCTATTACATTGACACCTGTATTTAGCATGTTTTCATAAACAACGGTTCCTTGCTTTATTGGCGCTTTAACCTTAACTCTTGCAAGCTCCCGCACGGCTTCCCTGATTAACTTCTTGGGTATCGGCTTTTCGCTCTTCACAGGCAGAACAGGCAAGACGCCGTTCTCAGCTCTGACGGTTGATGTCAGAACTCTCTCTGGAGTCGTGAACTCCTTAATCGCGTATTCTTCACCTATCTTGCATCCAGCACCAGTTACCTCCAGCTTCTTGCCCTCTTCCTCAACTAATTTGAGTTCACAGCTAGACGGACAGCCTATGCAGGTAAATTCATGAACTTTTTTCATTGTCTTTCTCCACCACCACTTTAACAACTTGAGTTTTCTCCAGTGCAGAAGACGGCAAACTGACCGAAAGCATCTCCGGCGGTCTCACAACCCGTTCCCTCCGTGAGAAAATTTTCGCGCCGTCTGAAAAAACTTTGACAGAAACATTCCGTTGAACTTCTTTGACACGGAAAAATAATTTTACTTTTTCTTCAAAGCTTTTCTTGCGGATAGCTTGCGGCACGACGTACCTGACGTTTTCCCCTGCCTCTACCTTCGCTGGGTTTTCCCTCTCTTCCAATTCTCCCATTACGTATCTTGCAGCTGCTTTTCCAGCGATTTTTCCCTCAGTTGAAACGTCATCAACTAAGTCATGCACATGAACAACGTTCCCAGCGGCGAAAACTCCAGCTTCCGAAGTCTCCATAGCCTCATCCACTATTGGACCGCCAGTTATTGGATCCATCGCCAACGGCACCATTTCAGAGAGTTCATTTTCAGGAATCAAGCCTACTGACATAATTACGGTATCGCAGGGCACGTACTTTTCAGAGCCATGAATAGGCTTCATGTTGGCATCAACCTTTGCAACGGTCACGCCTTCAACCCGATCTTTACCTTTTATGTTAACAATCGTGTGCGAAAGGTGCAAGGGAATCTCATAATCCTGCAGGCACTGAACAAGGTTTCTGGTTAAGCCGCCGGGGATGGGCATAATCTCATAAACTCCTTCAACTTCTGCGCCTTCAAGCTTGAATCTTCTTGCCATGATGAGGCCTACGTCTCCTGAACCGAGAATGACGACTTTCTTGCCGGGCATTATTCCTTCCATGTTTATGTATCGTTGAGCGACTCCTGCCGCGTAAATTCCCGCGGGACGGTCTCCTGGGATAAGAATCTGTTGCCGAGTTCTCTCTCTGCAGCCCATCGCTAAAACTAGGTTTTTCGCCTGTACATTAAGCAAGCCATCGACAGGGTTAACGGCGATTACTCTCTTGTCGCGGTCTATCTGCAAAACCATTGTTTCTAACTTTACAGTGATTCCTGTTTTCTTGATTTCTTGGATGTAGCGTTCTGCATATTCTGGTCCAGTTAATTTTTCCCTGAAAATGACTGTTCCGAACCCATCGTGTATGCACTGGGGAAGTATGCCGCCCAGCTCAGGACCTCGTTCAATAAGCATGACGTTTTTAACGCCGTTCTTGTTTGCGCTTAAGGCGGCTGCTAAACCTGCTGGTCCACCGCCGATAACCAATGTGTCAACATCCATGTTGCTCGCCCTCTATCAGAAGCTCCTTCGTTTTGCCCACGAAAAGGCGAGAATCACCGCCCTTCTTCGTTACCTCCTCCAACGGAATGCCCAACTCCCTGGCAAGTATCCCTGCGACCAAGTGCCCGCAGAAGCCGCTTTGGCATCTTCCCATGCCGGCTCTTGTTCGCCTCTTGACGGCGTCCACTGTGAGGGCTGGGACTGGCGAATGTATGGCTTTGACTATTTCTGCTTCCGTGATGTGCTCGCATCTGCAGACCACGTTTCCATAGAGCCTTTCTTCCGCCACAATGTTCTTTTTCTCTTCTAAGGTGAGTTCCCTGAAGACCGCTGCTCTCTTGCAAATCGGATCAAAAGCTTCCTTTTCTTTCAGAGGCAACCCTTCTTCCCTAAGAATCTCTAAAATCATGCCTGCAATTGTCGGGGAGCAAGTTAACCCTGGAGACTGAATCCCGGCTGCATGGATTAGTCCTTTAACGTTTTTTGAGGGCTTTATCACAAAGTCTTCTTTGTAGGTGCATGCTCTAACGCCGGAGAAATACGCGATTACTAATTTCTTGGGGAAATCGGAAAAGACAGTGGCGTACTTTTCGAGGATATTATCGATGTCCTCTCTTGATATCGAAGTGTCTTCCCTGTCTGGGACTTCAAGGGCGCTTGGTCCAAAGTTTATGTTTTCATCTGCCGTCCTAAGCACTCCACCGCCCTTAGTGTATTCGTTTCGAGGAAGCTTAAACTCGTTCAGTTGATGAGCCACGAACTTGTCTGTTTTCTTGTCGAAAAGCATGATTCCGCCTTTTCTCGGATGAATACTGAATTCTCTTGTTCCAGCCATTTCAGCGATTCTGTCAGCATAAACTCCAGCTGCATTCACGACAAAATCAGTTTCAATCGTTCCTCTGGTGGTGACGACCCCGCTGATTTTTTTATCCTCAACATTTATGCCCGTTACCTCCGTGTCGATGAAGATTCTTGCACCATTCTTAACGGCGTTTTCAGCCAGAGCAATTGTTAGCCTGAAAGGATCAATTATTCCATAGTTCGGCATAAGAACGCTGATAAGCGCTTTTTCAGTCAGATCCGGCTCCATTTTCAGCAGTTTTCCTTTCCTGACAATCTTCGGCTTGTCCTTAGCTCTTCTCGCCGTTATCCAGATGGGTATGGGAATCAAGTACTCGCATAAGAATTTCCTGATTGGGCCGGGAATGCTCTTGGGAAGACTATCCTTCGTTATTACGGTCAACAAACCATTTTTTTCGTAAGGCACGTCAAGTTCACTTGAGATTTTGTCAAAGAGGGGCCAAGACTTCACGCATAGTTTTTTCTTTAATGTTCCAGATTTTTCGCCGACCCCCGTATGAATCTGCGCACTGTTAGCTTTAGTTGCGCCGCCGCAGACATCGCTCTCCTTTTCTAAAAGAACAATATCAAGTTTGTACCGTGACAGTTCACGTGCGATGAAACATCCGACTACGCCACCGCCAACTATGACCACGTCAGCCTTCTTCGGCAAGGTTGGGTCGTAAAGTCTCTTAGACAATTTTGTCCGCGGCTGGGTCACCGCTTTGACTGCGTCTTCAGAGGTGACGTCGTTTACTATTTCTTCCACGCCCTTTATTTTTCCGATTCCGTGACCTAACTCAACAACTTTTTCCCAATTGTCCAATCGCCCGTTCAAGTAGGCAATGCCATCTTTAACAGAACAACTAATCTGAAGGTGCCCTTCCTCTGCCAGAAACTGCTTAACTTTCTTCTCGAGCTTTTCGTCCTTCATTTTTCAAAGCCGCCAGAATAATTTCAGACAAATCCACTATCTCAACTGTTTGGTCTGCCTCTTTGAGGGCAAGTTCACATGAGGGGCACGCCGTAACCACGGCGGTTGAAGCCTCCTTCAGCTGTTGAACCCTGTTTTTGGCTATCTGCAGAGAAAGCTCGGGGTCTGCTATTCCCAATCCGCCGCCTCTTCCGCAGCACTGCGTTTTTTTCCTGTTGGAATAAGCCTCTTTGATGACGATTTTCGGTATGCTTTTCAGAATCTGCCTGGGTTCCTCGCAAACCTCCAGTTTTCTGGAGAGGACACATGGGTCATGAAAAACAAATTCGCCTTCGACGCTGTTTAGGCTGAGTTTGTTGCTTTTTATTAGTTCCCAGAAGAACTCCGAGGAATGTTTCACCTCAAACTTCCCAGATGGATATATTTTCTTTAGCATGTAAGCGCAACTTGGGCAACTGCAAACCACTGTTTTGCACCCAGTTTCCCTGATGGCTCTTAAATTACGTTCGGCGAACGCTTGAAATTCCTTTTGGAACCCCAGAGCATGCAAGGGATAACCGCAACACCATTCTTCCTCCAAAACTGCAAAGTCTACGCCGGCGGCTTCCAGTATTTTAGTCGTGGCAACGGCATTTTCTTTCCTCTTGTTCAGCGTAGTGCATCCCGCGAAAAACAGGACGTCAGCTTTCGTTTTTTTCAGGTTCAAATCCAGTGAAGTTATCCTTTCAGGGTAAATCGTGTGTTGCTCAACTATTTTTTCTTTGATCGCAACCAACGCTGGCGGGGCTTGTCCTCTTTTTGCGATGTCTCTTTTTACCCCTATGGAGAGGTCGCCAACTGAGAAACCGAAGGGGCACCATTGTTTGCAGGCGTCGCAATCCACATCTCGGTAGAAAATATTCACGGTTTCTTTGCGGTAGCCCAGCTTGCCAGTTTCTAAAAGATGGGCTACCCTAGTTTTCCCTGAAGGTGATAGAGCCTCAGATTTCTCAGCTTTCAGCACGGGGCAATCAAACCTGCACATGTTCGGGCAAAGGGCACATTTCAGGACGTTTTTGGCGTTTGCCTCAGTCTTGTCTTTGGGCAAATACTTCTTTTCAGCTGAAAGCAGGTTTTCCACTAGTTTACTTTTCGTTGAAAGGTTCGCTTTGACGACGAGTTTGATTAGCCACTTGTTCTTTCTAATTTTCTCCAAGCTGCAATCCCATTTTTCCAGGGTTCATTATATTTTCCGGGTCTAAGGCATGCTTAATTTTCTTGAGCGCCTCCATGCTTTCTCCCAATTCCACGCCAAGCCATTTTCCGCGCATGATTCCTATGCCATGATGGTGACTAATTGATCCTCCCGCGTCGATAGTGGCCTTCATGGCGGTGTCCCAAACTTTTCCGTAGAACTCTTCAGGCTTTGCTTTGACGGGCACTCCTGCAAAAGTGAAATAGAAACAAACGCCTTGGGGGTAGAAATGTGATGCGTGGGCGGATGCGTAGAAGACACCGTTGACCTTTTTCATGGCTGAAATCACCGAGTTGTACAGGTTCATGGATTTGTCCCATGTCACCGATACTTCAATCGTGTCAAAAATCACGTCCTTCGGAGCAAAATCTGCTGCTTCCTTCACGTTAAATCTTATTTCAAGCCAATGACGAGCCGGTTCCTCTCCACAGTCAACACCGCGCTCTCTGCATAGAGTTTCCGCCGTTCTTTCCTCCGCTTTCACGAGTTCCTCGCTGCCCTCCATCACCAAGATTAGCATGCATCTGTTTTTCGCCTGGGAGAACTGGGAGAAATGCCTCTCTGTTTCAAGTGTGTCGTACAATCTTATGACTGCTGGAAAGAGCCCTTTTCTCATAATGTTTCTGATGACGCTAAGCCCTTCCTGCACATTCTCAAACGAGTACGCTTTCAGAACGGTTTTTTCAGGTTTAGGCCAGATTTTCAACGTCGCCTCGGTGATGATGCCCAGCGTTCCCTCCGCGCCTAACAGCAGTCTTTCTATGGCGGGACCCGTTGAAGACTTCGGCACAGTTTTCGATTTGATTATTTCTCCCTGAGGAAGCACGGCTTCAAGAGATATGACGATGTCGTCAATTTTGCCGTATTTTGTGGACAATTCTCCAGCTGCACGCGTTGAAAGGTTTCCTCCGAGCGAGGAACAATAGAATGATTGCGGAAAATGCCCCATCGTGTACCCTTTTTTGTTCAGCTCAGTCTCCAAAATCGTCAGGTTGATTCCAGTTTGGGCGGTGACAGTTAAGTTTTGGTCGTTAATTTCCGAGATGTTACTCATCCTTTTCAAGTCGACGACGATGCCGCCCTCTACTGGGATTGCTCCTCCGAGAACTCCAGACCCTTCTCCGAAAGGCGTTATGGGAATCTTTTCTTCGCATGCTATCTTGACTACGTCTGAAACTTCTTTCGTGTTTGCAGGCCAGCACACGTAATCTGGTTCAGTAAAGACTTTTCCTTCAAGCAGCCACCTGAATGCTATCGGCCAATAATCCCTCGAATAAGCCACCTTGTCGACTTCTTGAACAGAAACATTTTCGGAGCCAACTGCGTCGCGTAAACGCTGAAAAATCCTGCTCTTCTCGCTCTCCGTTTTTTCTCCTCTGCTTTGGTTAATTTCATTCGGCATAAGGGATCATATGTTTCGGCATTTCTTAATAGTTTTTGCTACACGGCTTTAGCGACACGGCGCGTTGACTTTCGAAAAAGCGGTGGGTCAGGCAAAAGTTATTAGTCAAAACAGGTTAACGGTAAATAGCGTCAATTACTCACTCTGGAAGTGAATGAAAGGTTGCAATCGTCAACATTTACTTTTACCGACCAGGACGGAGTCGCAATTTTCGTTTACAAGTGGGCTCCTGATAAGGCGCCGAAAGCGGCAGTTCAGATTTCCCATGGACTTGGCGAGCATGCGGGTCGATATGAATGGGTCGCCCAGCAGCTCACCGACGCAGGCTACATCGTTTATGCAGATGACCACCGCGGTCACGGGAAAACCGCTGGTTCCGTGGAGAAATTGGGGCTGCTTGGACCGGGCGGGTGGGATGGCACCGTGAAGGAAATCAAGATGCTAACCGACATCATCAAGAAAGAGAATCCTGGACTACCCGTTTTCTTCATCGGCCATTCATGGGGGTCTTACCTCGCCCAAGACTACATCTCACAGTTCGGCTCGGAAATCAAGGGCGTGATCCTGTCTGGAACCAACGGCAAGCCATCTTTTATCCTGCGGACATTTGCGCCGTTCACGATTTCGCGGGAGATCAAGAAGATCGGAGCCGACACCCGCAGTCCAACGCTGGATAAACTCACGTTCGGAGCCTACAACAAACCCTACGAGCCAGCGCCGACAAAATTCGAATGGCTCTCGCGGGACCACGCAGTCGTCGAAAAATACGTAAGCGACCCATACTGCGGTTTCATCTCGCAGGCTGGAACAGCGTCAGAATTAGCCAAGGGAGTCGTGAAGATCGCTAAGCACGAGCAACAGGTGAAAATTCCGAAGGATTTGCCGATCTATATCATGAGCGGGGGCGAGGATCCCTCGAACAACACAAGCAAGGGTGCCCGAAGGCTGTACAAGACTTATGTTTCCCTGAAAATCAAGGATGTGTCGATAAAAGTGTACGAAGGAGCCCGCCATGAGATCTTCAACGAGACCAACAAAGAGGAAGTCATGAAAGACGCCATCACGTGGCTCGACCAGCACCTATAATCATCGGGCTTTCCATGGGGAGCGTGCGTGAAGATTGGTTGACAAGGAAGAATTTGTCTACGTTGACCTGAAAACGCTTGAGAATTTCATGTACGACGTTCTATGCGGAATCGGAGTTCCGAAAGCTGACGCAGCCATCGTAGCCGACGTGCTTATAGCTTCGGACAAACGCGGGATCGATTCGCACGGAATTGCCCGCCTGAAAATGTACTACGACCGCATCAAGAAAGGGCAGCAGCTGCCCACTACAAAGCTGACCATTGAACGCGACGCTCCGGGGGTGGCGGTGGTCAACGCCAACAACGGCATGGGACAGGTGGCAGCAAAAAAAGCTATGGAGCTCGCCATCGAAAAAGCCAAAAAAGTAGGCGCCGGCATGGTTGTTGTCGGCCACTCGAACCACTTTGGAATTGCAGGCTACTATTCGTTGATGGCGGTCGAAAAAGGCATGATTGGCATGTGCGGGATCAACGCTAGACCTTCTATCGCGCCAACATGGGGGGTTGAACCGATGCTGGGAACAAACCCCTTCTGCATTGCGGTACCAACTGACTGGGGTTTCCCTTGGTGCGCCGACCAAGCGACTTCAACGATTCAGAGGGGTAAAATCGAAACCTACGCCAGGCTTGGAAAAGAGCTGAAGCAGGGCTGGGTCATCGGGGCAACTGGAGAAGCCCGAACAGATTCACGCCAAATCCTCACAGACTTAACCAAGGATGAGGCGGCTCTCACGCCGCTCGGCGGCATCGGCGAAGACATGGCAGGATACAAAGGCTACAACTACGCGACCTTCGTTGAGATCATGTCCTCGGCACTCCAGCAGTCATCAGCCCTGAAGGCTTGCCTGGGTATCGCCAACGGAAAAACAGTGCCTTTTGACCTCGGCCACTTCTTCATAGCAGTCAACATTGAGGCTTTCGTCGAATTGGAGAAATTCAAGAAATCAGTTGGAGACATGCTTCGTGAACTGGCGGCATCAAAGAAAATGCCGGGAATCGATCATATTTACGTTGCAGGAGAGAAAGAGTATCTGGCATCCAAGCGCCGTGCCGTCGAGGGAGTACCGATCTCTCTGGAAACTCAAAAAGAGATGTTGACGATGCAGTCAGAGTTAGGGTTGACGAAATATCGCTTTAACTTTAGACATTAATGATCTCCGTTTTTACTTAAACATTCTTAAGCTGTTTTATACTAATTAAACCAAGTTGCCCATTTGGTCGGAAAGGATACAAAAAATGAAATGAAAATGGACAAAAAATGGGAAAGACTAAAATTTAAATTGGAACAGATGTTGGCCCATGCAAGACAACGTATATTTGGCTGTAATAGACGCGGGAACTATTGGTGAACGCACGATTATTTTTGATACAAAAGGGAATGTAGTTGCAGAGAAATACTTAGAGCATCCCAGCTATTTCCCAGAGATTGCTTGGGTTGAACAGGATGCTTCGGAGTGGTGGAATTGCGTCTGCAAAACTGCAAAAGCGGCATTGAAAGAGGCAGATGAAAAGGGCATAAAAAAGGACATGATTGTAGGTATCAGTGTAACCAGCCAAAGAGAGACTATAGTACCCGTTGCCGCCGATGCTACCTCATTACGAAAAGCCATCGTTTGGCAAGACAGAAGAACAGTTCCACAATGTGATTGGATAGATAAGAATATTGGACCAAACGTTGTTTACGAGACGACTGGTTTGACGATTGACCCGTACTTTTCGGCACCCAAAATCCGATGGATTATGGAAAAAGAACCAAGCATTTACAAGAAAGCCTACCGGTTTCTTTTGGTTCATGATTATTTAATCGCGAAATTCACAGATGCATTCATCACGAGCTGGGATAACGCCTCGAGAACAATGTTGTTTGATATAAGGAAATTCAATTGGTCAGAACCACTCTTGACCAGCTTGAGGATAGACAGGGAAAAAATGCCAGACGCACATCCTACAGGAGAACAGGTTGGCGAGGTCAGCGCAAAAGCAGCTGCAGAAACAGGATTCGCAAAAGGAACACCAGTTTTCTGTGGAGGAGGAGATCAGCAATGCAGCGCTGTCGGAGCTGGCGTAATTCGACAGGGAAGGATTGTTATCACTACAGGTACTGGGACGTTTCTCTTGGCGCACTCAGAAACACCTGTTTTTGATCCAAAAAGGAGAATCCTTTGCAGTTGTCATGCAGTACCGGGCAAGTGGGTTCTGGAAGCAAGTGTTTTCTCTACGGGTTCCATTTATAGGTGGTTTAGAGATCAATTTGGTTCCCTTGAGAAAATCGCCGCTGACAAAGTTGGGATAGATCCATATGAAATACTGAATAGCGAGGCTGCTGCATCTAGTGTTGGCAGCAGAGGAATCATATTTTTGCCTCACTTTGTTGGCGCTGGTGCTCCATACTGGAATCCGCAGGCAAGGGGAATAATCTTCGGGTTAACCCTCGGGCATACAAGACACGATCTGATACGATCGATTCTTGAAGGCGTAAGCTTTGAGATTCGAAAGAATATGGAAGTAATGGAAGAGCTTGGTATTCCTATGAAAGACACCCGTGTAACTGGGGGTATGACGAGAGGCCAAATCTTTAACCAAATTCAAGCCGATATCTACGGATTACCAGTATTGCGGGAGACCAGAGAGTCAACGGCATTGGGATGTGCATTGTTAGCAGGAGTCGGTGCTGGAATTTTCAAGAGCATCGACGAGGCTGTTTTAGCTACAACCAGACCAGCAGAAAAATATCGACCAGTTAAAGAGAATCAAAAGAAGTATGAGAGCCTATTCCAGTATCACAAGAGAATCTACGAAATTCTAGATAAATCGAATATCTATCAAGCCTTCTCGAAGCAGACATTTTGACTTTTGATGCCGAATCCCTTTTGGTGGCCTCCACCTGAGCAGGGTGAATCTGTATGGGATTCGCCCCTCTGGAGGAGAATTTAACCTGCCATTTTCTTTTTTTTCTACTTGGAAAAACAAGGTTCATAGCCCTCAATTTTTCATCTATTTCATCGCTATAACCAGTGCTTGACAATCTCCTTGTACCTCTTTCTAATGGAAACCTCACTAACACAGTATTGTTTGGCAAGACTCTTTTGAGAGACAGAAGCGTCCTTATTGCGAATTGACTGAATATACTTAAGTGCAGCAACAATCACTTTCTTGTGCTTACCCTGAAGATATCGACAATTGCTAGCTTTCAACTTCGCATACACTTCTCTTCCTTTAGCATCGAGTTCCTTCCAAATGTCGTCATTTTCCATCATAGACACACTCCAATTAATCTTACGATTAGTGCTGTTTGACTAAAAGATATGTTTTTCCAACGCGCACGTTCTGCCTACAAAATCGATTGATTTATCTCTAACTTTAGTTAAGGACCGACTTTGCATTTAGGTATATACTGATAGACATACTTACCATAAGGTATAATAGTATCTCATTGCTTATTCTTTTGCATTGGAGTGATAAGCTAATGACAAAAGAAAGTCCGCCATATGAAAACGAGGATGACTTCTACGGAGCTTTAGGAAAAGCAATTAAGACAATAATAGACGAGTTTAAAGAGGAAGACAATAAAGTTCCTCGTGTTAAAAGAACGATTACAGTCCCTGAAGTGTTTGACACTGCGTTCCGGAGGATTATTCGCGCTGAACTTTTGAAACGTGATTTTGATGTCCCTTTTAACGACTTAGTTGTGGCACTAGCTATGATAGCGTTCTCTCACTTGGCTTCAGAAAAAATTGTAAATAGAATATGCGACGACATAGATTTCATCGACGCTACAAATGAAGCGAAAAAAAAGATACAATAACCTCTTGAAAGATGTAACGTGAAAAATTGTTAAGGCTGGTGAAACCGATTGCCTAGTTTTCTGCTGCATGTCGGGGTCTCCCCCTACAACAAATCGCCACTTCCGTTGGCAAATCCATGTTTCGGCGGTAATAATTCCTTCATCTTCGTCCCGTGGTGCACAGGCACTGATGCTGACCGTGCTCCCAATCAGATTGAATATCGTTATTTGACCCATCCAACTGGAGTTAGAGAATTCCTTCAACTTCATCCCGAATTCGGAAATAGGGCAATTGATTTTAAAACCCAAAATAATCCAGATTTTGTAAAGTACACTTTTTCAGAGTGGCTGCGTATTCAAGGACCTGATAAAGTCGATCGTGGGGCGGCAAGAACAGCTCGTTTGTTTCCAAAAATGCAAATTGGAAGCAAAGTCTATTTTGCAGCATCTTTTATGAAAATCAAAGACATTCCTTCTATCCAAGAATTTGTCACTGCGCCGGAGAAATATAAAGAATCAATAAAGACGTGTTTTTCAAAACACAGTTATTCCCATTCCCTGAGCGGGTTCATAGGCGTTTTTGCAAACCTCACTATTGAAGAAAAAATTGGTACAGACGAATATTTGAAATTGGATAGCGACGCGAATAGAAAAAGCAGTTCAAATTGGAATACCCTGTGCAGTCGCGATGTTCTCATCAAGGGAAGTGCAAACGGTTCAAGATGTTGGGACAAGGTCGTTCCTATAGGAATTGGGAATTATCCTATAGACGAATTCAAAGCCTTGTTTTCTGAGGGAAGAATTGTTAAATGGAGTGGATGGTTTGATGAAGAGGCAGCTGGGCTGCTTGATCGCTTTCTTGGTGTTTCCTAATGTATGCAACCCAATGGAAGCAAACTGTGAAGAGTTTCATTAAAACGGCTAAGTGCCCTTTCTGCAAGAACAGTAATTACACAATCTTAAGTCAGGGAAGGTGCCCGGGCTGTGAACGCAATGTTTCCAAAATGTTTTGTTCAGTTTGCGGTAGAGATCAATTATTTTCGATCGACGATGAAAGAAGGGGCTGCTGGAAATGCGGGCACATATCTTCAATAGCGGTATACAAAGAAAACCGTCCTGAAAGAAATCAACTAATCAGCGAGGTGTCAGGCAATAAGAAAACCCAAGAGAGAGATGAACAGCGGGAAGTAATTCGAGAAAAAGAAGTGATCACGCGAGAGGTCGTTTATGTTCAATGCAAATATTGTGGAAAACTAATGCTTCAAACAGAGTTAGTTTGCCCGAACTGTGGAGCTAGGCGAAACGTGTAGGGTCTCAAAAATGCTCTTCTTTCGAATCATTTGCTTATTTACAAGAAATGAAGCAAAAGTGTAGGTTTTACGAATGCAAAGAAAGTTGTATGCCTTGAATTCTTATCAAAGCGTTGAAAAAATGCTGGAAGACGTTCGAATCTTGTTGCATTTAAGCGCAGGAGAGCTTGCGTCAGCTTTATCACTGTTAGAGAAAGTGAGCTATGGCAACTTGGTTTTTGACAGTGGAGATGTTATAGTTAGATTTGAGGGTTTTCGGCCTGCTGAGGACAGCATTCTCAAGAATGTTCGAAATCGCGTCATTGTTGAAGTTGAGGCAGTAGAAAATGAAGTTAAGCGAACGGTTCAATATGTTATTCCGAGCTCAGCCTTAAGAGTTTTGGAGATACCAAAGAAAGTGAACGTTCAAAATCTAGTTAAGAAAGAGAAAAGCGAATCTTACAATTTCGGACCTTGCTATTCCTGCGGAAAAACTCAAGTTCAAGATGGCAAGTACTGTCCAAGCTGCAAAATTAATGTATGTTACGCCTGCAGGCTTCAATTAAAGTATCTTAATAAGAAGGATCCGGATTTTTGCCCTAATTGTGGCAGAAAGCTTGTATAAGTGCTTCAAAAAGTTGGCACTTGCTTTTAATGCCTGGGCAATCCGCCAGTTGAATTCATGCAGTCACCTCTTTTCATCATTTAGACGAAAAACGCTTAAGCCCTTTTCCTTTAAACAATGTGTCGATAGTTTTTTAAGTTTGAAGCTATATCTACTGCGCTCGATATTTGGGCGTGCGCTAGCTCCAAGCTATTTTCAGTTTTCGCCCCCTTCACCCAAAAGTTGAAAGAGCGGCTTTGATTGCATGAATGCTCAACCCATGGCATCGAGCGCAAATTTTATTTCCTTGAAGGTAGTAAGCAGATACTGTTGTCTTGTTTTGTGTTGTCTTGAGTGCTAACTTGCTTTGTTGTCTTTCTCCGCAGGTGTTGGAGTCAAACTCAAGAAGGTATAGTGTAGCTTGGGTGAAGTTGAAGCTGAAACCGTTAAGAAACCGAGATTAAACCGCTCAGCGAAAGACCGCAGAAATACGTTGTTTCGCGTTTTAGACGGCGTTTTGAGTATGGCTCACAAAAAAATTCATGTTGCTGGAAACAGCGACAAAGCGAAGCAAGGGTGGGCGAGGGTTCTGGTTTCAGCCGTTTCAACTTACGGCAGTTTGCTAAAGGACGAGGAGTTGGAGCTCAGGGTGATAGCCTTGGAGGAGAAGCTAAAGAATAGTGTACTAATTCCGAAACCGCAAGGTGACGGCGAAAAACTGAAGACTGAACGGGCTGGGAGGGGTTTCTGATGAATGTGTTAAGTCGTAAACTTCACGAGTTAGAGGATAACATTTTAGACTTTCCCCCAGAGGACGACGATATAATGCTCCACGTAGGCGACTTGGACGAACAGCTCCTGCATGACCGCGCAGAGAAAATAAGAGCAACTATGAAGGACGACGCACAAGCTATAATCGACAGCGGGACAAGCGCTGAACAGCAAAATGAAGCGGCCAAACAGCTTCTAAGCAGGTTGACCGACGAGGAAAATGCTATTCTTGAACAATCAAACGAATTTATGAGCTACCGCCTGGAACGGTTAGTCTATAAGTGGTTTGCGGCTGCTTACCCAAGGGGCGAAGATGCGCGTGTTATGCTTAGGGTTTTATGGTTCTTCCGCGAAATGCAGAAACTTAACCATGCTTGTCTGATAGAAGATTTTGAATGGAACAATAACAGAAACGAGGATGACCCCGCGTTTGATGATTATGCTTGGTGGGATGCGGTAGAAGCCAAAATAAGAGCAATTTATCCCGAGGGTGTGTTCACTGAGAAGAGTTTTGAGGAGTTTGAACGGCTCCATGACGAGTTTATTGCGCGAAAAATCAGGGAATATTTTGAAGAGCACCCAGAGGAGCGGACGGCGTTGATTAACAGTTCAAACAAGGAAATGGGGGAAGCAAAGAAGAGTGAGTGAGTTTAAAAAAGAAATATCGATTCCGATGTCGGAACGCGTGAAAATCAGCGACCTCAAGTTTGACCAAGACAATCCCAACAGAATGAGCCTTGCGCAACTCGACCGATTGAAAGCTTCAATCAGAAGATGGGGAGACATTGTTCCCGTCGTCACCAACAGTGAGCTTCTAGTGGCAGATGGACAGCAGCGCATTAGCGCTATGAAAGAGCTTGGCATGACCGAGTGCAGCGTCATCCGCTTGCCCGTTAAAGACGTCGACCGCCGATTGTTGAGGCAGGTGCTTAACAAGTTAAGAGGTAAACACAACAGAGAGCTGGACAGTGCCGAATACTTGCGCATAGTTGAGCAAGGCGAAAAGGAAGATTTGAAGGCGCTCCTCGAATCCGTAGGCGAGAAGCTCCCCATAGAGGTAGATGATCGTGACATCTCTTTTTCAATTCCTGGAACCTACGAGATAATCGTCGAGTGCAAAGACGAAGCCGATCAGAAAGTCAAGTATGAGAAGCTAAGATTGGAGGGATATAGGCTACGGATTTTGACGTTGTAAAACATTGGGAAGAATCCGACAGCTTCCGAGCTCAAAGCGTTGTGGGCAGTTACACTCTAAATGATGTAAAGTTGGAGAAACGGTTTAAGGGTTCTCTGCCACTTGAGGATTCCGACTGGCAAATCGGCGTCATAGTTGGTCGAAGCGGTTCGGGCAAGACAAGCATTGCAATGCAGCTATTCCCTGATGCCTACATAAAAGGATTTGATTACAAAAACAAATGTGTTCTCGATGACTTTCCCACCGAGCTTGACACTTCAGCAATCACGCGGATGCTTTGCAGTGTCGGCTTTGCTTCTCCGCCTGACTGGCTCAAAGCGTATGATTGCCTCAGTCAAGGAGAAAAAATGCGGGTTGACATAGC
This sequence comes from Bathyarchaeia archaeon, assembly GCA_049522695.1. Taxonomy (GTDB): domain Archaea; phylum Thermoproteota; class Bathyarchaeia; order Bathyarchaeales; family Bathycorpusculaceae; genus Bathycorpusculum. The sequence goes on along the minus strand of JBEKNP010000037.1, from coordinate 6,220 downwards.
AAGAGCATTATGCCTAGACAAACCTTTGATTGTCTTTGATGAGTTCACCAGCGTGGTTGATAGGGAAATTGCGAAAGTAAGCGCTTTTGCAATTAGCAAGGCTGTTCGCAGAAGTAAAAAACGGTTTATCGCTGTTACTTGCCATTATGATGTCGTTGATTGGTTGGATCCTGACTGGGTTTTCTGTACTGATACGCTGGAGTTTAGCCGAAAAAAAGAAGTCGGCCGCCCGTTGAACTCCAAGTTTATCGGTGCGGCGCTTCCTTATGGCAGATGTTTCGGAACTATCACTATCTAAACAGCGCCCTACCATCAACCGCAAGATGCTACACGGCAACTTATCAGGATAAACCGATAGCTTTCATAGCAGTTGCCAGCATTCGCATGAGGGCAAAGTATTATCGTGTTTCAAGGCTAGTTGTTCTTCCAGATTATCAAGGCATAGGAGTTGGGAAGCATTTGTTGAACTTCATTGCTGAACTCTATACTTCCCAAACAAAAATGCCCTTCTACATACTAACAAGCAACCCACAAATCATCAGGGGAGGTTTAAAGAATTGGAAAATAGCTCGCTATGGGCATGCAAGCAAAGGAAAGGGGAACTCAAAAATAAACAATGGATTAAGAGGAACCCTCAGCCGAAACCGCATAACTGTTTCACTACAATACTTATCGACATGCTCGGAGAGGTCTCAGCATGCTATTTTAGTTCCAAAACATTGCCCTCTTCATTGATGAAATAAAATTTGGTTGATTTTACAAGTTTGCCATATCGCTTAAGCCACTCTTCAGGTACTCTTCTATCGTTTCCAAATACTAGAAATTTTATGGCTGCTTGAGTGTTCTCTAACATCCAAACGTGTTCTGCAATATTTGAAAACTTTGCAGGTGGCAATCGCTCCCCGTTTACCATACTTAGGTACTTTGCATCTCCGACTATTTGGCAGTCATCGGAAACGAGATCAAACAGTTTTGCCCATCCTTCCATCTTTTTTGGTTTGAGGGGTTTCCCAAAATAACTGGACATTGTCTGGGTAGCAATTCGTTCAAAACGTTTCCCTGGAGATGATGCTTGAAGCGTCTCTTTTGGTTGCTTTTCAGAGGTTGGTGCAAGTTCTTGTTTTTCAAAGGTGGCTTGCTTAAGATTGAGGTTGATTGAGGTACTTTGCCAACCACTTGATAGCCAGCCATTTTCAGCTTGCACATGTGTTTGGTCGTTTGACCACCAAGCTCTGTAGAGAGTGGCGGAACTGGGGAGAGGGAAGCCTATGATTTCTTCAATCTCTTTGAAACTCAAAGTTAAATTGTCTTTTTGAGATGACGCGAGAAATTGGTTCAATGAGTTATACTTTGACAAGTTTGGCCTCCAGTGGTTGGTTAGTAATAGTTTACGGTTATTTAACACTTCCTTTCTTTAGTACAAAAGGTGCGAGAGTGAAATGTATGATTGACTCTAACAGTGAGAGTTGTGATAGCAAAACCATAAGGCATAGGGTCTTTGCGCTATTGGCAGAAAACAATCGTCTTTCTCCAAAGAGGGTATGCGCAGAATTGCGTTTGCCCTATGTTCATTATGGTCGCTATATCAACAATTTGAAGAGTCATTGGAACTCTCACTATCAATTTGAGCAGGGTTCAGGTTGTTCAAGTGTTCATGCTTGGGATGGTTGTTGTTATGTTCCCCTGGGGGTTGATCGTAATTTGGCTTTAGAAGTCGGTTGGAAGCAGACGAAGGCAAAAAATCGTTGGTTGTTATGGAAAGATAAGAGTATTGGGCGGATGATGTGGTTTGAAACTGGCAGGGTTAATTTGTATGTAAAAAGTCCAGTTAATTTGGGAAAGGCGAAACAGCTTGTGTGCAATGGTTTTAGTTTTACAGGCCTAATTTTTGATAACAAGGTTATGTTTGAGGTTCTGGAAACTATACGTCACTCCGGGTCTCACTATGTCTTTGAAATCGGTTATCCTCTTCCCAAAAAAACAATCAATTATTTTGAAAAAAGCCACGGCTTAACAATAAAAATCGGAGACAAAAGCCATCCTACAGCAGTTGAAGTGGAATCCCATGTTCCCGACTGGGCTGAACGTATGGACTTGTTCTTGGAAAAGCTTGACAGTTTCTTCAGTGCTGATGCTTATGTAAAAGATAATTCAAAAAAACCCGATTATGCAGTCTAACTTGGTTTAGTAAGTACTTTTAATTGTTAGCCAGAAATATTTTTAACGACTAGATGAATAGAAGAAGAAATCTTCTAAATCTTTTATTTAGCAAAAATGTTGAAATATTGACATCAATCGGTTAAGTTTTTGGCATAAAGCTAGTGAATTTATACATTAAGCTTTACAACAAACCTTAAAGCTAGATTTGTGGATAATGTGTAGTATGCTTAAGCAGCCTACGAGTGAGTTAGTGGATAAACTGCATCCTAATACTGTTCATAGGATATACTTCAAAGATTCACGAAGCATGAAAGAAGTCAATGATGAAGAAGTTCATCTTATAGTAACGTCTCCACCTTATTGGAATATCAAAGACTATGGAAACCAGAATCAGATAGGCTACCGAGATGAATTAGTTGAATATTTCGAAAAATTAGGTGAAGTATGGTCTGAATGCATAAGAGTACTCAAACCTGGCTGTAGGCTTTGTATAAATATTGGTGACCAATACGTTAGGGCGGTAGGTAAAACTCCTTATCAAATAATTCCATTGCACGCCTACTTGGTAAATAGTATAATGGAAAATCATGCGGAACAAATTGTTTATCTGGGGAGCATTATCTGGAATAAGATTTCTAATACCAAGACAAGTGGGGGGGCAAGTGTAATGGGGTCTTATGGTTACCCTCGAAATGGTTACGTGAGCTATAACTACGAATATATTGCTATTTTTAAGAAGAAGGGGCAATCTCCAAAAACCCAACCAGAGATTAAAGAGAAAGCTCAACGGATTGACCTGCAAGAATGGAGAGACCTTTTTACAGGAATTTGGAATTTCAGAGGCGCAAGACAGGTTGGAGGAATAGCCATTTTTCCAGATATTCTGCCAAGTCGATTGATGAGAATGTTTACCTACGAAGGCGATACTGTTCTTGATCCTTTTTTAGGAAGTGGCACTACAACTCGCGTTGCCTATGAGCTTGGAAGAAATAGCATCGGTTATGAAATTGGGTTTAAATCAGACAAAATAGAGGATACTCGGGAAGCTATTAAGAATAAAATTCACTTTAACGAGACGAATGATTCTGAGCGGAATAGAGTTTTTCCAACTTTGACTTAGGAAGTAAGAATGATTCCCCGCATACAGAGCATTCAATAACAAGATAATGCGGATTAGCAGATTCTCCTCTATTTACCATGTTAGATCCGCAGGTATAACAAAGATAATTGGTTGATTTGTCAGATGATGTCCTCTTCATCTTCCTCTTCTTCAACCTCTTCTGGTTCCTTAAAGGCCTGCTTATAGTATGTTTCAAAGTATCTGATGGCATAGGCTTTTCTATTTGTAATGCCGATCAATCGTCGATTTAGATCTTTTACGTAATCGTTTAGTTCTTTCTGGTTTTCTATAATAAAATAGCCACGGTTTGCTGTTGCTCCAATGGGCAGTTGTTTTTGTTTCATTAGTTTTCTTATTAACATTCTTGTGTTTACGAACGTGTCATTATCACGTATGCCGACTTGTTTTGCAATTTTGCGAGCGTAAATCGCTTTTTTTTCTCCAGTATGCTTTAATAAAATAGCTTCAATTTTTTTTAGTTGCTCTTCCTCTTGAGTCATACTCGCACCTTTTATGTTAATACTTAGAGACATTTACTGCTTTTATGATTTTAGCGCGCGCATCCTTAATGAGGCTCACCAAAGTTCCGACGTCAAAACTTCTTTCGTACTTGAAATCTTTTCCAAACATTCGGAAACTATGTGTTCCTTGGCCATCTTCATTGAGCATCACACTTAAGGTTTGGGGCTTGATACTGGCAAGTATTTTAGGGTTAAGAGATTTGCTCATAGAATATTCCAAGTTGGACCACACCAGCACCTCGTCTGAACGCGATCTAACGGCAGAGACGCTTGCAGTGACGAGTCTTGATTGCACTAGAGTTTGTTCACAGTAAATGTTACAGCGTAGATGGGCTTCACCTTCTTTTTTTGGAGTTCGAATTGGGAAAAACAATCGCTCTCTTAACAAATGAGCAGATGACGGCTGGAAAGAAGGGGTTTCAACTTGACGGATAACTCTAACTGTCCAGTCAGGCATTATTTGAATCTCGCCAACATCTCGACCGGGAGTTATCTTTATTTCATCTTTGAAGGCGAAGATCGCTACACTGAGCTTTGCTTCCTTTGGCAATAAGTCCATTTGCAGCGGTACTGGTGTTACATCAATGCTTCCTTGTCTCAGTTCTCCAATGTCAAATGTGAAAAAGTAATCTGTGTCGGGGCTGAGGGGAAGATATTTGTCGATGTCGTTTTCAGGTTGAGTCAAGGTTGCAAAACTGGTGTTTATTATGCGTTCCTCAGGCTGAGGGATTTTTTTCTCTTCATCAATTCTTGTTGCGGGTGGAGTTTCTATTGGAAGACGATCAGTTGATGGAACGATGTCCTCCCACTGTTTCACCAGGTCAATTTTGCGGAAAAGTACTTGACTGCTTTTTCCTCTTAGGGTTTTGCTTGGCTCTTTGCCTTTTGAACTCTGTTCACGAATCTTGGCAGATTGCTGTAGAAGAGGCAGAGCTTCATCATTTCTACCTAAAGCAGCCAACGCTGACCCTAGGCTGTGCTTGCTTATGGCTACTTTTAAGTGATCTGGCCCCAGTGAGGATTCGCGGATGTTAACCGCTCGTTGAAGATATGGCAGTGCTTCTTCATTTTTGCCCATTGCCCTGTAGAGTGTTCCCAGGTTTTGTAGACCTGTGGCTACCTTTGGATGATCAGGTCCAAGAGCGTTCAAGCGAAGGTCAATCGACTTTTTCATAAGTGGCATGGCCTCGCTGAACTTTCCTTGTGCGTAATATCTTCCCGCTAAGTTGTTTAGGTTTACAGCCTCATTCACCAAATCCTTAGTTGATTTACACGGTGGCACTTCAGTTGGTTTTTCTCTTGTCTTGTCTTCTCGGGGTTTCTCGCTGCTTGTTTCAGCCCAGTCTTTGGCTATTACGTTGGCTTGCTCTAGTACAGTGTCAGTGGCTTTCTTTTGTTTGTCTGGTGGATACCCGTGTTTTCTTAGGATGCGTTTAACCATTACTCGGAGCTTCTTTTGGATGTTTTCGCGTAGATTCCAGTCTATTGCGACGTTGTTGCGGACGGTTTGTGTTAGCTCTCTTGCGATTCCTCGTAGTGTTTCGTCACCTAGGATTTTGACGGCGCTGTCGTTGACTTCTAAGGCATCGTAGAAGGCGAGTTCGTCTTCAGTTAAGTTTAATTTTTCGCCTCTCTGGCTTGCTTCACGAATTTGTTTTGAGAGTATTATTAGTTCGTCAATGACTTAGGCGGTTTCTATGCTTCTGTTTTGGTACCTTGCAAGTGTTTCTTCAAGCATTTCTGAGAAGTGTCGGCTTTGGATCAGGTTCTTTCTTTGATGTGTTCTTATCTCATCATTTAGGAGTTTCTTGAGTAATTCTAGCGCAAGATTTTTGTGGGTTAATCCTTTGATTTCGGCTAGGAACTCGGGTGATAGTATGCTGATGTCGGGTTTTTGGAGTCCTGCGAATTTGAAGAGGTCTATGACTTCTCCTGCAGTTATTGCTTTGGAGACGATTTGTTTGACTGCTGTGTCAAGTTCTTCTTGTGGTTTTCCAGTTGTTGTTTCTGCCTTTGCTAAGGCTGACCTTACGGCTTGGAAGAAGGCGAGGTCATCGCGAATCTTTAGGGCTTCGGGATGTGGTACCGAAAGCGCGAATGCTTGTGAGAGTTCTGTAACGTATTTCAGGCATCGTTCTTTTCCGTCTTTTTGATTTAGAATGTAGTCAGCTGCGGCTCCAAGAATTTGCAGTTTTTCTCTTGGTGAAGCCGTTACAATCGGTTTGTAGTTGAAACCATGGAATAAGTTTGACGCTATTTCGTATTTTTCAAGCATCAGAGCGACAGCTTGGTCTTGAGCGCGCATAAGTGTTCATTAATTGTTTTTGAGCCTTTTTCTTTTAATGAAACCCTTTAGCAGCTTGGTTAGATTTTTAGGGGTGAGGGTGTTAAGGGATAGCTGAAAGAAGCTCGTAAGGAG
>JBEKNP010000036.1:0-28709 GCA_049522695.1 Bathyarchaeia archaeon | reverse complement strand
ATGGCTCAAAGGCAAAATAGGCGAATACAGAGACTGGTTTAACAATTTACGCTTTCACAGAGGCGTAAAAGCGTTCCCAGCAGACCTCTACGAGTGTAACGTTGGAAAGTTGACATGACAGCTATTTAGCGATTTAAGTTTGATGCGGATTTCGTTGTGCTTACGTGTTTATTGTACGTTTTCCAGTTACTGAAGCACTTTTTTACAGGCTAAATATTTGCACCAAATGGAACATTAAGAGTCTGACTTGTAACAAATAAGTCAAAATGTTTAAAAGAAGCCCAAGTTTATTGAAAAAGACATTTCCGAATAAAATAAAGTGACGAATAAAAAATGATTAAAACAGTAAATACAAACCCTCAAGAAATGAAGGCAATAAATAAGGCAAAATGCCCCGACTGCGATGCAGAGCTTGATGTTCCAGCAGACACAGAAAAAGGAGAAATTCTAAGCTGCCCCGGATGCGGACTTGAACTTGAAGTTAAACAAGTAAAAGGCGGATGCGTAGACCTTCAAGAATTAACCATTGAAGGAGAAGACTGGGGCGAATAAACAGCATCTATAGCAAGCCCTCATTATTTTAATCAGTTTTTTGAATAATTTTTTGGTGGAAGCAGAAAAGCGATGAGCATAGCACTCTTATATGAGCGGTCTGAAAACGACGAAAATGGCATAAAACTAACCGCCCAACAATTAGGCATTGATTTAACTTTTCTGCCCTTTAGAAAAATTGCCTTATCAATTTCCAAAGACGGCTTTAGCGCTAAAACTAAAGGCAAAGACTACACAGGCATAATCAAAGACATCGCTGTCGTACTTAACCGTGCGCAAAGCAAAAACCGTCGCCTCCAAGCCTCATACATCATGGAAATGCTCGGCAAAAAAACACTAAACTCCTCACAAATCGAATTTATTTGCTACAGCAAACTACGCACATTACTAAACCTGTGGAAAGAAGGCATTCCAATTCCCAAAACAGTCTACGTCCCATGCGACTCAACCGACCTCATGAAAAATGGGAAAGAAATTCACAACGAGAAAGACATTGCAGACCTGTTTCAACAAGAAATCTCGCTTTCAGAAGGCATAGTGATTAAAGCCGACGCTGGAACCCATGGCAAAATGATTATGCTTACAAAAAACAATGAAGAACTCATCGCTAATATCCAAGAAACAAAACCCTCAATAATTAACCCTGTCGGCGTAGTCGCCCAGGAACTGGTTGACAAGTGGTTTTACGACTTAAGAATAATCGTTTCCAAAGAGAAAGGTAAACAGCCCTTTTGCTATCGCATGGCAATGGCAAGAGCTGGCTTTAAGGATTTTAGAACAAACACTTTCTTGGGCAACTTGGTTTTCGGCGCTAAATTACCAAAAAGCATTCAGGAGCTTGCGGTGAAATGTGGCAAAACCCTTGGTAAAGGTAGCGAAGCGTGGATTTTCGCTTTAGATGCCATGGTAAATGTTAAAGAAAACAAACAGGTTGACGACGCTTACCTTAAAGGTGAACTCGATAAAGCTGCAAAGGCGTTTGTACCTGTTCAAAAGGTTAAGCAGGATGAAAGTCGCCTAACTGCCTTCCAAGCATGGAACAGTAAACTAGAAAAAGTGTTCCAAGGCTATGCAAATAGCGAGCATTACGAAAATGTTAAAAAGATAATTGAAGAAAGCGTAGAAAAAAATAAGAGTGCCTTGGTGTTTCATGAGTCGAATTCTTGCCCAGAGTTCTGGGAGAACACTCGGCTCGCAACAGGCCTCAACGTGGCGGTTCCACTCTTGAAGAGTGCCCAAAGCCTAATTGACCATTAATCAAATAACGAGGAAAACAAGATGTTGAGAATTGGAATAATTGGCGGTTCAGGATACGTTGGCAGCGAACTCCTGCGGCTGCTTCTTCTTCATCCGCAAGCAGAGGTAACTATGGTTACTTCACGCCAAAGCGTAGGCGAATACGTCTTCAATGTTCATCCGAATTTGCGAGGATTGACACAGCTAAAATTTGTTCCTCAAGATATGGCTGAGATGCAGAAAAACTGTGACTTAATCTTCACAGCAACCCCACATGGAGGCTCAGTTAACTTAGTTCCTAAACTCTTAGAGGCAGGCTTAAAAGTAGTCGACATGAGCGCTGACTTTCGCCTCAAAAACCCAGCTGACTACGAAACTTATTACGGCTGGAAACATGCGCACCCGGAAATGCTTAAAGAAGCGGTATACGGCCTGCCAGAACTTCATCGAGAAGAAATAAAGAACGCTAAGCTCGTTGCTTGTCCTGGGTGCATGGCGACATCTGCTATTTTGGGCTTAGCGCCTATAGTGAAGGCTGGGCTGGTTGACAAAGACAAAATCGTAGTTGACCTAAAGGTTGGTTCTTCCGGCGGCGGCAGCAAACCAACCATCTCGTCGCATCATCCTGAGCGGTTTAGTGGAGTGCGACCCTACCAGGTTGTTGGGCACCGACACATCGCTGAGGTTGAGCAGGAACTTAACGCCTTAACCAATGAACAAGTTAAAATCTCGTTTACTCCACATGCCGTAAACATGGTGCGCGGAATCCTTGCCACTATTCACACTTTTCCCAAACAAAAGTTAGAAAACAAGGATCTTTGGAGAGCTCTTCGCGGAATGTATGGCAATGAGCCGTTCGTGCGTTTGGTGAAGTATCAGAAGGGACCCTATCAGTTGCCTGATCCGAAAGTAACCCTGGGCACAAACTACTGTGACGTAGGCTTCGAGATTGATGAGCATGCGAATCGGCTTTTGCTTTTCTCAGCTCTCGACAACATGACTAAAGGTGCTTCAGGTCAAGGCGTTCAATGCATGAACATTCTCATGGGCATTGATGAGACAATTGGTCTAAAGAGTACTGGTTTCCATCCGATGTGATAGATATGTTGCTTGTAATTAAGATGGGCGGAAGCATACTAAAAGAGGGTGCATCCAAAGATTTAGTCGCCGACCTAAAAGACGTAGCCAAAGACAACAAAGTTATCCTTGTGCACGGCGGAGGCGCAGAAGTTACCGAAATCGCGTCTAAACTGGGCAAGGAACAAAAATTCATAATTTCGCCCGAAGGGTTCAGAAGCCGCTACACCGACAAAGAAACCATTGAAATTTACACGATGGTTATGGCAGGTAAAATTAACAAGCAAATCGTTTTAGCATTGCAAAGCCAAGGCATCCAAGCTGTAGGCATAACTGGCTTAGATGCGGCAACCTTGAAAGCTGAACGAAAAACCAAACTCATCCACATTGATGAACGGGGCAGAAAAAAAGTCATCGACGGCGGCTATACGGGAAAAATAACCCATGTCAACTCTGAGCTGCTAAACCTTCTACTTGAAAAAGGATACGTGCCAATTGTGACACCTATAGCGCTTAGCCAAGATTTTGAACCGCTAAATGTGGACGGCGACCGAACCGCAGCAATAATTGCAGGTGCACTAAAAGCAGACCGCTTAATCCTGCTCACCGACGTGGCGGGCTTAATGCTCAAAGGCGAGTGTGTTCCAAAAATTAGCGCAACTGAGGTTAAAGAGGTCGTGTCAAGCATTGGGCAGGGCATGAGCACCAAAGTCCACGCGGCGCTGGAAGCGTTAAACCAAGGCGTCAAGGAAGTTTTAGTTACCGCGGGCACGGGAAATCAGCCGATTAGTTGTGCTTTGAGTCATAAGGTTGGTACAGTGATAACCGGTGAATGACAAAGAAATAATGGATATTGAAAATCGCTACTTGGCGAATGTTTTCTCCAAAAAACCAATCGTACTAACAAGAGGCAAAGGCGCGCTTGTCTGGGACATAAACGGCAAAGAATACCTTGATTGCTCAAGTAGCTACGGCGTCGCTTTGCTGGGGCATTGTCACCCAAAAGTTGTAGCTGCAATCCAGGCTCAAGCGGAGCAGCTTATTACCTGCCATAGTTGCTACTTCAACGACAAACGAGCAGAATTCGTACAAAAACTAGTCGAGATAACGCCGAAAGGCTTGGATAAAGCGTTTCTTTCAAATAGTGGCGCTGAATCCGTTGAGTGCGCCATAAAACTTGCCCGCAAATACACTGGCAAACCAGAAATCATTGCTTTGATGGGCGCTTTTCATGGCAAAACTATGGGCGCATTATCAGCAACATGGGACAAGAAATACCGCGAGCCTTTCATGCCGCTTGTTCCCGAGTTCAAGCATGTAGCCCCTGACAACGCTGAGAAAATTCGTGAAGCGATAACTGAGAAAACAGCTGCAGTTTTGATGGAGCCGATTCGCGGTGAAGGCGGCGTTCGTGTTCCACCTGACGGCTACTTACAGGCAGTGCGGGAAATCTGCGATGAGAAGAATGTTTTGTTAATCTTTGATGAAGTGCAAACTAGTTTCGGGCGTACGGGTAAACTGTTCGGGTGCCAGAACTGGGGTGTTACGCCTGATGTTATGTGTTTGGCGAAGCCGTTTGCGGGCGGCTTACCAATCGGCATAACCGTGGCTAAGGAAAGCATTATGTCAGCGCTTAAAGTCGGCGAACACTCAACTACTTTTAGTGGAAGCCCGCTGGTTTGTGCCGCAGGATGCGCCGCCATAGATGCGCTTGTAGAAGAAAAACTCACTGAACGAGCAGCCGTTATGGGCAAGTATTTCAAGGCTCAACTGGAAGGTTTGCAGGCTAAGTATAAAATCATCAAGGAAGTTCGCGGATTAGGATTAATGCTTGGCATGGAACTGCGCTTCGACGTTCACAACATAATTCTGAAAGCACCGACAAAAGGTGTTTTGGTGCTGGATGCTGGAAGAACTGTGGTTCGACTGTTGCCGCCGCTTGTGATTGAGAAAGAACAGATTGATCAGGCAGTCTTGGTTCTGGATGAGGTTTTGGGGGAAGAGGAAAATGAGCGAGCAAGCAGTACGGTTTCTAACTAACCTTCTGGGCATTTACAGTCCTTCAGGAAAAGAAGAGGACGCGGCCAACTTCTTAGCCTATGAAATGAAGCGAATGGGTTTTGAAGTTGGCAAAGACGCCATTGGAAATGTAATAGGCGTTGTCGGCGAAGGCGAACCAGTCATTCTACTGTGCGGGCACATGGACACGGTAGCTGGGCATCTGCCGCTTCGGATTGAAGAAGGAAAAATCTACGCTCGAGGCGCCGTGGACGCGAAGGGTCCGCTTGCCGCAATGATTATGGCTGCGGTTGCGGCTGCTAAAGAGCCGGGGTTTAAGGGTGAAATTTTGGTTGCAAGTGTTGTAGAAGAAGAAGCCACCAGCCGAGGTGTTAAGCACCTGATAACTCAGGGAATTAAAGCTGACTACGCCATTTTCGGTGAACCCAGCGGCGTCGAGAACATAACCATCGGTTTCAAAGGCCAAATCCAGCTCAAAATCGTTTGCAAAACTGAGACGGGACATTCGTCTACGCCTTGGCTTTATGATAATGCCTTGGAGAAAGCGTATGAGGTTTGGGGACTAATTAAAAACGCTTCTCCGTATCCGTCGTTGGATCCTTCGGAAAGCCCATTTAATGCTGTCACGGCCTGTTTGGTTAAAGTTACGGGTGGCAGAGCAACATCTGTTGTTCCCTTTGAGGCTGAAATGAACCTTGATGTCCGAGTGCCAATACAGTTTACGACGGCTCAGGTTTTTGAGCAGATAGAGAAGATAATTGCAAAGTACCAAGCCGCCAATCCAAAGGTTACCGTGAAAGCAACTGTACTAGACACTGTCGAGCCGTTCGAAGTTAACAAGGCTTCACCAATAGTGCATGTACTGTCATCATCTGTTAGAAAAGTGCTGAACAAACCTGCAATGCTTCTGCGCAAAACCGGAACTGGCGACATGAACATCCTTGGCAAAGCAATGAACCTGCCAATAGTTACTTATGGTCCAGGCGATTCGCATCTTGACCACACTTTGGATGAGCACATTGACATAAGCGAGTACTTGAACGCCATTCAAGTCTACAAGGAGACGCTTCTTAGATTATCGGAACTGCATAATAATAAGAATGGAACTCAACAGGCAACATAATTTGTTGGTTTCTGCAGAAAATGTCACTATGTATGCTTCCATGTGTGGTAGCCTACACATGGTTCAATTCTTCGAGGAAATTTTTGAGATCTGGAAACTGCAATTTTTTTCAGTAAAAGTGAAATTTTAGTTCCACAATTCTAAATTGAATAGTTATGGGTAAAGATCTGCGCCGTGTACTTGGGTTTTGGGATTCAGTTGCTATAGGTATCGCTGCCATGATAGGAGCAGGTATATTCGTGGTGAGCGGCATTGGGACTCGGATTGCTGGCTCTGCTGTAATTCTTGCATTCATCATAGCGGGAGTGGTTGCGCTCTTTAATGCTCTTTCAAGTGCAGAACTTGCAGCCGCTATACCGCGAGAAGGTGGGACGTACGAGTATGCCAGACGTCTGCTCTCGCCTAAAGTGGGCTTTATCACCGGTTGGTTTTTCATTTCGAGTAAGATGCTCGAATCAGCAACCATTGCACTAGCCTTTGGTGCGTATGTTTCCCTTGTTCTGAACTTTGATCCTAGAGTATTTGGGGTTGTTGCGGTGTTGGTTTTGACTTTGGTAAATGTTGCGGGTGTTAGAGCCTCAACTGACGCGAGCAAGGTAATGGCGGTCATTAAAGTTGGGGTGCTTGCAGCTTTTGCTTTTTTTGGATTGGGTGCGGTTAAGGCAACGCATTTTGTACGCTTCGCTCCGAGTGGCTTGCAGGGAGTGCTGACGGCATCAGCGATTGTTTTCTTCGCCTATACTGGATACGCTCGGATTGCAACTCTGGGTGAAGAGATAAAGGAACCTAGAAAAACGATTCCTAAAGCGATTCTAGTCTCACTGGTTATAACAATCATCGTTTACGTTAGTGTGGTTGCTGTAGGAATAGGATTGGTTGGGGTGAAACAGTTCGGGAGCAGCAACTCACCAATTGCTACTGCTGCCTCTGTCCTTGGAGGTCCGGTTTGGGTGGCATTGGTCATTTTTGGGGCTGGTGTGGCGACGCTTAGTGTTTTATTGAGTGATTTGTTTTCGTCGTCTCGAACTGTGTTTGCGATGGCGCGTAACAGTGACTTTCCAAAGTTTCTTTCTCAAATAAGGGATGTAAATCCTGTTAACTCGATCATCGTGACTTCGGTCGTGGTGCTTGCACTAGTTTTAACTGGAAGCTTGGTGCAGGTTGCTACGCTAACAAGCTTGACGATCTTGATCTACTATGCCGTGACCAACATTAGCGCTTTGAAGTTGCAATCTGAAAAAAGGCTTTATTCAAGAGTGATTCCGATTGCAGGGCTCATCTCCTGTTTAGGTTTACTGGTGTTCTTGCCGCTACAACAGTGGATATGGACGGCTCTGCTGCTGGCTTCTGGGATAGTCTACATGATAATAAAAAAAATATAAAGATCTGCCACTCTATATTTTCTTCTCAGCATGGGAATTTTTCGAGCATCATTTTTGATCTTCTTTTCGTTTTGTTCTACATCTTAAGAACGTTTTTCTTGATTATCTGTGTTCACATAAGGGGTATAGAATGCACTGGAGGCTTTGTTTTCTTAATTTTGCTGTTTTTTCTTAGATTGAATAATTGTTGTATCCACAAGGCACCCACACAAATTTAAAAACGAAACAGTTTTAATTAGTTTGATGGTATCATGACAGAGAATTTTGAATGCCCGCGGTGTGGCTCAAATTTTGAAAAAACCAAAGAACTAGATTTGCATGCACGTAAACATTATGAATTTCCACTCTGGCCATAATTGCTGTGGTCATCTGCGCTTATAGTAGAATTTTCTTTGGTGTGAAATTTTCCAGTTTGCAATGATGGGCAGGTAAGTTACTGGCCTAACTGCTCCCTAATCGTTGATCCTATGATGAGCAAAATGTGCTGTCAGGGCTTTCTGTTTCGATGGGTGCCTTTCTTCTGTACAGTATAGCATGCACCATCCAATAAGAAACATGAAAGCAACATAAGGAAATACAATGAATCTGGCTACTCTGTTTCGTTTCGACACATCTATTCCCTGAGCAATCGATTACAGTCAAACTTAAAATAAGGTTTGTTGAGAAGCGTACTTTGCTAAATTGTCAATTCCTGTAACATTCAGAAATTCCCTTTTTCTTTTTTTCATTGCCTAATTAATGAATGCAATAAGTCTTAAATCTGAAAAGCGTAGAATAAAAGAAATGAGGCATCACTGACTTAAATTAATGGGCTTTCGTTTTCTCATATAAAGTAATAGAAAAATAATGACAGCCAACAAAAACGCAATGACTAAATGCTTTGCTTCCTAGCCTTTTTGCGATTAAAAACTATTGTAATAATTAACAAAACAACTATGACACCCAAAATGATTGGGACTACAACTTGTTTTAAAATTGTCGGCACTGTCATGGTCAGACGGGGGCAGTCATCTTCCGAAGGCACGGTGCGCGATAGAAAAGTCAGCAAAAAAACTTCTAATTTTAGGTCATTCGGTTTTTTTGGGATTCTTCGTGACTTCTGCTTGTTCGCTGTTTATTCCGCGCCAGGTAATTTTATAACCAAGTTGGGTTAAGGCGCAGGACGCGTCGCTTACTCCCTCAGCTTCAACAAGTCTTATTGCTTGGGTAAGAGGTAGCTTTCCTTGCTGATTTAGGCATTCTTCGATTGGCTTGTTTATTTGAATTAGCTTTTCCTTGCTTACTAAAATGTTTGGCATTGCCACGTAGCCTAGAGGAGGATTGACTGTTAGAACTGCTTTGGTGGCTTCTGTGGAAATGCCAATTCTGGCGGCAAATTCGTCGTAGGAGACAACTGGCTCTGTAAATTTAACTGAGAGGTTCTCTAAGAATTTGATCTCCCTATATTTAACTTGTTCGAAAACGGTTTCCAAGTAACGCAGAATTGATGCGAGGGGAATTTTGTCGTGATAATAAATGAAGTTCAATTGCGGTCGCTTCTCCAGTGCAGTGAGCTTCTCGCATGCCAAATCTTCATTGACCAGCAGAAGCATCTTGGCTTCTACTTGCTTTAGCTTTTCTGCTTTCCGCAGTATGTATTCTTCTGTCCAGAACCCTACAATCTCCAAGTAAATTTTTATGCCTGCTCTTTCAAGGGAAAAATCAGGTATTATCACTTGGTTGCCTGCGGGAACTGGTTCTGGTTCTCTTTTCAAAGTCCAGCCGGATTTCACGGCTTGAAACTGGTTGGCAAAGCTCTCTTCAGCGGCACTGTCGTAGGTTACAGGCTGTAAATTGGGTTTCTTTAACAGTGAGCCGTGTTTTTGGCTTTCGATTTTGAAGTTGCAGATTTCGTTTGTGTATTTCCAGAGTATTTTTGCGGTGATGGTCCATTCGGGGTTAGCGACGATTATGGGAAGTAGTTTGGCTATATTGATTCCGTATCTTTTTGTGAGTTTGAAGAGGCTGGCTGGGCCGTCTATTTTGACCCATAAACCGTTGTCGCGGTAAACTTCGTAGATTAGGCCCAGTTTTTTCACGAAATAAAATAGGTTTTGCCAGTTGCCGGAAGCTGTGAAGCTTAGTTCTGTGGAGTCGAATAGAAGGGTCTGTGATAGGCTAAGATTGTATTGTTCAAGCAGTTCATTCGCTGTGGGAGAGGTAA
The DNA here is from genome assembly GCA_049522695.1 of Bathyarchaeia archaeon. Classification (GTDB taxonomy): domain Archaea; phylum Thermoproteota; class Bathyarchaeia; order Bathyarchaeales; family Bathycorpusculaceae; genus Bathycorpusculum. Next base: position 19,117 of record JBEKNP010000036.1, on the reverse strand, counting down.
ACTTTTCAAGAATTAACTCGTCATCTAAGTCAGCGTATAGATACTCCTCAAAGTTTTCCGGTGTCAGCGACATTTCTGAAGCATTGGCCTCGATTATTTTTTGTCGTTTTTTTGGTGTTGTGGGTAAACCAACTTTTTCTGTTGCTTGAAAGATTTTTCTTCTTAAGTCAATAGGGTTGGTTTTGCTGTTGCAGGTGAAGGTGCCTTTTCGGTCAAGCAGCAACGCTAACGCCCTAACGAAGCGATACTCGTATCCTTTGTTCTCAAGGTCGGTGACTACGGCTTTTAGGGCTTTCTTTTTTTCTCCAATGTGTTCTTTATATGCTTCGATAAGACCGCCCGCTACCTGGAGGCTGTCGTTGGAGAGTTTGGCGTAGCGGGGCAGGATCTCGCCTTTTCTCTTCCATACCACAAGCAGGTTACTTGGAAGCACTATGATGCCTCTCCAGTTTTTAGGCGTCGCCTGCGGCTTATGCCAACTTCCACGGTTTCTTTGGAGATGATTTCCACTAGTTTGGCGGTTTTGCCCTCTTTTTTTCTGAGGAGACGCCCTAGTCGCTGCACGTACTCCCGAGTGCTTCCGGTTCCACCTAGTATTAAGCCGACTGAGGCGTCTGGAACATCCATGCCCTCGTCGAGAACCTGAGATGTAACTATGACTTTGTATTTGCCGTTTCCGAAGTTAGCCAATATCTCGCGGCGCTCCTCCCTCGGGGTCTGATAGGTGACAGCTGGAATCAGAAAACGCCTGCTAATCGTGTAGACTAAGTCGTTGTAGAGTGTGAAAATTAGAATTTTCTCGTCTCTGTAGGCTTCAAGTCTTTGGGCTAGCTGGTTGAGTTTTGCTTCGGAGTTGACGGCTACTCTTAGGGCGCGGTTTCGAGCGAGAAGCGCTTCTCGGGCGCGTGGGTCTCTGCCGGTGGTCATTATGAACTTCTGAAAGTCAGCTGCGCTTTTCAGGAAGATGTGTCTTTGCTGAAGATAGTTTTTAAAGACGCTCATTTCAGCTTCGTAGGTTTGTTGTTCTTCAGGGGTTAGTTCGACTGATACTTTTTCGTATGTGTAGGGTGACAGATGTTTTCCGGTGAGTTCTTCAATGTCGATGGAGTAGACTGGGTCGCCTACAATTAGTGGGAGAAGTGCGTGTCTTTGGTCGCTTCTTTCGTAGGTGGCGGTTAAGCCCATGCGGTAGGGTGCAATGTACATTTCGCCGATTTGCATGTAGCCCGGGGAAGCTAAATGATGTACTTCATCAAAGACCAAGAACATAAACCTGTTACCTAATTGTGCCGCCTGTGAGTAAGCCGAATCGTAGGTCGCAACCGTTATCATCCGTATGATGTTTTCTCCTCCGCCCACGACGCCGGCTTCTATGCCTAGGCATTCTCGTACTCGTTTTCTCCATTGGTCAATTAGATCCAAAGTGGGAACAATTATCATTGTCTGTGTTTTGAGCAGATCAATTGCTTTGAGTGCGATGAATGTTTTTCCGGCTGCTGTGGGCAAAACTAGTACTCCCCTGTTGCCTGCACGTTGCCAGTTGTCCAACGCGTTGTTTTGGTAGGTCCTTAGCTCTACGTTACTTTTTACTTGTTCGAGAGGAGGCAGATTTGGGGCGTCATCTTCGTAGTGGATTCTGCTTTCTTTAAAATATTCTAAGGCGTCCTTGTAGTGGCTAGCTTTAAGTCGGTAACAGCCATTTCGGGGATCCCATTTACCATATGGAGTTCCAACTTCTCCTTTCAATAGGAGGGTGCCCTTGTCAAACCACAAACGCGGCATAATGATTAATCAAACTTCTAATCAATTAAACTTACGCCAACTTTGTATAGAAAAGTTAATTGCAAAGTATCAAACTGCTAATCCAAAGTTTACAGTGAAAGCAACCGTACTAGACACCGTTGAGCCGTTTGAAGTTAACAAGGCTTCACCAATAGTGCATGTGCTGTCATTGTAGAATGTTTTGCATTGTTTTTGCGTCTGGGCTCATCTTAGGCTGTTGACTCGATTTTGAATCGCAGCCCACAACTCTTTCTGCGTCATCGGCTCAAAATCTGGACCAAACCGTTCCTTCGCGATTTCATAGATGGTCTGGTTTATAGGCATTGGCGCTCCCACTTTTTGAGCAAGACTTAACATGTACCCATTTAGCGATTCAAGCTCGGTTGTGGCTTTTCCCGCGAAAATGTCCTGCGCTGTGCTGTTCAGCCCGAGTTCTTCGCGCACAGTAAATCTGTAAAATACTTTGATGACTGATGCTGGAAGCTTGGCGCTTATTTGATCGTGTTCCAAGAAGGGATGCTGCCGAGCTCATGTTCTTTGAACCCTGATGCCTTAAGGACTTGAATTCCTTCCCAAATGACTCTGGCGGACATTTGTGCAACTTCACTGAAGGACTTGACAGGGCACTTCGGAAAAACGATAAGAGTTGTCAAAGCATTCGTGAGGTTGACCGCCAATTTGCAGTGAACCGCATCCTCTAAATGGTTTGTGAGGGAGCAATCCAGTCCAAGCCGAAGAATGGTTGCAACCTCTTGCTGTTCAGGCTGTAGGTCGTTTGCAGGAGTGCCCAAAATTATGTATCCATGCTTTTGGTGCCCTACTCTTCCAGGGACATCTCGCCATGCATTGAAGCACACCACGCCATAAATGATCTTCGTGAAATATTTTGGGAGAACCTGCTGATTTTCGACACCATTTTGCAGAGCTACAACGATGGGCTGGTGAGACCCGAGTTGGTCCCGCAGCATCCGTGCCGTCGCGTCAAGATCATAATTTTTCACAATGACAAAAATTATGTCAGGAAGGGAAATCTCACTTAATGACTCTATGACTTTGATTGAAATAGGCATAGCTTTAGCTTCTTCGCCTTTGAGGTAAAATTTCAACCCTTGAGTTTTAATTGCTGCGGTGTCACCTCGAGCCAACAACCATAAGTTATTATAGTGAGGTGCGACCCACCCAGCTACACTTGACCCAATGGCACCTGCCCCAACGATTAAGAGCTTTTTATCCAAAAGCGGCAACTTTCTTCAACATAATAATTCCGAAAACAGACTAATAAGCGCGCTGACTTATCCCCAAATTAATGTAATATGGTCAAAATTCTGGTTTTCGTGTTCGGTTGCTTTTACGTGTTTGATGAGTGGTGAGGCTAATAGGGAATAAAGAAGAAAGCCGAGGTTCTCCGTTTTGATCTGAGCGAAAAGCTTACAGGGAGACTTAAATTCGCGTCAATGATCTCAGTTGATTTTTCACGCAGTCTCAACGTTCTGGCGCGTAAATGATTATTAGCTGAAAAATAGTATAGCATCACAAGTAGGAATCATATGAGTCTGTTATCCCCATACAAGATGAGTGATCTAAGCCTTGCAAACCGGATGGTGATGGCGCCCATGACCCGGTCTCGAGCAGTTGAAGGAAATGTTCCAGGTCCGTTATCTGTCACCTATTATGTGCAGAGAGCCTCGGCAGGTTTAATGATTACCGAAGGTTCGCAGGTGAGTCCTCAAGGCGTTGGCTTTTACCGGACTCCCGGTATTTACACGACGGAACAAGTTTTAGGCTGGCAGAAGGTTACCGATGCCATTCATCGCGTCGGAGGGAAGATTTTCCTTCAGCTCTGGCACGTCGGACGAATGTCGCATCCTGATTTCCTCGGAGGTGACCTTCCGGTCGCGCCATCGGCGCTTCCGATCGGCGAAGAGATTCGTACGTTGCAGGGCAAGAAGACGATCCCGGTTCCCCAGGCTCTCGACCTTGATGAGATCCCAGAAATCGTAGAACAATTCAGCGGTGGGGCGGAGCGCGCAAAGGCGGCAGGTTTTGATGGTCTTGAAATCCATGGTGCAAACGGCTACCTGCTAGATCAGTTCCTGCTTGACGGTTCGAACCGACGAACCGACAAATACGGTGGAAGCCTGGAGAACCGCGCACGTTTTCCACTCAATGTGACCGAAGCGGTGGTCAAGGTCTGGGGTGCGAAAAGGGTAGGGTACCGGATGTCGCCGCATTTCTCACGCCATGCAATGTCCGATACAAATCCCCGGGAAACCTTCGCCTATATGGCGCAGGAATTGAGCAGGATAGGCATAGGCTATATTCACCTGGAGGAGCCGATCGGGGGCAGAATGGGAGCAATAAAACCGGATATGCATATGGCCCGGTCATTCGTAAAAAATTCGACGGGACCCTTATCCTGAACGGAGGCTACGATGCCCGAAGCGGTAACAAAGCAATTGAAGACGGTCTAGCAGATTTAATTTCATTTTGGGTCTTATTCCTGGCCAACCCGGATCTCCCCGAGCGGTTCAGGATGGATGCCCCGTTGAATCGTGAAGATGTAGCGACGTTTTATTCTGGTGAAGAAAAAGGATACACGGATTATCCGTTCCTGGAAATTAGAAAAGAAAATTCAGGCTTATGACCATTTTTAACCATTTTCAGGACAAGACAGCGTGCCTGATATACACTGCTATGAGTGTTTGAGTTTGAAGTCAATCGGTTTAGCCAGTCGGCATCATCTGATTAAAGCACTTTGGTGGCCACCGATTTTCGCAGTGACCTAAGCGGAGTCTACGGTAATGGTTGATTTTCCGGTTACTCTTGTTTACGGGCCTCTTGCGCTGAGGTTTTTTGCTTTTTGATTTTCTCAAGGGTCAATGACCAGTTGGTGAAGCAGTCCCACAGCAGGCTTGAATCGGTTCGGTCTTGGTTGTTACTCATTGCGTCGCCTTGAGGTACTTGTTGAAGAATGCCAAAGTCATCGTCCATGCGTCTTCGGCTGCAGCTTTGTTGTACAAGGGTTTTGTTTCGTTGAAGAAGGCGTGTTGTGTCCCTTGGTAGATTTTCATTTGGAAAGTTTTTTTGTACTTGATCATGCTTTCTACTAGGGCTGGGACGCCGCTGGTTATTCTTTGGTCTTCTCCAGCGTAGATTCCAAATATAGATCCTTTAATTTTGTCAACTGCTTCGAGTGGTTTCGGGTTTGCGCCGTAAAAAGGAGCCGCAGCTTTGAATGGGTACATTGTTGTAAGCTGGTAAGATAGTCCGCCGCCAAGGCAGAAGCCTGTGATTCCAAGGCTTTCAGGCTCTACAGTTTCAGCGTTTTTGACGTAGTTAATGCAGCAGAGCAGGTCTTGGGCCATTGTTTTTTCGGCGTCTTCTCGGCCTGTGAAGAAATAGTTGATTATTTTCCGGTCGTTTTCAGGTAGCGTCTTCATTAAGCTCTGGACCGCGTTTGGGTCGCTGCGTTTTTCTGGGGGAATCTGCCAAATACGCATCATGGCTTTCTCGATAGCTTGTTCAGTCAGCAGGTCTTTCTGTCGGCTGAAGAGATGCGGGGCTATGCTGACGAAACCTTGTTCAGCATACTTGTTTGCGACCCCCTTAATCTGCTCGTTAAGGCCCCAGGCTTCGTGGACGACGATGATTGCAGGCTGCCGGCCGCCCGTTTTAGGAGCGGCAATATAAGCTATCATATCAGAGCCATCAAAACACTTGACGGTTACAGTTCGACTTGAGAATTCCATTCTAGATCATATCAACCTCTCATGAATTACTATTTAACCGTTCTGCCAGCATGCACTTCTAACCTTGATTTCTTAAACATATCCGACCGGATAGGTTCATAGTCTTTAAGATGTGGAAATCATTGAATGAGTCGGATGAACCGGACGTCGTGGTCTTTTTTGCGCGGCCCGGTGTTCTGCCACTCTTCGCACTGGCAAATTTTGATATGCGCTGGCTTGGCCCATATTATACTTTCTTCGGTCTTTAACTGTGTGCTTGCCTTGAATACCTTCTTGAAATGTGCATCTTAATTTCAGAAGCGGGCGATTATCTTGAGGCTTTTAGTTCTCCGTGATGCCTCTATCTTTAAGCCATGTTTTTATCTTTTCGTTGATTTGGTCTCGAATTTCTCGGAATTTGACTAATTTTTCTTCTTCTGTTTCTTGAAATGCTGCTGGGTCTTCGAAGGGCCAGTACAATCTTGTGGCTACCCCCGGTATTGTGGGGCATGTCTTTTCTGCTTTTGGACATACTGTTATAACTATTCCGAAATGTATCTTTCCAAGATACTGTTTCAAATCCTTTGGATACTGGTTACTTAGGTCATATCCTATTTCTCTCATTACTTTGATGGTGTAGGGGTGCATGGGACGGGGTTCGAAGCCTGCACTGTAAACCTCGAAATGGTTCCCTGCATATTTTCTTAGAAATGCTTCTGCCATTTGGCTCCGTGCTGAATTTCCCGTGCATAGAAAAATGACTTTGGTCTTTTCCAAGCTGATCACAGACTCACTTCAGTATTACCGAGCGTGCTTTAATTGCCTTTCTGGATAAATATTCCTGAAATTTTCAAGACTCACGTGCGGGCGAAGCCGCGTTAAGCTTTGAGTTAATAACAATCGTTATTGTTCATCAATTTTCAAATCAGCAAACCGCCCGATAATCCACTGTTTAATTTCATCCCTTGTATGACGGAAGGCCACAATCTTTTCTTCTTCTGTTCCCTCGATTTCGGAAGGGTCGCTAAAACCATGCAGGAGATAGTGTTTTGTCTTATGCAACTTTGCGTTAATTATCTCGGGCCTGCCCATAATTGTTGGTGAAGAGCAAAGTAGACAAATCGTTTTTGCGCTGCTGCGGCACACTGTTACAGCTAAGTCTATGTCGGTATTACTGAATTCTTCAATGTTTTTGGAGTGCTGCCTGGAGATGTCTATCCCTATCTCAGCCATGACTTTGATAGCTAATGGATGAACTTGCGTTGGATTCGTTCCAGCGCTGAAGACCTCGTATCTTTCACCGTAAAGGTGCCTAAGTAACCCTTCGGCCATTTGAGATCGAGCTGAATTATGGGTGCACAATAACAAGATTTTGGTTTTAGCCATCAGACTCATCCCCAAAAGATTCTTTTTGAGATATAAAAATTTCATCGATATATTCTCTATAGCAAAAGGTGTTTCACCTTTTCAAGTGGTCCAGAAAGAAAAAACTTCTAACTTCTCTTTCTCAAACTGCCTCTTTAAGATGACCTTAACTTCGTCTTCATCCAAATTAAAAATACCCTTTTTATCTTTGTGCAGGGGAATTCCTGTTTCTCTGAGCCTTTCGCCTTTGGGAAAGTCAAGAAAGATATAGTAGCGCATGTCGTAGAGCATTATAATTCTTAGAGTAGTTAGTTCTTTGTTTGGTGAGAAGCCATTTTGTTCAAGAACATACACTATCGAGCCTGGTTTCTTTTCACTGACTAAACGTTTGAATTCTTCCCAACTTCTAATTCTGACATGACCATCAATCATCGAGGTTCACCACACTGTGGAAGAAGCCTGAAAACAAATTTGCTTTTCCTTACTTGTTGCCGAAAGCCTCTGCCATTTGGCTTCTGCCCGCATTCTCTATACAGACAAATAGTATTTTTTTCATGCTTCATTCTCCTTCTTTGTAAAGTACTTCTTTCTTATCCAAAGGGCTACGTTCACTAAACCTATCATAACGGGTACCTCAATTAAAGGTCCTATAACTGCTGCAAAGGCTTCTTGCGAAGCTAAACCGAAAACCGCCACCGCGACGGCTATGGCTAATTCAAAGTTATTGCTAGCAGCAGTGAAAGAAAGCGAAGCTGTTCTTTTATAACCCAGTTTAGAGTAATTACAGGAACCCGCTTGCTAACTAACGCTCACTTGAACCCCGTATTTAAAAATATTGGTAGGAATTTTCGCCGTTCAACATGTCACATATATTAATTATAGTATTCAGACTTTTCTGAAAAATAAGAAATGTTTAATTATGGAAACCTCCTTTATTCTTGTCAAGGCGAATAAGATGAGTAAATGTGATGGTGACGTGTGCAGAATTGACGCAGTTGTAACAATGGATGTCAAAGGGCAAATCGTTCTTCCTAAGGACCTCAGAGAAAAGGCAAACTTCAAGCCCAACGATAAGATAGCCGTTGTGGCTTGTGAGAAAGAAGGTGTAGTGTGCTGCATCATGATGATAAAAGCTGAGAGGTTAGCTGATGCAGTAAGTAAAACGCTTGGTCCCTTGCTTAAAGGTGCAATTGAACAGGAGGGTTGATTGATTTTATGAAAGAAGAAAAAATTAAGAAACTCGTTAGAAACCGATACGCCAAAGTTGCCAAAACCAACGGATCTTGTTGCGTCTCGCCTATTAGTTGTTGCTCCGCTCCGACCAGTAAGGAAGTGAGTAGCATGATTGGTTACAGTGAGGATGAGATGACTGCGGTTCCGGAGGGGGCGAATCTTGGTCTTGGCTGTGGCAATCCAACTGCGGTGGCGTCGCTGAAAGAGGGCGAGACGGTTCTTGATTTAGGTGCGGGGGCAGGCTTTGACTGTTTCTTGGCCGCTAACAAAGTGGGTAAGAGGGGCAAGGTGATAGGAGTGGATATGACTCCTGAAATGATCGATAAGGCAAGAGCGAACGCGAGAAAAGGAAAATACACAAACGTCGAATTCAGACTAGGAGAAATCGAGAACTTGCCGGTTGCAGATAACTCGGTTGATGTCATAATTTCAAACTGTGTGATTAATCTCTCGCCAAATAAGAAGCGGGTTTTTGAAGAAGCCTTCAGAGTGCTTTCTCCTAAGGGGCGATTGATGGTTTCGGACATAGTTCTCTTAAGGGAGCTGCCTGAATCCATACGTAAAAACGTTGAAGCCTACGCAGGATGCATCTCAGGAGCAGAAATCAAAGACAAATACCTTGAACTTATGCGAAAAGCCGGTTTCCAAGACGTAAGAATAATTGAAGAAAAGATGTATCCGCTCGAATACATCATAAGCGAATCCGCAACCCAAGAAATCGTCAAGAGTTTGGATATGACGGCAGAAGAAGTAAAAGAAGCAGCAAACTCTGTGGTAAGCGTAAAAGTATCTGCAGAGAAAACAAACTAGCGCCAGCGCTCTGATCACTTTAGCTTTGAGCCAATGCGCGATTATCCGAGTGGGTTTTTTGTGTTTCCTCATCAAACTTTTTGTAGTTTTCGTAATGCCATTTCGATGTTCATATTTATCATTGCTTGATGAGGAACAGCTACTTTACTAATTTAGCAAATTAACTAATTGGTGTTTTGCTATTTATTGTATTTAGCAAATTGAATCTGTGTTGTTTGTATCCTGAGCAAAAATGGAATTGGTAATATAAACATCCTTGACAAATCGTGAATATTATTTTCATAGTCCCTTCTTTTTTCTATAAAGATAGTCTGTTTTTAGCGCGTTTGTTCGATGTTAAGCCTTCAAATCTGGTGAAAACTTTATAGAATGGTGTAGCACTATGATTTGTGGTGGAAATAGTTGAAAGCTGGTGTTGAAGTCAAGAAAGTGGATTCTCAGGGTCGTCTTATTCTGCCTGCAGATTGGCGTGAAGCTGAAATCGGAGAAAGCAGGGAACTTTATGTTATCAAGAGGAAAGGGTATTTGAAGTTGGTTCCTAAGCGTCGAGTTGATTTGACTGAATATTTTGATAATGTCGATTTAGGTGTAGACTCCATCGGGAATTGGGGTGCATTCGAGAAGAGAATTTACGAGGACTCCACATGAAGTTCTTAGATGCTAACATGTTTGTTTACGCGTATTATAAGCCGAAAAAACAGCTCACAGAAAAAGAACACCAGATGAAGGAACATGCCAAAACAATAATCAGCAATGTATCAAAAGGCAAAGAAGACATAATGATAACTGTTGTGCATGTCTCGGAAGTGGCTAACGTCCTAAAACACGGCATGACCAAAGACCAGCTGACTACAATCATCCGCGGACTCTTCATGCTCGATAACGTAAAAATAATGGGCGTAACCAAAGACGCCTACTTCGGCGCAACCGAACTAGGCGAAGACCTCAAACTCGAACCCAACGACGCGCTAGCCGTAGACATGATGCGCCAAAACAACATTACAGAAATATACTCCTTCGACGAGCACTTCAACCAAATAGAAGGCATAACTAGACTACCCAGCCTATAAACAAAAAACCAATCGAAAATTTTTTACACTAGGATAGGGTATTAATAGTTTGAAGGTGGATATGGTGGCTGTACTTGAATGCCCCTTCTGCAATGAAATCCTTGAAGTTAAACCGCCCGATAAACTTCATACAGCATTTTCATTTGTAAACCCGATACCAAATAGTTACTACGGCGATATTGTGAAAACGAAACATAAGTGCGGGAACTGCAAAAAATCAATTACAGTTTCTTGGTATGCCCCACTAGAATACTTAAACCGAATATGATGACTCCAAATATCTCCTAGGAATGACAAAATAGCGTCAGCTCTTTTGTAGACACTTCAGTGTTTTCTTATGATACAAACAGTATATTTTCAAAGTGAATAGATAGAAAGCCTAAATCTAAACTGAATTTAATGGAGATATGGATTGAAATTTTAAGAGCTATCCACCAAAGTGAAGATGTTAACCCAGCATTCATTTCGTTGTCTTTAGCGCAATCCAAGAAGTAACATAGAAATCGATATTTTTCCCCGGCAATTTAGTTTCCTCAGTCAACTTTGTCTTAGCTATGGTGCTTATCTTTGGTTGCGCTGGGTTTCTTTCTATCTCAGGTATTCAACTTTGCGCTTGTGATACCGCTTGCATTCTTTGACGACTTTTTCCATGTATGGCGGGTACATCATTCCCATCCCTGACAACAGCGAGAGTTGCGGTGCCTGATCTTGCCTTGTTTCACTGTACTCTGGGCATCCTGCGCATTGATCGGGGAACTCATTGAAGCACGCATATTGTACTTCCAACCTACCTTCCCCGCATACTAACTAGCGAATTTAAGTATTTAAACCAGATTTCTGTAGCGATGCAATGCACGCGTTTTTTCTCCTTCAGAACGAATGCAGCGGAGCTAAGTCGCTTCAGATAGATGATAACTGTCGAACGTGCAAACCCTGAATCGCCAATCTACTCGGCAAGTGACGCAGCCTCACCTTTTCCGTTCAATATATCCATTATTTGCCGGTTAAAGAATCCAGGTACATGCAAAAAGGAAGAAGCTAAGACGTATTAGAATCTATTTTTGTCTGAATTATGCAACAAGCTAGCGCGCTGTCTCAGGCCTTGGCGTCTTCTCTGCGTGCGCTTTAATGTTTGAGGTGTTTTCAATTTTTTTGTTTCCGAGCTTGCCTTGTCGGAACATTAGTAGGATAAGAATAGCTGCAACGAGTAGGATTATGACTGTGATCAGTATGACTTCGGGAATGATGTTTTGGGTCGGATTGATCAGTATGAAGGCTCTCATCATGTCGTCATCTTCATGTTCCAACAAGTGGCAATGGAACACATATCCTGGACCGACTGTTGCATCGAATGGAAACGGGGTGCCGTCTTGTTGAGCGAAGCGGACTCTTATTGTCGTAATCTCGCCTGGATACACTTGTACCGTGTCTTTCCAGCCCTGCTCGTTTGGCGCCGGCGGGATCGGCGGACCTATCAAATATGGATCAAGCGATGGCACATCTATGGTGGGGTGATCAAGAGGAGGCTTGCCGTTCAGAGTCGTCCATTCAGCCATATAAGCCGTTGTGTTGAATGCTTGCCGTTGAACAATTTGGAACTGAACTAGATGCAAGTGCATCTGGTGTACGGAGTCGGTGGGATTGACGAACACCCAATCCTCGGTTGTGCCTACTACAACTTTCACTGGTGGAGCGGTCCAGGTTTGTCCGTCTAGATACATTGGCATTGAGCCGTTAGAGCCGCTTGTTTCAGTTAAGGTGAAAATTAGGGTTTTTGTGGGGTTTGGCAAGGTAGGCCAAGTGCCTGCCAACGTTGGGTTGAGAATCGAAGGTAGTGTTTTTGGCGCAAATCCTTCTCCATTGGTGACAGTGAATTGCATTACTTGACCCACAGTTTGGTCTTCGAGGGTAATGTTTCCCGTTAGTGCGGTGTTTTGAAGTATTATTTTGGTTCCTAAAGTCAAATTGGAGAAGTTCACTAGTATGTCTGCTCGTTCAGCTGGTCCTATGAGTAGGGATGTGAGTGGTGCTGGGGCTTTGAGGTAGCCGCCGTCGCTTCCTATTTGTGTGAAAGGCATTCCGTTTGAGAAGCTGAGGTTGTAGTAGCGGTCGTTTGAGCCGTCTAGAATATTGAAGTAGTATTCTCCCTGTTTGACGTTCATGTTGGGCCAGACTTTGCCGTCTACCATATTCGTGTTGCCTAGAAATGTATCTGTGACGTATGGACTAATTTGCGGGTTGCTGCCTTCAGTGGGATAGTACAGAGAGCCATCTGTGTAGAAACTTCGGTCTTGAATAACAACAGGTATGTCGAATTGTGTACTGGGCAATTCAGCAGCAACTTGGTCTGAAGGGTCTTTAATTATGTACAAGCCTGAAAGCCCAGCGTAGACGTGAAGGCGGGTCAGTCCTAAAGCGTGGTCATGATACCAAAGCGTAGTTGGTTCTTGTGAATTAGGATATTGATAGACTGCGGCGTTTGGTGCTGTTGGCACAGCGGTGTTATAAGTGGAACCGTGGATTCCGTTTGGCGTGTACCACGCGTCTGGTCCTCCGTCGTCGGCTGATGGATCTTCTCCGCCGTGCAGGTGCGTTACGATGGGGACAGGTGACTGAGCATTCCATTGATCTGGATTTGCAATTTGGCCGTTCGGAAGTGTGTAGCTGGATCCATTGTATCCTGGAGGATATGGCGGGGCTAATCCTTCTCCAGCTTGTATTTGCGCCTCGGTCATGTTAATGTTATCAGGGTTAGCCCACATGATGGTTGGATCCACGGGGAACAACTCTGGTAGTGGCTTGCCAGAGCTGTCCACTAGGTCGTTTACCCATTCCACTTGGCTTGGAATGTTTCGAATGGCTTCAAAAGTAGGACCAGGAGTGCTCTCAACGTAGCCTAGGTTTTGCCCAGTTACTGGATCATAAGCAATTCCGCCGTAACCCCAAACTTTCGTCTCGCCAAATCCTGTTGGCTTTCCGCTGCTGTCAACTGTTGGAAGTATTTGCTGATAAAACTGAGTAATGTTCACCACGTAATCTTGACGAATAACCTTTCCGTTGGCGTCTGTTACGTTTGTCGGAAGGAATACGGGAAGAGGCCCAGTTAGTTGGTTGACCCATTTTGGAATGGACAAGGGATTTAGAAGTCCTATTGTTTGGGAGCTAACGGGAGAAACGAAGGTTGTTGAAACTAAAGCTAAGGACAAGGAAGCGAATAACAAAAGTGAAAATAGCCGTTTCATTTTGGTATTCCTCTTAGAAGTTGTTCGATCTTTTATGGCGAGTTTTGTCTATATAACTTTGTCTATTAGAATAGCTGGGAATCTGCTGAAGCCTTTTCACGATTAACGCTTTGAATATCCCATCGGCTTCCTGGGCGACCTGCTTTGACCATCTTCTTTATGGCAAGCTTCTTTGAAAACCTTCTCGATATCATAAAAGTTCAGCTTAGACAGGATGGCGCATGAAAATTCAGTTTTCTCCACCTTCACCCTAGACGTTCAGACTTAACCATGCTTAAGCATTAAAATGTTAACTTTCATAATTTAGCAACGGGCTGGCGCGCTTAAGTTGTGATTAGTTGTTGAGGCTATTGAACATATCTTGAGTAGTTGATTCTGTTAGTTTGAGTTCTAACTTTGCAACTTGAGAGAATAAGAATTTGGTAAATTCATTAGACATATCCATTAATGTTGCTGCTTCTTTTGGCTTCATTAATTCCCCGTTATCTACTCGGCTATTGAGTTTAAGAATTTTATGCTCAAAATTTTTCGTTAATTTGTTAGTCTTAAATCTGCCTATTGTAGATATAGCCTGAAAATGGTTGAAAAACATACTTTATGAATTATAAAATTAAAATACTTACTGATCTGATTAGGGTTTGAGGGAAAAAAGCAGTATGAGTGAAAATAATGTAGCAAAAGAAGCGTTAAGGAAAAAATATCTAAAAGATATAGAGCAAGATTTAGATGAGTTGAAAAAGAACCAAACCCGATCCCAGTCCCTCAGAAACATACCATCTGATAAAGAAGCGGAAATACGTTTTACAATAGAACTTATCAAATATTTAACTGCTGAATTAGTAAATGCAAAAGCAGAATTAAGGCTTCTAAAACAATCAACTAAAGGATCACCCTAAGTCTAAGTTTCTTTCTATTAAAGAGGTTACTACGAAATTCTTATTTTAAATAATCTCTTCTTCCGTAATTACAAATAAGGTTACAATAGTAAATGGCGGCGGAAGAGAGCAATCTTTATTTCTCTGATATGACCTTACTTACGAATTCATATTTGAGTGGTGAGGTGTAAAGATGCTATCTCGTGATTGTGACGGATGCGAAAGACAACTCTCTGAGTGCAAACGTCGTTTTACCCATGTTTGTTTAGGTGAAAAAGTTTTTTGCCCAGACGGCACAGCCCATCTAGTCGACTGCAAAAGCTAACGTCAACAAGTAACGCCGTTTCATTGCTGTTTCTTCATTCACCAATGTGTTAATCTCCAAGTTTTCATGAAAGATAAGTCTTAAATCTGCATAGCTGAGAATAGAATCGAGATGAAATGAACAGAGCAATACTCACTGGTCTGGGAATATTGCTAATATTGATAGGTTTGATTGTCGGTTACTTTGCTGTAAGGGTGGGCGCGATTTTTCCATATTAGTTCACCGAAAAGAGATAATTTCTGTCGTCACATGTGGGCTTCGGCGAATTAATGATGCTATTCACCTACGGGATGATTTGATAGTTTTCTTTTCCGTTCTTGTTTAGTTTTGGAATGGTTATGGTGAATTTGGCTCCTTTGCCTGGTTCGCCTTCTTCGATTATTGTCCAGCTATAGACCTCTATCATCTTTTTGGTGAGGAATAGTCCGAAGCCTGTGCTACCGCCTGTGCTGAAGCCTTCTTTGAAGAGATGCTGTTTATTCTCAAAGGGCACACCTACACCGTCATCCTCATAGACCAACTTTAAGTTGTCCTGATCGGTCTTTTCGTAGTACACTCTTATAGTTGTGGTTTTTTTGCCGTATTTTCTCGTATTGTCGATGAAATTGTAGAAAAGTTGCCTTAGAAATGAATCTGCCAAGATAGTCAAGCCGCGACATTCATTTATTATCGTTGGAGTTGAACCAGAAAAGAGAGTGCATGCTTCGTTTAGTTTGGCTTCTACGTTTATGGGGGTTAGATCTTCTATGCCTAGTTGTTCATACATTTTGGCGAAATCGAAAATTCTAACAGTCTCTTTAACAGCCTGCTCCATCTTACCCAACCCATCAACAATATCTGCCTGATCAGCATGCTTCTTCTTTAGTATATACGCATAACCAGTCACTGTTGAAAGCTTGTTTCGGACGTCATGCCTAGTTAAACTGCCCACAACACGCAATTTCTCATTAATCAACTCAATTCGCTTACGCTCCTCCTTCAACTGCTCCTCCGCCTTCTTAAGTTGAGATATGTTCACTATAACGCCTCTCAATCCGAGCTTACCATCTTCAAGAAGTATCTTTTCAGAAAACACCAATCCTGGGAACGTACCTCCGTCTTTTTTTAGAAACATGAATTCGCTTCCTGATGATTTTTCTCCTTGGATTCTCTTCTGGATGTTTTCTACGGCTTTTTGCCGGTCTTCCGGAATCAAAAACTCAAAAACATTCATTTGTTGGAGTTCATCTTTGGAGTAGCCAATGATCTCAACAGCCTGCTTATTCTCAAAGGTGATTTTCCCTTTGTCATCAGCTTCAAAAACAATTTCAGGTAGAGAATTCGCAAACTCGCGATATTTTTGTTCGCTCTTCTTTAGCGATTCTTCTGTCTTCTTGCGTTCAGTGATGTCTGCAACCAGCGCAAGTGTTCCAATGCTGTTGCCAGCGTCATCCCGGATGGATGAAGCTGCAATATTTGCGTTCATGTGGGTACCGTCTTTTTGAATAAACTCAAACTCGCATCGCCCCTGGTTGCCTAGTTTGCATTCTTCCAAATTGTGCTTAGCAAGATTGGAGTCGGATTTCTCCAAAAAAGTAACTAAATTCTTTCCGATCATTTCACTTTCACTGTATCCTAACATCTTTGCCATGCGGGGATTAACAAAAACAGTGAGACTGTCGTTATCTAATGCCCAAACGCCTTCTTGCGCAAGCTCTACCAACTGGCGATACATCGCTTCGCTTTCCATCAAGGCGTTCTCCATTTTCTTGGCTTCCGTTACGTCTCGGTAAATGCTGTGGACGAGTTTTTTCCCAGACAATTCAATCGCCCGAGAAGTAGCTACGATATCTCTAATTTCACCGTTTTTAGTTCGGTGTTTGGTTTCAAATTCAACTCTGCCTTCTCGCAGTACCTTTTCTAATCTAGCTTTCGTTTCTTCTGGAGTCTCACCTACTTTGTAATCAAAGATGCGTAGTCTTGCGAACTCGTCTCTGGAATACCCTAGTTGTTGATGGGCTAATTCGTTGAACTCAACGGGCACCGCGGCTTCAGGGTCAATAATCACAATACCAACCGGTGCCTGATCAAACAATGTGCGATACCTTTTTTCAGCTTCGATAATCCTGGTTTCCATTTGTTTTCTTTCTGTAATGTCTCGGGTAACGTGAATTATGACGGTTTTTCCTTCGGGGTTTTTGACAAGACGCGCGGAGACTTCCACAATTCGTTCATTATTGTTTTTGTCAAAGTGTTTGTGTTCAACCGTTATGGGTTCTTTGGTTTCGAGTACTCTCCGAATTGGGCAGATGTGTTCTGGAGAATTGCAGGGTGTCAATGAGTGGTGGGTTGTTTCGAAACATGTCTTTCCAATTAGTTCTTTCTTGCTGAGCTTTAATTGTTTCAATGCCGCTTCATTGGTACTAATTATTTTATAGTCCTCGGGGTCGATTACTAACAGGGCTTCGTCAAGTGAATCAATTATTCTTTCATCGAATTGTTTCAAATTTGCCAGTTTTTCTTCGGTTTCTTTGCGTTCAGTGACGTCTATGCAAGTTCCAACCCATTCATGTATTTTTCCATCTTCTTCGAATATCGGAGCGCCGCGGGCCATGAAATTGCGATAAACGCCGTCAAATCTGCGCAGTCGAAACTCAACTTCATACTTAGTTTTCGCTGATACAGCAGCTTGCCATGCCCGCGTGGCGTGTTCCACATCCTCAGGATGAACAGCTTTTGTCCAGCCCCAGCCCTTCACTTCGTTGTAAGTTTGACCTGTAAAATTTCTAAAGGAAGGTATGTCTTCCACTACTTCACCAGCGACATTCGTGGTCCAGCCTAACTCACCCGTTACTTCGATGAAGGATTGATATCGCTTCAAGTTCGCATTAATTGCTAGCTCAGCTTTCTTTTGTTCTGTGATGTCTTTTGCAATGTGTACGCATTGAATAAGTTCTCCTTTTTCGTCAAGAATTGGAGAAGTGGTAATCAGCAAAGGCACGCCTATATTTGGGTCGTTAATTTCTGCTGTGAAGGTTTGTTTTGTTTTAAAAGTCTTTCCTGCAGGGCAATTCAACCAGGGTTTATTGGTTCCATGCACAACTTCATAACAGTGTTTACCGATCAACTCTTCCGGCTTTTTCTTTAATGCATCGCAAGTGCTCTTATTAACTCTAGTAATGACCTGGTTTCTGTCCATGACAAATAGTAGATCCCCAATGCCATCCAAGATCTTATTGACTTCATTGGATTCCTTGGTTTTTTCTTTCGCTATATTCTTGCATTCGGAGATGTCTTTACTGATGTGGATTATTTGAACTATTTTTCCATCTTTGTCTTTCACTGGGTGAACTGCAACTTCTACATCTATTGGTTTATTGTTCTTGTCAAAATGTTGGTGAATCATTACGGAAGGTTTGCCTGTCTTTATCGCTTCCTCTATTGGACAAGCGTCCTGAGGCGAGGCGCAAGCTGTTAGCCTGTGATGTGTTGCTTCATAACAGGTCTTGCCAATCAAATCTTTTTTTACTGATTTCAGTTGTTTCAAAGCAGCTTTGTTTGCGTCTATTATCGTGTAATCAATTGGATCAATTACTATAAGCGCGTCGCTAACTGAATCAATTACTCTTTCGCCGAATTCTTTCAAAAACACCATTTTCGACTTAGATCTTTCTTGTTCTACCGTTAAATTTATCGCGTGCGCTAGTTCAAAATACACTGTTTCTGGGTCGCCATTCTTGTTGACATAGTGGTCAGCGCCCAAATTCAACGCTTTAACGACAACTTCTTCTCTGCCTTTTCCAGTGAACAAAATAAAAGGAATATCGTTCTTTTGCTCTCTAAGTTCCTGCAGAAACTGTAACCCATTTTTTAGAGGCATTTCATAGTCTGAAACTACAACATCATAACTTTGATTGGCCAGTTTATTAAAGGCTTCATCAACAGAATAAGCGTTATCAATCTTAAAGGTGCCCATATCCATAAGAACCTGTTTTGAAATATCCAGCAAAGAAGAGTCATCGTCAACATGTAAAACTCGAATAACGCTCTTTTTGTTTGAAGCCGCTAAATCAGGTACTTCTACAACTATTCTATTCTGGTTGAGGGCTTGTATTATCAATACCCCACAACTAAATAGTAATAATTTGACAATAAGTCAATTATGAATCCAGAATACTGAGCACAAACCCACAGCCGTGCAGATTCTGTTAGGTTTGAACCTAGTGGTTACTACTCGTGTCCTTTTGTTTCATGATGCGTTGTATCTCTGTGTCTCTCCATCTCCGAGTGACTCTTGAAGGTTTTGCCGCAATCTGGACAAGGAATATAGCTTGGTTGTATTCCACCTACTGGTGTCTCTTGAGAAGAAGGCGCTCCTAATGTGTGGGGCTGATGAGGCTTTTTCTTGCTCACTTTTTTGCTCATAACTTACACCTAAACACTCTATAAGCGGGTTCAAGCTTTCTTAAATATATGTTGCTGTAATGAGACAATAACAACCTACAACTGCTTTGTCTCTAATTTTGGTGCAGTAATTATTATTAGTAGAACAACAACAGTTGTGTTGCCATTTTTGGTCAGTTAGATTTAGGCTGCTTTTTTGGTTTACAACTCGATTTATTTGCGGGTTGGGTCATTATTCGACAAAAACCGACAATACTAGACAATTTTAGACAAAATCCGACAATCTTAAACATTAAAGCGGACA
>JBEKNP010000035.1:0-28718 GCA_049522695.1 Bathyarchaeia archaeon | reverse complement strand
TGGCTCAAAGGCAAAATAGGCGAATACAGAGACTGGTTTAACAATTTACGCTTTCACAGAGGCGTAAAAGCGTTCCCAGCAGACCTCTACGAGTGTAACGTTGGAAAGTTGACATGACAGATCTTCTTCCGTTTGGAAACCATGACACAGAATCCTTTGGTTAGTTTTCTGAATAACTATGCGATCTGATTAGGATTCATGCTAACCATAACTAATTTGAATTTCAAGAAATAAACGGATCGGGGTCTTTGATAAATGATTGGGGGTTCCTCCTGTTTTACAGCACTTCTAAAATAAGAGTCTGAAGCAGAAATTCTGCAAATTTGCTATGGAAATGAACCGTTTTTAATAGTTGATCATAAACAAAAAAAACAAAAATGGGGGAAATAGGGATAGTGGTGGTCTATGGGTAGTTGACTGTAAATGTACCGCTGTTTTGTTCATTTTGGTAGTTGTTTACGTACAGACTGACAGTGCGAGTGGAACTTTCTGTAACGGTAACTTGGCCAGTCCAGACACCGTTTGAGAACACCCAGCCTGAAGAACTTACACTTCCGTGACTGACCTCTAAGGTTGGAGTTCCACCGTTGGTTGTTACTATGTTTCCATATCGGTCTTCTTGAGTTATTGTTACAGTGAACGCTTTGCCTGTTTCCTGAGTACCTATGCTGCCGAAGACGAATTGATACAGAGTGCCTGCAGTAACTGTCAAAGTTGCTGTGCCAGTAACGCCACCGCCTGCATTAGCTGTGACAGTCCATGTACCTGCGGTATGAGATGTGTAAACGTTGTTGCTCCATGAGCCACCAGCACCTGAGCTTATGCTCCATGTGACTGAGTTGGTGTCGCTAAAAGTGTTGCCGTAGGTGTCAGTAGCTGTAGCCGTGTAAGTTACAGTGTTTCCAGCTGTAACCGAGTCTGTAGCAGGAGAAACCGTGATGCTAACAGCAGCACCAGGGCTGACTGTGAATGTGCCACTCGCAGTGCTCGCGGTGCCAGATGTTGCAGTAATAGTAACGCCTGAACCTGACTTAGTCACATAAACATTTCCAGTATATACACCGTTTGTGAAGGTCACCGATGATGGACTGACAGATGCTCCTGTGCCTGCACCGCCGCCGGTTTCTGTCAAAGTAGCTGAACTAGCATAGCTTGTCATTGTGTTTCCGTCTTGATCTTTAGCCGTGATTGTTACGCTGAAGGATGTTCCGGCAGTCTTAGTACCGCTAATGGAGCTGAAGCTGAAACTACTGAGAGTAGGTGTGTAAACAGTGAACGTGTTGCTTGTCCCTGCTGCCCCGCCGCCCGATGTCGATATAGAGATGCTTGTAAGCGTCGTGGTAATTGTTACTGAACCTGTCCAGACGCCTGCTACAAACGCAGGTGTAGGTGTTGGGCTGATGGTTCCTGTTCCTGACAAGGTCAAAGTGTTTGTGCCTGTGTAGCCAGTGTAGGTGTTGCCGTTCTGATCTATAGCTGTTATCGTTATACTGAAAGCTGTGCCTGACGCCTGATTGTTGGCGATGGTGCTAAACGAAAAGTGATTGAGGGTAGCTGTGTAAATAGTGAACGTTGTTGTTCCCGGAGTGTACCCAGATGAGGAGGCTGTGAGTATTGGTGTTCCAGCTGTAGTATCGCTATAGTAGAAAGTGGCAGAAGTAGTCGAGAGAATGTTGATCGTGATACTGGTGATTTGAGTGCCAGCGGAGTTGTAGAATTTGCCGGTGGAAGAACTTGAGGTCAGTTGAACGGTGATAGTTGAGAGCAAATCACCAAGAAGGTCATCTGTCCGTGATACAACGATACCTTGTGAAAGTTGTCCAGGCGCTAAAGATTGGCCTGCGCCACTCGAGAAAGTCAGCACGTATGAGTTGATTGTGAATGTTGTGGTTGCTGATGTCAAGCCTGTGGAAGAGGCTGTAAGAATTGGTGATCCCGCGGCTGTATCGCTGTAGTAGAAACTTGCAGAACTTGATCCGCTTGGAATCGTAATCGAAGTGATTTTCGTGGTGCCGGCAGAATTGCTCCAGAAAGCTCCGGTGGTTGTACTTGTACCTAAGTTAACAGTGACGCCACTGGTTCCTGCAAGAACTGGGTTCCCGTTCGAATCTTGCAGCTGAACCGTGATCACTGAAGAAACTGTGCTTGTAGTGATTGATTGGGCTTTCCCTGCAATGTAGACAAGTTGTGTAGCCGGAGCAGCAACAACATTGAACGAGTTGCTCGTCCCTTTAGCTCCTGTAGTTGTATCAGTCGCGTTAATAGTATCGCTTGTAAACGCCTTTGTTATTTCTACCGTAGCAGTCAAGACACCATTAGTAAACACACCAGTACTCTTCAGACTAATAGAGCCAGAAAGATCAGTGAACGAAGCCGAACCAGTATAGCCAGTAACAGTATTACCGCTCGTATCTTTAGCCGTGATAGTTACGCTGAAAGCTGTGCCGGCAGTCTGCGGACTACTAATAGTGTTAAACACAAAGTGATCAATAGAGCCAGCGACGACATTGAACGTGTTGCTCACCGTTTTAATGCCTAAAGTTCCAGTCACAGTGATAGCGTCATTCGAATTAGCCGTCGCGATCTTCACTGAACCAGTATAGACACCAGCAATAAACGCGGCAGAAGTCGGACTAAGTGACCCAGAAACATCACTCAACGTAGCCGGACCAACATAGTTAGTCTCGACATTGCCGAGACCATCATAAGCAGTTATCGTTATGCTGAAAGCCGTACCAGCAGTCTGCGGACTACTAATAGCGCTAATAGTAAAGCTTGCCAAAGGACCAGGGCTAACCGTGAACGGACTGCTCTGCGCATTAACCGGAGTACCGCCTGAAGTATCAGTCACAGTGATAACATCATTTGACAACGCCTTCGTAATAGTCACCGAAACAGTGCAGACACCGTTAGTAAACGCACCCGTACTCGTTGGACTAAGTAACCCAGAAGAATCACTCAGAACAGCCGGACCAGCATAGTTGGTCTCGACGTTACCAGATGAATCATAAGCAGTTATCGTTATGCTGAAAGCCGTACCAGCAGTCTGCGGACTACTAATAGCGCCAAAAACAAAGCTCGCCAAAGCACCCGCATTAACCGTTATGCCTGTCTGAGAACCCGTGATTGAACTTATCGCGGTATCAGTAGCAGTAATCGATTGTGAACCAACCGTATTCAAAGTAACAGTGAAAGAGCCAACACCATTAGTGAGAGTTGCACTCGAAGGCAAAACAGCTTTAGCATCACTTGAAGTTATCGCGACTGTACCAGTATAGCCAGTTGCTACGTTTCCATATGCGTCCTCCGCCGTAACCGTAACAGAACCAGCAGTACCAGCAGCAACCGGACTTGGGAAACCAGAAACAACTAAGATCGTAGCAGAACCAACATTAACAGCGAAAAGACTGCTCTGCCCTGTCGATTTTGAAGTTGGATCAGTTGCCGTAATAGCATCGTTCGCTAATGCCGTCGTGATAGTCACCTGACCAGTCCAGACACCACCAGTAAACGCGCCAGTAGTTGTACTAAGTGACCCAAGATCAGTTAACGTAGCTGGACCAGCGTAGTTAGCCACAGTGTAACCATTTGCATCTTGAGCCGTAATAGTTATGGGGAAAGCCGTGCCAGCAGTCTGCGGACTACTAATAGTACTGAATGAGAATTTTGCAAGAGCTCCAAAGACCGTCAAAGTTGCAGTGTTAGACGTAACGCTGCCGACGGATGCAGTAACCGAGTAGGAGCCAACCGAAGTTTCAGTCACAGAGTTTCCACCACCAGCAATCGGAACACCATTAACACTGAAAGTAGCGGATGAAGTGACAGCGCCCATGTTGTTACCGTTTTGGTCGAAACCAGTAGCTGCATAGGTCTGAGAACCACCAGGAGCAATACTTGACGTTAGGGGACTAATCGTTATGGTGGTCAGCGTGGGTACGCTAACGAAATTAGCAGTTATAGTGCCAGCGCCATTAACAGTCGCAGTAGTAGAAGCCGAACTCGCATCAGCAAATGTAATCAACCCACTAGTGCTCCAAACCGAAAACCCATAATCAGTACCGGCAGTAGCGGTAATCGAGACTTGTTGACCCGCATTGTAAGTGTTAGTGCCAGTTGGCGAAGTTGTCCCTGTGCCACTTGTAGCAAAAACCACCTGATAGGTGATCTGAGTGAAAGCAGCAGTCACAGTGCCAGCGCCATTAACAGTCATAGTAGTGGAAGCCGAAGCCGCATTAGCAAATGTAATCGACCCAGAAGCGCTCCAACCCGAAAACTGATATCCAGTACCAGCAGTAGCGCTAATCGAGACTTGTTGACCAAAAGTGTAAGATCCAGTGCCAGTCGGCGAAGTCGTCCCAGTGCCACTCGTAGCAAAAACCACCGAATAGTCACTCTGACTGAAAGTAGCAGTTACAGTGCCAGCGCTATTAACAGTCGCAGTAGTAGAAGCCGAACTCGCATTAGCAACTGTAATCAACCCTGTATGGGTCCAACCCGAAAACGTATAGCCAGTAGCGGGAGTAGCGCTAATTCCAACTTGTTTACCCGCGGTATAAGTGTTAGAGCCATTCGGCGAAGTCGTTGAACTACCTCCACCGCCACTTGTACCAAAAGTCACCGTATAGGTTGCGCCGCCTGCGCCCGCAATGGATGTGCCTGAAGTAGTCATAAATGTTCCGCTAGTTGTAACTATTTTGATTGTAACTGGCCCGCTATGCGGCCAATCAACAACGAGTGCTAAAGTTTGACCTTGAGGAATAGTTATAAGCCCATTTGTGCCTGCAGCCGGTGAAATGATGGACACCAAAGTATTATTTATGTAGACAGCACTGGCGGGATTAAGTTGCACAGCGCCCTGACCAACGTTCTGTACATAAATAGTCAAATCACCAGAAGTCTGATTTGAGGAAAAACTCTGAATATTTATCGCATATCCTGCTTTAGTGGTGCCACTGCCTATGTAACCCATTACCCAGGCATAGACAACCAGCGAAGCTACTACGGCTATCGCTATCAATAGTAAAACTGATATTATTGGTGATATAGCTTTAATAGATCGTCGAAGTTTTCTTATTGTTTGCATGTTTTTCATTTTCTCCTTATCTTTTTTCTTCCTTAATGAAATTAATATTACCTTTAAGGGCGCTTCCTTAAAAGGCACTAAGGAATAATGTTCTATCGAAATTTGATATAATACCAATAACGAAATAACTATCTAAGACTCAATAAAAATAAAGGAGTAAGTTCTATAAATTTTATAACCAAACGGATAGCTCTGTCAAAAATCTGACACAAAACCTCAATCAAGCGCATTGTAACCACGTTAACTCGTCCTAGGAGTTTTGATGTTTTCCGATAAATTAAAATTCTCAAAGCATAAGATAAGTAAACAATTCTTGGAGCTAAGGATCATGGACCTTTCAAACATACGCATAAAAGAAAACTTTGGAATAGTAACCAACGACACAAGCACCACTCAATTCAACTTTCTAATTAGCCCCCCAAAAAACCGCGAAAGCATCGAAAAACAGGACATAGTCTGCCTTGACCACCCAACATACGGCGACGCATGTCAAATACTCGCCGAAGTTAAAGAAATAACTAGTTATGAAGAAGTCGCAGGCTCAACTGTCGGCAACCGGATAGGCAAAATGTTAGCCGCAGCCCAAATAATCGGTTACATTGACCTAAGAAACCAAGACCAACCACTAAGCAAGCTTCTTGCGCCGCCAAATCCCGGCAGCCGCATCTACATGCCATACACATCATTCCTAGAAGATGTATTCAACCGAGGAACCGATGGAAAACCCTATACGCACCCACTTCATCTGGGCAAAGCAGAAATCATCGCTGTCTCCCAAGAGGGTAATGACGAACAAATTAACTATTACCTAAACGCCGCTGACCTCATCAGCAAGCATACACTTATTTCTGCGGTAGACGGAGCAGGAAAAACCCATACAGCCACGGTCATCATTGAAGAGCTTGTCAACAAAACAAGTCATCCAATAGTAATCTTCGACCCAAACAAAGAATACACCACAATAGGCACAGCCGCAAACCCACACCAAAACTACCCATTCAACTTCCAAACCGACCTAATCAACGTCAACACCGCAAAGAACAGCCCAGACGCAATAGCGAAAAAAATCAAACAAGGCCAAATTACCTTCATAACTGCCGAAAACTTGACACTCACCGAAAAAACCGACTACTACGCCAGCATCTTGAGCGCATTAGCTAAAAGTAGACGAGAAAAAACCACACAACCATTCCTCCTTGTAGTTGAAGACGCAGAGAATTTCCCGCCTCAGGTAATTCAAGAAATTTTCACTACAAAAAATGAAATAGCAACCATCCTCATTACATCTCATCCAACCATGCTTGGCGGAAAAGTTCTATCTCAAATACAAAACTACATCATCGGAAAAACCAATGATCCACAGGATTTAGCCTACCTAAAAAACATGATCAGCGGATGTGACGAGCAGTTATCCAGCTTAGGCGTTGGCGAATGGATAGTCAACGGATTAAATATTATGCGCCCAACAAAAGTCCACGTTAGAGAACGCTACTCCAAGGCAAAATAACCTTTTTTTTAACTCTTGCCAATTGATTCCTACTCCACAAATGTTTTATGTCAAATGCCTCCATAATCACCTTCAAAGGGGATATTCATGGTGAGTGAAAACAAAACAGTAAAGAAAACAGTATCATTAAACATAGTCATCACCCTCACTGCCCTCCTCATAATCGCATTAATTGCCTTAAGCGGTATATTATACGTTTACGTGCAACAAAATAGCACCTTACAAGACAAAAACAAACAAATAGCCAGTCTCCAAAACCAATTAGCCACACCAAAACTCGTAAGCATCGGTTTACAATACACAGACAACCGCTCAGATACAAATGCGCCTTTCCTGCATATTACAGGCTACGTAGTTAACGTTGGAACCGCTATAGCAAACAACTGCACAATCCATGTTACCGCCATACAAAGCGGAAACGTAACTGCTTTGGATACTTCAGCAACCATTCCTTCACTTGAAGCAGGAAAATACGAAACTATAAACCTACAGTTTCCATACACAGGACAAGCATTAGAAGTGTATACCAGTGGCCTAACATGGACAAACTAGGCAACTTCTCTTTTTCTTATTTTTAAGCAGCTACTTATCTAAAAATAAAGTTCAGATAGTCTTGGCATCTGTTGAGTTTTGTTTTCATTATTGTCTGAGTTTTTATTTCGCCATCTTTTTGTCTTAGAATTTGTGTATGCTCAAGCCTACCCTCCGGTCGACTAGATGATCCTAATAGACGCCAAACATGATTCAACATACTTCAACAAAGAACGAAGACTCCGCACTTTGCATGCAGAACAATGCAAATTACATGTACTTTTGGGCATAATTACATGGACTTTACTGTTAAATAATCAAATATGTTCCAAATAGCCCTTAACATCCACAGTTAAAAGAAAATCTAAACCCACGTTAGATTTTCTTGTTTGGGCATTCCACGCGAGTGTAGTATTTTGTGCCTTCAATTTTTTTTGCAAGCTTATAGTCTAGAGTTAGGAACTGCGTATCTTGCTTTTCCGCAAGCGACAGGAAAGCAGCATCATAAACAGTAATTTTCAGTTCCAACGCTATGACGATAGCATCACTAATTACTTCAGAAACACTATGGACCACATAGAGATTCATAAGCTGCTCAGCTTTTATGAAAGCTTCCACTGCATCCTTTGAACTAAACGTATCCGATTCTTTATGCTTTATAGCATTGGCTACTTCATAATAATTCAAGTCCAAAGCGTGAAAATCATCCACCTCTAATAATCTGCTAGATACCCAATCAGAGTACTCCTCAAGTGTGACCAGTGCGACGATGACAGATGAATCTACAACAACCTCAGTGGCCAAGCTCACGATCCTTCCTGATGATGTCTGCTGAGGGCGTGGTCATTCCTGTTTTTTTACCGAGATTGCGCCTATACTTGTCAATCTCCTTCATCATTTGCTTTAATTTCTGCCTTTTCACCATTCTCTCAAGGCACGACCTGACCTCTTCTGCATAATCAAGGTGTAATTCCTGAAGTTCGGCTTTGAGCTTTTTGGGTACTCTGATTGCAATTACATCGCTCATGCGTAAACAAGATGTAAACAAATTATATAAATATATGTTAACAATGAGTAAACTATCGATCTTGCAGCAATTCTTTTCAAAAAGGGGCAGCCAACTAAGCCAAGAAGTCACACAGGTTTTTTACTCTGGCAATGGACAGTAAGTCGTCCGTCTCCACGCGAATCTAAATGGAAACCGAATTAAGGCTAAATAAGGCACATTTCGGATGAATTAAGATGGCTGGAAAATGGTAGATTCCGCTATGCCCAGAGTATTTATAACCGTACATGTTACGTTGTGCCCAGAAGGTGGGTCATATTTATTACCATCTTGCAGGGTAATTGGAAAATTAATATTGAAAGACTCGCCTGCTGCCACTTGCACGTTTCCTAAGTCGGCATAGTAATGCTGGTTTGAAGTATTAACGGTTGAATTATTGTCAATTACCCATAATCCGGATAAAGTAATGCCTGATCCTCCGTTGGCGGTGACGACAATAGCCTCATTTGTTTGATTTATTTTGAACGTTGAGTTAATCTTTTTCAAGAAAAATTGATTTGCTTCTTTGGTTGCTGTATCATGCCACATATAGACGTTTGTGAAGAAGAATAGCAATATAATAATGAATAACATGGTACCGATTACCTCGGCTGTTCCTTTACGATTTTTTATGAGGCTTTTCATAATTCCATTTCACTCCTTGTTAAGGGTCAGTGTATTGTACTTCAAAGTTTGAACCCCTCATGGTTACGATTTTAAAATCATATGTGTGTCCAATTTGGAAACCCGCAGAATAATAACAATTAATCGGAACATGATCGCCAGCACCTATCAACTCGTTGAAGTTAATGTTATTTGAGGAAGAATTAGTGGTTAACGCCGTGTCATTTACGTAAATCGCGGCAACTGTCAAATCAACATTTGTTCCCAAATTTGTTGCTGTTCCTGTATTGTACACTGTAAGCTGCACCATGTTTTGTGCACCTGGAGTACCTTGAATCCAAACATCCTCGATCGTCATGGACTCCAAAATGGAGCTGCCTGTTCCCGTCTGGTAATTCTGCGCGTAAACAGCAACGTAAGTAAACAGTATAGTCATGCCAACCATAACGACCACTATCATCAAGATTGTTGAAATGACCGTTGAAAGACCCTTTTTATTTCTGTAAAGTTTTCTCATGTTTTCACATCCAACTTGGCGGAATTGTAATGAAGAATATCGCGTACCCCACGATACTTAGGATTATGGCGTGTTTTAAGCCGCCTGTTATTCTGCGCTCCCCAAGTTTTCCCGCCATCAATCCGCCAGTAACTGCGGAAACCAGCATGTCCTTGTAGAAGAAGTCTTTCAATCCACTTATGCTACCTACTGAACCTGAGCCCATGATTTGCGGCGCTCCTTGCATAGGAGCAAAGAAAGAGCGCACAAGAAGGGCTGCTACAACTATAAAGACCGCAAAAGCTGCGTAAATTACGATTATGTAGGGTTTCATCTGGGCACTTGTTTCCTTGTCCATGTCTTTCATTTCCTCCATGAAACCCGATGTGGCAGTGAAAACCTTCTTTATTGTACCACCTGAGCGACTTGCCTCAAGCACCAAAGCGCAGAACCTGTTTACTATTGGCGAATTGATACGCTCTTTGAAGTTGGTCAGAGCCTGTTCGAAGGATGTTCCCCAGGACATTTGAATGGTCAGCTTCTTGACTTCGTCAGAAAGCGGATGCGCTATCATTTTGTCGTCAACGACTTTTTCCAATGCTTTAACTAAGGTTAATCCGGTTTCCTGAGATTCGGAAACTCCGCGCACTAGAAGGGGCATTTGGTCCTCTATCGCTGAAGTCCATCTCTGGTTTTCGTAGTCGAGTATGGCTGAAGGGACTGTGATTACAAGGACTGCTACTAGAAATATTTCGTTAGCATAAACCGTTAGGACATTGGGATCAATTATGGCCAATATGACAACGTCTATGAGAATCAACACAACGGAAACAGCAACGGTAAGCTGCCTTGTTTTCTTTGATATCTGGCGCATTTTCTTTACCTCGGTGGAGTCATCGAATCAACCATCAATAGGAGTACGACGCAACCTGCAGGTGTTATCACATACGCTAAGAGCAAAAGTATCATCTGTGGGTCAATGTTGCCTAACATTGATGCGCCACCGCCCAAAAAGGACATTATTGAGAGCATAACCACAAGTGCTAGCGGAAGAGCAATCATGAAGCTAACGTAGACTTCAGCCATGCCACCTAAGCTCTCTAAATAGCTCTTCATCGATGCAACTCTAATTTTTTTGAACTTTTCAGACTCTTCCCGCAAAAAGGCAGCCAAATCTCCACCCGCGTGCGAAGTGGCCACAATACCATCGAGCATTGCGCCAAACTTCTTTGAAGCTGACCTTAAAGAACCGTTTTTTAGAGCTGCGTTAAGGTCTAAACCTAATACTTCAATATCAGCAATTATTCTGCGCACTTCTTCACCTACACTAAATTCGTCTCCAACATTAGCTAGTGAACGAAAAATGCGCTCTGGTGGCATACCAGCACTGGCAAGAACAGCCATGAAGTTTGCAGTAAGCGGAAGGTTAGCGTCTATTTTCCTCGCATTTGAAGAGATATCGAACAAAGGGTAAATGTAGCAAATGCCAAGCGAAGAAAGAAAAGCTACCGAACCAATTAAGATAGAGAACAAAATTGAGGATGATAAGATCATTGAGAACCAGAATGAGGTTAAGAGCATTGAGAACAATAAGGCGACAATTCCCGAAATAATTGAAGCGAACAGCATTAAGCCCATGTAGGCTTGGAAGGTAATTCTTAAGCTCGTTTTGGCCAAGTTCTTTTGTAAGCTCTCAAACTTGGAAAAGATACTTTTTGGAATTAGGTTGGATACTCGCAGGAACAAGGTTAACGGTTTTTTATTCGTTTTTCAGGGCCTCCGCGAGAATGGGCTCAGGGTTTTCAAGGTAACTTCTGACTATGTTTGAGACGCCTTTGTAGTTTCGCACATTGGTTTTAACCATCCACTGTATAACTTTAGTCCTACGTTGGATCTCTTCGCTTGCTTGTTCGGGAGTTTTGCCTGTTTTCTCAGCAATTTTCTCTAGGATGTAACTTCTACCAGTAAAATCAAAAGTGTCTTCGGCAGGGTTCCATTTATAAACTTCGTTTGTAAGGATTTCTCCTGAACGGGGATCCAAACCTACTATCTCGGAGGTTGAGACGGTTTTCCTCACAGGTTTGCCGCCTATTTCAACTCTCTTTTGGACAAGGATTATGTCTATTCCAGCGATAAGTGTTCTCGGGATATTCATTGGCGCTGACTCTAACCGATATACGCATGATTCTACTGATTCTGCATGAACCGTTGACATTCCAAGGTGACCTGTGCTCATAGCCTGAAACAGCGTGTAAGCTTCTGCGCCTCTGATTTCACCCACAATGATGTAGTCCGGTCTCTGCCTAAGTGAGGCTTTGAGCAGATCAAAGAGACTAACATCTGCGTTTTCTGTGGAAAGACCAAAGTGCGATCTTGTGGCAGCGGGAATCCAGTTTTCGTGTGGAAGATTCAGTTCAGGAGTATCTTCGATTGATACGACTTTAAGGTCTGGCTTAATGAACATGCTTAAGCAGTTGAGTAAAGTGGTTTTGCCCGCTGCGATTCCTCCCGCGACCAGAATTGAAACTCTGTTTTCAACTGCATACCAGAAGAAAGCAGCCATTTCAGGCGATAGAGACTTATAGCTTACAAGGTCTGTGACTGTGAAAGGGTCAGCCTTGAATTTTCTGATAGTGAAAGTGGAGCCTTTCCGTGTGACTTCGCTTCCGTAGGTTAGGTTGATTCGGCTGCCGTCTGGCAAGCTTGCATCTAGCAGTGGCTGCGCTATTGAGACGTGGCTTCCGCAGAGGTAAGATAGTCTGAGGGCAGTTGTGTCGAGTTCATCGGCGGTTTCGAAGCGAATGTTGGTCGGGATGGACTCAAATTTTCTGTGCCAAATGTAAAGTGGCACGTTGATTCCATTGCATGAAACGTCTTCGATTAATGGATCACGCATAATTGGATCTATTTTTCCATACCCCAGATTGTCCCTGACGACATAATAGAGAAGTTTGCCGCGGGTATCTGGGTCTAAACCAAAACGGTAATTATCTAATACTTCATTACACTTTTTCACCAAATATTCTCCAGCAGCCTGCTTTGATTGAAGTTCCGTTGGTTTAAGCTGTAACACTTCGTCTAAAATTCCTTTCAAGCGCCGAAGATTTGTAATATCAACTTCGGTAAGCGTTGGCTCTTCCACAGAATAGGTAATGTTACCTTTTACCACATCTCTGGCTATATTGACATAAGCATAAGGATCGTTTACCGGATAGTGTTCTAAAATTGCTAAGTCTTTAATCGGAGCCTGTACTGCAGCCCCAGAAATTCCAAGTTTCATGCTTGGATCATCCAAGTTAGATGAAAGTGGATTCTCTGCAACGTTGTTTTCGGCACCTATGTTTTGGGGATTGTCCACTGTTTTCTTTCGATTAAACAGCTTTCCTATCTGCTTTTCGAATACCATCGCTTCATCATCCACAGTTACATTAGTTATTATTATAAATTAAAAAAGGGGAAAAAGGTTTTGGGGGATCCGCATTTAAGGAACCTGTTCATTTACTTGACTGTATGTTCCGCCTACGGTGGTTACTTTAATTGTTAGCGTGCTTCCTTGCGCGTAGTTAGCGAGACCCGCAGGACTGATTGTTAGAGTACTGCCTGAAATTAATGCACCTGCCTGGGATGTTGTTGCAGTTGGATCCTGTAGGCCATTGATGTAGAGACATGAAGCCGGGACTACTGTAACCGACGTACTACCAACGTTTTGTAGGTAAATAGCTTTGGGATATGAACCAGCACCATTAGTATCATTCGTCCAGCTAACGCTTTGAATTACAACTGAATCGCCTGTCTTTCCTGTTTGGTAGCCTATGTAGCCCATGACCCAAGCGTAGACAACAAGTGAGGCTACGACTGCAATGGCAATCATCAATAGCACTGATATTATTGGCGAGATCGCTTTCAAATTTTTGCGGAATTTACGATAATTCATTTTTCATTCTCCTTTATTTTTTCTCTTTCTTAATGAAAGATTAATATTAAGTTTAGGGACACTTCCTTAAAAGGCAGTAAGGAATAATGTTCTATCGAAATTTGATATAATACCAATAACGAAATAAGCATCTAAGACGCAATAAGAAAAATGCCAGCCATAAAATTCACGTAAGATGCATGGATTATTATATCGTTGCAATTGAAAAGCGTTATAACAAAGCAGTACACAATAAAGTAAGGAAGCCCAGCATGAAACTTGTAAAAACAGGAATCGCAGGTCTCGACGAATTCCTTACCGGAGGCCTACCGCCTCGAATTCTTCTTCTAGCCGGTTTACCAGGCTCAGGAAACGAAGTCTTCGCAAGACAAATCGCCTATACAAGAGCAAAACAAACAGGAATAACTTACTTTACCGTAAACGTATCTCCCGATAGCGTGAAAGAAGACATGGCAACCTACAACTGGGACACCACACCACTAGAAACCACTGAAAACTGGAAATTCAAAACCATAACAAAAATTGCCAGCCTACAAGAAACCATTATCGAAGAAATGAAACAACACCGAACAATCATCATAGACTCACTTTCCGAAGTGCTCCTAACCCGCAAAGTAGAAGAAGCCATCAACCTCCTCACGGCAATGTCCCGTCAAAACAAAGACAGCGAAGAATACCACTTGCTTCTCTTAACCGATGGAATGCAAGACCCAAAAGCCGAAACCGCAATGCAGCACTTCGCCGAGGGCGTAATAGAATTCAACACCACATGGACTACTGACGCCACACACAGAGACATCCTAATAAAAAAGATGAAAGGTACCTTTGTCCCTGAACGAAGACTACCATACTCAATCGGCAAAAGAGGATTTCTCATAGAAACAGCAACAAGAATAACATAACAACCCAAGCCTCAAACCGCAAAAACCTTAAACATACTGCAAATCATTGGCAAAAATTTATAAATTACTTATTACGAAAATTGATATATATCCATTGACGATATACATTCAGTGAATGACATATGAAGGCAATTCATGACAACTGGAACGAACTCTTCCACGATTGCATGAGCATAATTTTTGTATGCGGAATAATCGGTATAGCAGTAAAATTCGTGACATTCTTCAACCAATGGGTTTATTTCCCATCATTCCCAAACGCGCTTGACTCAACATTCCTCGTCTCCGGAGTTTTATACCTCGCCTGGAAATCACGCCGACACAAATAACCCCTAATCATTCAACCAACGCCATGAAAAATCAGCCACCAATAACCATAAGACGTCTACATACGCGCGCTGCCTTGCCCCGAAAATGGTTAAAAGTCTGATTTTGCTTAATAAAGCCTGAAATGGACCCATTTGATGAACGCGTTTTAGCCGCACTTAAAGACGGTAACCCCAGAAGTTTCGCGACACTTCTCCGCCAAGTTGGCTTCAGCCATAACACCCTTCAACAACATCTCATGCAGCTAATGACCCAGGCCTTGTCTTAAGGGCAAAAGAAACTGCAAACGGTTCCGGAAGACCCAAATTTCGAGCAAAGAGAGAGGCTAAATACTATTTCAATTTTCGACATATTAGTGCAGGCGAAATCTGCTTTAAATTGAGTTGAAGCTGTGAGTGCATAGGTGCGTCTGACAATAGTTTGGGGAGATATGAAATGGCTTATAATCCCGACAAAATGGAAGGAGAAGCCTCGGTTTCCCTAACTCAGGTTATCTGCGACCACGCCGAACACAGAACGTACACTCAGAGAAGCTTTGATATTTTGAAGGGATTTGAGTTTAATGAAAAAAGATGCTTAAACTGCCACAAAATACTTGCAATAGACATCAAGAAGTTTGGGTAGCATTCCATGGTTTCACAAAGAAAAATACAGAAGCTAAGCCAGATAGTGAAAAAAATTTGACCAAAAATTATGACTGAATATTGAATTTCTCTACAAGACGTTTTCTCGAATGAAGTTGGGTTCATTTTTCCTAATTCGGGCGAGCCAAGTGTTTCTCTATAAGCGCGGCACGCGAAATACGATTACAGAAGAGGAAGACTACACGGACGATGCGGAAAGCGACGATTATTACGAAGGAGAGGGCGATTAGAAATCGCTTCTTATTTTAGGATTAACAATTCTCTCTCCAATATTGAATTATTATGGAAGATTTCTCAAACGAGCATATTATTTGTTTTTCACTTCACAAACATGCATAGAAGATTGAGATTAATGCAGAAGGTTGCAGGGATTGAGGATGATGTTTCCTAATCCCTGGATGTGGGGAGTCCTTCTCCTTTCTCCTCGCCCTTCTCCAATTAACTTATGATTCAGAGAATACAATATAAGCTATGTTTCAAACCCGGAATATATCAGAAAACAATACATCTTTTTTGTGCTTCACAAACATTTCAAGACGCGCTAAGAAATTTCACTGTTTTTAGGAATGGTTAACAATTCATAGCCTTAACCAACTTAGATTTTCGTCCATTTGGTTGGACTAAAGTTTAGTGAGAAATTAAATGTTATAAATTTGGTCATTTCATTGGAAAGAGATTTTCTAATTTCATAATTTCTAATTGGCTAAGAAATAGAGTGAGTAAGTCATGATTTTCTAATTTTAAGAATAATAAAAATCTGGTTACACTTGACGCAGGAGCTTCTTTATTAAATTTGTATTTGTGTTGTACATATCTACAAATTTAACTTAGAATTCTGAAAGTTTAAATTAAGAGTCGGATAAAAGAGGAGATATGCCACAGCAAATGAGCCAGAGATCAGAGGAAGTATTTAGCAAACTGTCTGACTATGGTTATTCAAAAGAAGTTGCTACAGCAATTTGGCAATGGTATCATCCTTCTAATAAGGCTGTACCAATTTTCTAATTTCTAAAGATTAAAAAATAGAATAGATAAACCAGTGACTCTAAAATGATCAATAATTTAGAAATCTAAAATGAAAAACATTTGAAGCCATGCAGAAGGCACGCCTTTGGTCAACGACTATTACAACGTATTCCTTTCTGACACAAATCATTTTAAGTAAACTATGCCGTAGCCACGTACTATTCGGGTATAGTTCCCTTCTCTAAGGACAGAGTTTAATTTTTCCATTTTAGTTCACCAAAGAGTTAGTCTTCTCAGCCATTTGTGGGCTTCGGCGTTTTTCTGGTAAGTGCTACAAGCGAGATGCAAAGTTGCTTAGCAGCAGGATTTTTGGACTGCTGCCAAAGCTAGAAGAGTCTTTGATCTCATAGTTTAGTTATTTCTTTACTTTATCACGCGGATCTGCCAAAATTGCAGAACTGGGTTTTAGTTAAATTCATTACAAACAAAGTACCTATTTGGGGGCAAAACAGTCGCAGAGTGCAAGTTCTTGAAAAGAATACTTTAATGTTTAAATTGAGTAAGGGTAATGTTTGGTTTTGGCACTTAACAATGTTATTGGGAGATTGCATGTAGCTCTATTTGGTCTTCAGAGACGTCCAATGAGGCGTTTCTTATCAAAGTCTCTCTTTCTTTTTCTTTTTCCATGTTTCTAACGCACTCTTTTGCTTGCTTTACATATTCTTGAAAATCTGAACTTTTTTGGTCCACATGGCAGAAATGGACTAATTTTTTCTTAAAGTTCTCTACTAACAATAAATTAAAGTGTACCGCGCCTTTACCGAGAATTCTTTCAAGGGCAAAGGAGAAATCGCCAAGTCTTGTTGGAATTTGTTTCTTTTTAATGTTAAATTCTGTTTCGAGATGTAAGTACAGAGCAGTTTTAGAGGCGTTTCCCAATGAGGAAAATGCCTCGTCAATTGACTTCAGCAAGACTTTGTTAAATACCTTTTCGGTTAAAACCATTGTTGTGTTCCAATTAACGTTATGACAATGAGGGCAAAAAGCAAGTGAATTATTTTTCTCTCCTTTAAGTTCTATTGCATTGGCAGAACAGTTACTGCAGATTATATTTTTTATTTTCCAGTTCTGGTCAAGACCTCCATTTTTCAGCCAATTCACCAAAGCTAATATACTTGGATCTTTGAAACCCAAACCCTCTATATCATCAGAATATTTCACTGCTAATTCTAGCTTTTCAAATTGATTATTCGACAGTTCGCCATTGAGTACCTTTTTGGCTAGAGCTCCTAGAAGCTTTTCTTTCTTCTTCTCTTCTTTCCGCTTCAAATCATACACGCTAAGATAACCTAAAGAAATAATGCCAATCGTAGCGATCAACCCTTGAGGCGACTGCAAAAAAAGCACCAAAAGTCCAACTTTGGGAATAGTCAGAGTAGCGACTCCAAGAACTTGATCAGACTCTGTGAGAAACGGGTCCTTAACCTCATTGTTATCTCCCTTAGTTTCATAACATACCGTCCCATCACTTTGAATGACCTCGCCAACTACTCTATGTATCAAGACTGGCCGAACCAAGCCATCTAGTACAGGATCGCCAGTACCGCCTTGAACAAACACGATTATGGTTCCGTTAGGAATATCCGCTGTATTAGTTGCCCTGTAAAAGACCAAGTCACCGTTTTGCAGGTTAGGATACATGCTGTTGCCATTAACTATGGCTAAGGGGTAAGCCTCTGTGCGCGCATAGAGAGGAAGGAAAATTACAATCGAGACAACCACAATGAAGAGCAAGAGCCCAACTGTTTTTTTGGTCAACTTCATTTGCGCGCGCCGCGCAGACGTCTTTCTGCCGATGCGAAGTTTCAAATAGCGTATTCACCCCTATGACGACAAGACCCGATATGGCACCTGAAAGTTAGTTGGCTGTCCACTTCCCCAGTACACAGTGTAAGAAGCTGTTTGGGGTGCCACTAACGAAATCGCGATGTATCCATTCTGCGGAACACTGACTTGGCTACCAGCGAACTCAATTTCGTATTGTGCTGCCGAGCTTCCTATGGTAGGTGATTGGACGTTGCTTGCCACGGTGCTCTGTTTGCTTCCTGCTGAGTTTGTAACGTATATCGATACTTGGATTGCATTAACTGCGATGGATACGCTGCCAAAAGACACCGAGGGCATGACATTGTTAGGTGGGTAAGCTCTCATTCTTGCCCAGCGAAAAACACTGCTGGCGATGACACCATTCGATTGACCAACATAGATTCCATAATTTGCTATTGACGCTCCGGAATAAGTTCCAGTGTAAGTGTTGCCCGCACCGTCTGCAAAATATTCCGATGCGGTTGCGGACCAGGTAACTTGCCATACTCCCGTTGGAAATGTGGACTGAGTAATCGAATGCACACTGCTTCCGCTTCCACTAGAAGCTTGGTACTCCAAGTAATCATAACCATTGTAATAATCCATTGAGTACCCTGTGTAAGGAGCCACGAAACCGTTAGTTGAATCGGTAGTTGTTACTCCCAGAATTGAATTCCCGCTGCTCGTGTACGTCTCTGCAACTGCTGGATATGGCTGAGTGGCAGAGATGACGAACGCATATGCATTCGAACCAGTGCTGGTAGTGGTCACAATTAGTCCGTTGTTTATTGCTATAGACGCTCCTGAACTACCAATAACTGATGTCCATTTCGAGCTTAGTGACGTTCCCTTGAAGTTGTCGTAGAAGGAGAATACGTTGGCACCATTATCATTTGCACCGTAAGTTCCCGAAAGATTAGGTGTGTCCCCCCAGTAATTGCCGTCAAAATCCGTGGTTGTTGAGAGAAACGCCATGTAAATTGTTTGCGTGCCTCCGTTTCCTGCTATTGGGGTTGTCAGTTTGATCCATGCTGTGGCGGAGGTAGCTGTATTAGCGAGTGAAGGGGTGCAGGATTCAAGCCACGCATATAGAGGCGTGGTGAAGGCGCTGCTACTATAGAAGCGAATGTTGCCCAGGTTGGATGCTTCGTAGCTTGTGTAACTGGAGGGATTCCAGGTTATCTTTTCTTGGAACTGGGAAGGTGTGGCTGATGACTGGCTGTTAGTGATTGTGATGGGAACGTAGCTTACAATGGTACTTGCTGAGGCTGCCCATAGTCCTAGAACCCAGTTGCCCGCGCTTATTGTGGTTGCGCTTCCAAATTGAGGCGACCAAAGGTAGGCTGTTGATGCCTGGGCTATAGAATATGAGCCGCTGCTGCTCGTCGGAATGAGAGCGGTATTCGTACTAGGTGTTGAGCTTGCAGGACCAGAGCTTGTTTCATAGTACAAATAGGTTAGTGTCCCATATTTCGTCTGAGAGTTTACGTTAGTTATGGGTACAGGACTCGCAAATGAGACTACTGCAATCATAGAAATGAAGATTAGGACGAAAAATATGATTTTCAAGCACTAAAGACTTTCCTTTCATTATAAAAGTTAAAAAAAAGGGGGAGCTACATCAGCCTTCGGGCGGAACTATTTTTCATTCTACGCCACCGTTATCGTTATTCCTGCGGGGGCGTTAAATGTGGTTACGCCGGTGTTAAGCACGAATGTCATTGTTTGTCCTGCAGTAATGGTGGCAGGTGTTGTGAAGGTGAGGGCACTGGCCATGGCGTTGTATCCGCTTCCTGTGTTCCATTGTACTGTCACTGTGTATGTCGTACTTGTCGAGGCTCCAGCGTTAATTGTAACTGCCACTGAGTACTGCCAGTTGCCCGCAACTGTTGCAGTTGTTACAGTGCCACTATTTGTCCACGTAGCTGGGAGTGTTGTTGCGGTTGCTGCACTTTGGGTTACAACAAATCCGTTGCTTGCTGCAGTAAAGCCGCCTGCAACATTGTAGAGTACACCTTGGACAGTCTGAGAAGTTGCTGAATTAATTGTTACACTTGCAGCGAAAGAGACGACGGCAAAC
This sequence comes from Bathyarchaeia archaeon, assembly GCA_049522695.1. GTDB lineage: Archaea > Thermoproteota > Bathyarchaeia > Bathyarchaeales > Bathycorpusculaceae > Bathycorpusculum. Next base: position 8,713 of record JBEKNP010000035.1, on the reverse strand, counting down.
ATTGAGATTACTAGAATTGGGATAAGTAGCTTAAGCGGCATGAAATGCCTTAAGGACTTTATTTTGTTCATGGATAAGAGAGAGGTTAATGCTAATTAAATGGTTTATGAAACCACAATACATATTACAAAAAACGAAAAAATTTACGCTATGAAGGAGTCGGAAAATACAATGAAACCGTCCAGATGATCGATTTCCAAGATCTTGAAGACTTACCAACCTACTGTGTGATTCCGGCGCTGGGAATTCAGTCTTTCTTTTCGTTTCTTAGATATGGGCAGTCAACAGGACTTTTTCTTCATTAAGGTTTCAATTTCTTGTTTTGAACCTATCTTGATTCTTGGAATCTAAATTATAGACTTAAAATAATCATGTATGCCTTTACTAAACTTAATGTTCTGTTCATGGTTCAAACCCAAAAGTTGATATTTTAAAGGCAAGCCAGTGCTAAAGAGAATAGATAGGCCAGTGGCTTTCTAAAATTATTAATATTGTAGAATTGTAAAACGGAAAACATTGAAGGCACGCAAACGGCACGCCTTTAGCAACAACTATTGTGAAGTATTCGTTTCTTGGATACGAATCATTTTAAGTAGGCTATGCTGTAGACACGTACTACCCTCGAGTAGTTCGCTTCTGTAGAAGGGGACTTTGATTTTTCCTTATAATTCACCGAAAGAAGTTAGGCTCTTGAGCCATATGTGGGCTTCGGCATTTTCCAACGTACTTCAACAAATAATATAGGGACAAGGTAGCGCGCTTAAGCTGGACAACGACATAAAAGCGTCATTGCGGCCTGTTGAATACAGGATGCGAGTTCAGCGTAGACTGTCTCGGGATCACCATATTTGTTCAAGTACCTGAACGCGCCGAGATTCAGTGCTTTGGCCGCCACCTCCTCTCGTCCTTTTCCTGTGAAAAGTATGAACGGAGGGTTCTGCGAGTTCTTTTTTAATTCTTTGAGAAACTGGAGTCCGTTTTTTCCAGGCATTTCATAATCTGAAATAACAACATCATAATGAAACTGCTTCAGATTCTCAAAAGCTTCATAAACGGAGGTAGTTGTTTCAACCTTAATTTTGCCGTCCATTTCCAAGATTTGCTTGGAAACCTTCAAGAAACAGTCATCGTCATCGACATGCAAAACTTTCACGAAACATTTAGTATCAGTTAACTGCAGCTCGGCCATTGGCTGAAAAGTTGTCTCAGTTTTTATGCATGTTGGTTTAGGTTTGATTGTTACTGCTCCGTTTTGGTTTCTCTGTAGTTGTGTTGTACTGTTCATTTGTTGCACTCCGCTACATAAACCAGCTATCGTAAGTCTCAATATATATGTTATTTTAAGGTTCGACATATTCCTAAAACCGATATATGTCCAAAATATAACCTAACAAGCAGGCAAATAGGTCCCTCTAAGAAAGAGAGAACGGTTGCCTTTGATTGACGCCTATTGTGAAAGATCCGTCTCTCTGAGCGCGGCTCATTTTAAACATTGGAATATCAACTTTACCTCTGAAGCTTGTAAATTACAATGTCAATGGCGCCGCTTAAACTTCTGATTCGCTGACCGCATGATCAAGCGCTATAACGATTTCTTGTTCATCGATTTATTTTTTAGCGATGATGCATCTGAAGAAATTTAGGTTTTGTTGTCATTTCAGCCAAGTTTTTAAAAGTGTTGCACCAAAGGATATGAAACCTGTGAATAGTAGGGCGCAGGCAAGGATGAGGTTTGCTAACGTATTTGCCGCCGGGTACTGAGCTATGTATACGGTGACGGCGAAGAACATGTAAAATGATATAAAACCCATTGCAAGCTGCAGCAAAAAAAGAATTTTGTATCCAAAGTTACCTTTTGACTGCGTTGTTTGCTGGCTGAGTCCTGTTATTTTTAGTATACTGGGGATTTCAATCAAGAATAAAGCTATGCCGCTTAAGAAGAAAAACCGCCCCATATTTATCATAAAGTTTGTCGTGCTTGCTGTAAATATGTTGAAAAATGAGAGTGGCGTAAACATCAACAGTGAAACGGCTGATAGGGCAGCGATAATGAGACCGTAGAGGAAATTGTATGATGTTTTAATTTGGCTAATTTTTATGGCTAAGAAAATGTTTAGTATTGAACCTGCTATAAGTAACCAAAAGAGATTGCCATTGATTAAGTATGGTTCGAAGACCGTCCAGTTGTCTGCATAGATTCCTGATAGGAGCCCAATTGCGTAAAATACGCATAAAAGTGAATTGAAAATTAGGGCTAAGCTCAGTGTTCTTGCTCCAAATGTTTTGAGCGGTTGCCAGTTTAAGGGTGGTTTGGGTTGTTGAGTTGGTAGTGTGGATTGTTGTGTTAGGTTAGGTTCTTTTTTTTTACTCCTCTTAGTTTGCTAAAGAAGGATGTTGTTTCTGGTTTGTTTTCTGGTTGTTGTTCTTTGGATTCATTGATTGTTTTTTGGTTTATTTGGTTTATTCTTTCTTCGATTTCATTTTTGATTTTGGTTATTGCTTCGCCTTGCTCGGTTGAGCCTTCGATTAAAAGGATGTTGTTGCCTTGGGCTATTTTCTTTGCTGTGTCACTTAGTGCTGGTATCGCGACAAATATGGGAATATCGACTTTTACTTCTGATATTTTGTAAAGGTACAGTATGAGTGGTGATGATTGAACTTCTGATTCGCTTACTGCATGATCAAGCGCTATAACGATTTCTTGTCCGCTGATTTGTTTTTTGGCTATGAGGCTAAAGTGATGTTGCATTCTGCTTTTTTGTCCAATTGTCAATCCAGGCATCTCAATGCTAAAGCCTAGGTCAGCTAGGAGTGTTCTAATATTTTCTAGGCTTGCAACGTTTTGCCTTATTTCCTTCTTTCTAGTCAAGTTTAATGAGAATTTGGGTATTTCTGTTACTTGAGCTTCTTTTATTGTGAAGTTTTTGTTGCAGTTACGGCAGATCAGGTCAAATTCTGGATTCTCAAATTTTTCGCCGCATTCTTGGCATACGTACCAGCGTCCCATATTTCTGTATTGTCCTTCAAGAAGGGGCTCGCCACATTTTGGACAGCGATCTTGTATGTACTTGTTTCTTTGGTCAATGTATCCACATGGAATATGTTCGGTTAAGCTTGTTTTGTCTACGTTGTGGCTTTTGCATTTTGGGCATCGATTATGCAGGGTCATGATTGTTGATTCACAGTGTGGGCATGTTGATACTGACTCAAAGAAGCTTTTTTGAAGTATGCCTAATTGAACGAGGTTTTCTAAACAATCTCTTGAGAGTTGATCAGTTTCGTTTTTACCTGACGTGCTACTTGTTACTTGGTATACAAATCCTGAACCTGGAGTGTAGAAGGGAATTATTTCTTTTTTATCTCCATCTTGGAGTAGCTTTCTTAGGAGGTCGCGTGTTTCAGGTTCGATGTATGCCTCTCTTCTTTCGAGTTCTATTTTGTCTTCAACATCTATAGCGTTGATTGCTTCTTTTTTATCTGAAATAGTGTTTTCATTTGGCTGCTCTGCTGCTTTTTTTGCATCTGTTTTTTGTTCTTGACTTTTCTTCATTGATCTCAGCGGCTTTCTACTCTCGGTGTATGTTTCTCATTTATACTTATATCGTTTTGTTTAAGGGAGGAACAAATAGAATGCTAAGCCCGAGGAAACTGCTAAAATAGTTACGTGCTTTAATCCGTCAACAAATGAATCTTCGTTGATTTTTCCTGCGATTAAACCTCCGAATAGTGATTCTATCAAAGTGGCATGTAGAAATAATCGTCTTGATGCTGCTTGTGCTATTATTGGCTTAATAAAAGATACGGTGCCCGTTGCCGAATGGCTCAGAGGAGCGAACATCATCCTTGAAATGATTATGATTATGAATAAGAATATGAAGACTGAGAAGTAGAATATAATAACGTAGGGCGATGTTTGTTCCCTTCTTTTTTGAGTCCATGAATTGATGTTTTCAAGGTATTTTGCTGTTGAGTCAAAGATGTCTGATAGGTCTCCTCCATGTTTTCCTGCTTCGTTTATCAAAATAGTTGCTTTTTTGATTAGAGGTAAATCTAGTCTATTACTAAATTCTACTAGGGCTTCGTTAAAGTTCATGCCCCAACTCATGTGTGCTACTAAGATCTTTAGTTCACATGTTAGTGGACCATACTGTCGATTGGATGCATGTTGTAAGGCTATTTGTAAAGGTATTCCTGTTCTTGATGCAGTTGCTAAGTCCCTTAGAAAGTCTGGGGTTGCTTTTTCAATCTTGGTTTTCCATCTATTGTAGATGATGCTTGCAACACTTGGAGGCGCCACACCTATTGTCAGAGCTATTACCATCATATAATCTAATGTTGGGGACATAAGGTAGAAAATTGACGCAGAAATGAAGAAGATTATCGCTGCTGCTACAGAAACGATCGATGTTCTTTTTATTGTTTTTTTGGTTATTTTCATTTAGCTATCACTTTTCGAATGTTGAAAGTATCACCATCATTATTGTACCCATTATTGGGATTCCAAGGTAGGTTAGTAGGTAAAGAACCAGCGCCATGCTCATGCCTGCAATCGTGCCGCTGCCTATCATGCCTAGTGTAACAAGAAGAACGATGAAAAGTAATGGGGCGGCGACTAATAGCATAATGTAGATTTCTGCCATGGCTGAAAGTGATTCTAGCATCATGTCTAGTTTGCTTAGTCGGTCTTTTGTTACTGCTTCCGTTGTAATTTTTAGATATTCTGTGGGGTTTCCTCCTGTTCTTACTGTCGCGACGTAACCTCCGAGGATTTCGCCGAGTTGGTCATTGGGTGTCAGTTTGGAGTTGTCAACGATTGAAGTCATGAGGTCCATTCCAAAGATTTCTATGTCTCTTATAATATTGCTAAATTCTAAACGTACTTCTTTGAGAGTATCAATCTTGGCCATTGACTCGAAAATGAGGCTTGGTGGAACATTTGAGCTTGAGAGAAGTGTTAGAAAGTTTGTGATATAGGGTAAGTTTTTGTCGATTGGTCCATTTCTGTTGCGTGCTTTCATTCCTGGATAGATGTACATTACTAATAGTGTTATCATTGCTGCCGATGCTGCGATAACTAAACTAAATGCAAAATTCATTACTGACAAGATTGGAATTCTGGTCAAAAGTGGCAAGAGGATAAATGATAGGGTGATTGCGGCTGCAAAAGCAATTATTGAGATTAGTACCATAAAGGCGATATACGCCTTGAATGCTATTAGTACGCCGCCTTTTCTGAGTTGAATATGGAGCTCTTGAAATTGGGGGTATATTTTTTCTAGTTTTTTGCTGAGTAGGTTGTATGCTGTTGCCCAGGGTTCAAATTTCATTGTTAGCTCACTTTTGCTTTTCGGTATATTTGTTGTGGGTCAGAGAAGTAGTCTAACACCATTTTGGAAACGTCTTCGTAGGAGCGTATGTGTTTTTTGACCATGTACTCGAGAATTGTTTGTCTCATTTGGAGTTCTTGATCTATTTCTTCTTGGGAGTATCCCCATTGGGTGGCGATTCTATCTAATAATGGGCTTCTTCCTATCTTAACATAGATGTCTTTTTCTACTTCCCATTTGAATATGTCTTGGGTTTTAAAGTCGTTTTTTTCTTTGTCCCAGCCCACCATTTCTGATACGCTTATTGTTCTTCTTAAGGAGACGTTGTTTACGACTAGTCTGCGGACTATAGAGATAGCGTTTAGGTTTTCGACTTGAGTTTGAGGAATGTTCATAGGTTTTGTTGTTAGTCGGTGTAGGACACCTTGTACATTTTCTGCGTGTATAGTTGTTAAGCCTAAGTGTCCTGTTGCCATGGCTTGGAATAGTGCATAGGCTTCTTCTCCTCGGATTTCGCCTACGATAATGAAGTCTGGTCTTTGTCTTAGGGCGGCTCTGAGTAGGTCGAACATGCTGATGCTGCCAATTCCAGCTTCGCCTACTGCTCCTGCTCCTATGCCTAACCCTTGTCTTGTGACCATCATTTCCCAGTTTTTATGTGGTAAACGTATTTCTTGTGTGTCTTCTATGCTCACTATTTTTAGGGTTGGTCTAATGAATAGGCTGATGGCGTTGAGCATTGAGGTTTTTCCCCCTCCGATGTCGCCACCGATCATGACTGAGTGCCTATTTTCTATTAAGAACCAGTAATATGCGGCGATTTCTGGTGACAGAGCCTTATATATTATTAAATCGGTGATTGTGAGAGGGGTTTTTTTGAATTTTCTAATAGTGAAGGTGCTACCTTTAGGTGTTACTTCAGTTCCATATGTTACTTGGGCTCGGCTGCCATCAGTCAATGTTCCATCAAGGATTGGTTGCGCGATAGAGATATGCCTGCCACAAAGGTAGGCAAGTTTGAATACAAAGTTTTCTAGTTCCTGAGAAGTTTCGAATACTACGTTTGAGGGTATGGACTCATATTTGCGGTGCCAAACAAATACTGGCGAGTTAGTACCGTCGCATGAGACGTCTTCAACGTTTTCGTCTCTCATTATTCCATCTATTTTTCCGAAACCTAAGAAATCTCGGGTGATGTAATACTGGTATTTACCCAGTGTATTGCCGTCCACATTTATGCGGTATTTTATTGCTGTTTCTAAAATTTTGTATTTTAAGAATTCTTCTGCTTGCTGTTCATCTTTAAAACCTTTTGTGTTAATTGAAAGTTCATCCCAGAGAATATTTTTTAGCTCAGTTAACAGTTGTTTATCTAATTCTGTTAATGTCGGCTCCAGGAGGGAATATTTTATTTCATTTTTTTCGTCTTCAACAATTGCTGCATATGAAAAAGGAAGCAAAAGAGGATAATGTTCCTTGAATGTTTCCGGAACTTCTGACCCCCCAGCAACATCCGTGTGAGTTTCCACAGCAGAACCAAGCATATCCTCATCTATGACTGAGGCATTTACCGCTGGTGGCTGTGATTGTTCTAATTTTCCTTGGCGTTTCCATATCTTCAAGCTAGCGTTCCCAGGATTTAATTCCTTAAGAGTCAATATAAACCACGTAACTTTTATTTTACTATTAGGCAGGTTAGCTCTTGATTTGACAAGCCTCTTACTGGAAAAATGACTAAAACAGCCAAAGCCATTCTAAGCGAAGAAACCAGACTGGGTTCAATGTTGAGGACATGTGAGGAACGCAATTGTGAACGGATTTGATGGAAATAAAGAACAGGGATGAAACTGAAGTTAAAGCACTCATGGATGATGGCTAAGCAAATTTGACGATTGGGCTCTTTATCAAAGAAAGAGTGGTCGCAAGCTTTGCAGAACAAGTTTTCGCGCGCTGACCAGAACTTATCGTAACAGTTGAAATCGAGGTAGTGCCAGGAGAATTTGAATACCACATGCCACTGGAAGACAAAGTAACTGTCGACGCATCATCGATAGTGCTACCCTACTGATCTTGCAACTGAACCGTCATCGCCCCAGAAGTCACACCACCAAAAGTCAACTGCGAAGGTTACACGACGCTGCCGAAGGATGCTGTCGGCATTACTCCGTTCGGAAGATACGTCCTAGCACGCATGTAGTTGTAGTATACGGTCAAGGGGTAGCCGCTGGATGTGGAGCTTATTTGACTAAGATAAAGGTTAGTTGCGGAACTAAGGGGGTTACTTGAGACCGTGCCGGTGTCTCCGCCCGTTGACGAATAAAGCTGCGGCGCTATGTATGCGCTCCACGACGTTGCGCTTGAACCCGTGTACGTTAGGGTGCCGTATAGCCAGCTTGAAGATGACGTGCCTTGAGAGTTATAGTTGGTAAATGTGCCGCCGACATCGTTGGATTGGCTAAAATACGAATTGCCTAAGCCAATATCTGCGCTAACTGCATTTGTTGCGCTTCCCGCGGCTGCATTATTTGCGAGCCCGACCACACCAGTATCGGTTCCGGGACTAACTGAACCTGGAGACGAAAAACTTGATTCCACTATCAAGCCTGTATTGCTCATCGCCTTGTTGAACGAGAAGACGACGTTCTCGCCATTGTAACCCGTTACTTTTATGGCGTTAATTGTCGTTCCTCCAGGTCCCGAAACACCTGTTGCCTTCGATAGCGTATATCCGCTATACACGGAAAAGCTCGAAGTTGCAGTATTACCATTGAAATACGCGTTGAAGACGCTTGCCCCGTTGTCATATGCTGCGTAAGTGTTGGAGAGGGTAGGTGCTTCACCCGTGTATCCAGTTGAGCTAAGTTGATTTGAAGTTGTCGCGTAGAATCCTAAGTAACATGTGTATGTTCCACCGGCAGCGATTTGTGAATCAATTGTAACCCAGACGACAGAAGATGTAGCTGTATTTGATATTCCACCTATTCCACTAGTAGTTGTTGCACTAGCACTTTCAAGCCAGCTGTCTAGCAAATTTCCTGAGCTATCAAAGAAAGCATAATTATCTACGGGATTAGACAAATAACTTGAGTAAGTATTCCAATTCACGTTAATACTTACTTGGGATCCGCTTGAAACGGCACTACTTTGTGAATTTGTTAAAGTTATTGGAACATAGTACAATACTCCAGAAGTTACTGTGAACGAAGCTGTAGGAGAATTAGTACCATCACTCAAAGTAACTGCCTGAGCACCAGAAGTAGACATTGGAACCGTAAACGTCGCCGACAAACCACCAGTAGAAGTCGTAGTTGAAGTACTCAACGTCACCGCTGTACCACCCAAAGTAGCCGTCACCGAATGCGAACCAAGCATACCCGTAGCAGTAA
>JBEKNP010000034.1:0-47513 GCA_049522695.1 Bathyarchaeia archaeon | reverse complement strand
CAGAACGGTTGTTTTGAGAAATTGGGTTTCTATTAAAAAATTACGGAACGAGTGGGAAAAATGAAGACAAAAATGCTATGAGAGCTTGTTCATAATTGGAAAGGATGATTAGCAAGGACAACTAAGATTGTAACGTTACAGTGCGTAGTGATGAGGATACTCCTACAGGGTAATGTAACGCCGAATGCCTTTACATCATGTTTTTCCATGCACAAGTTTAATGAACTGGTGCCCGTTTTGTAACCAAAGAAGATTTCTACCAAAAACAAGGATTACACGTCACCGAAAAGTTACTTTCTGGTGGTTCAGAGAATCAAATAAAAAACAAACGAGAGTAAGATATTTTGTTATCCCAGACCCGGTGTAATTGCTCAATAGATGTACCGTAAAAGTTGATTCGCTGAGATTCTATTACTGCAAGTATTTCTTACCGAAAAAGCAGAGTGTAATCCTGCAAACTAATCGTAATATTCCGTACTCAAAAAAGAGTAAGCGGTGTAAATAGTAAACTGTCAGATAAGAAAAAAGAATTCTTTTTTTGACCTAGCTTGCTCAAACTAGGTTCAAGAAATCGCTGAATAGTTACTGGGTGAAGCCCTGCAACAGCGATTGCCGCGACAATTTCATTATTACGACTAACCTGCAAGCGTGCAGGTTCCTTTTGCTTGCTTCATTCTAACCGCGAGCTCTTTCGCGAGTTTATCAACATCTAATTCCTTTCCATACTTCAACACGATTCTTAAAAAATCCTGGGCAAACGCTTTAGCGACATCTGAAACGTAGAGGGTTATGATACTATCAGTTAATTCTTTGAAAATATCGGAATCAACTTTCTTGAGCTTTTCATTCTCAATTGCGAGTTTATCCGCGCTTCTAATCATAGGAATTATGGTTAACAGATTAAGATCAAGATAGTAATTCATAACCGAAAAGAAACCTTCTGGGTTTAATGTTTCTTTGAAATTAGCATCTACTTTTTCGAGAACCATTGATATTTCTTTAGCGAAATTAGTTTGATATAGAGGCCCTAGTTCCCTTCTTGCATCATCAGTTAGAACGTTAACGACTTTGCCATCCCAAAATCGTTTAACCACTTTTTCAGTTTTGACTAACTCTTTCAAATGTTGATTGACTACCGCGCGACTTAACCCGGTTTTCTCTATAAGCTCTTTGAATGTTAGGTTTTGTTTTGCTAGTGCTTGTTTGATTGTAGTGTCGTTGGTTTTCCATGTTTGTTTTTGGCCTTCAGTTCGCACAGACTCACCAAACTAAAGTATGCTAACCATACCTATTTAATACTAACGGTGATTATGACATTATTAGCAGTATGGTGACTATACCGTGCCACACGAACAAACAAGAAAAATTATTCGAGTTGGAAATAGCCTAGCCGTAACTATTCCATATGCATGGGCTAAGTATTTCAAACTGAAGGAAAAAGACAGTGTTTTGGTTGTTTCAAACGGTGACATAACGATCCAAGTGACTGGAAGCCATGAGTGAGCTTGAAAGCGTACCAGGATGCTCGATATGACTGAAAGTCAAATAGCCTATAAAAATGTAGTCTTTGAACGCTGCCGTCAGTGCCTTCACTGGATAAGATGTAGATGCGCTTTAGATTATAGGGTAACCGCGAATTCACGGCCCTGTAAGTCAGGAACTTTAAGGAGTAAGCAAAAGTCATGACTGAATCGCAAAAAATCTACTGCCCCAATTGTAAAGATGAAACGAAAACACTAGGCCCGCCTGACGACATAGGCACACAATTCTATAAATGCGTTAATGGACACCAAACCACAACCGCATTAACACAAGAGCAAATTGATTTTTCTAAAAGTTTGAAAGAAGCTGCTGAAATAAAAGCAGAACAAGACGGCGAAACCCAAGAAAACAAAGAAAAAAACTGCTATGTCCAAAAACCAACAGTAATAGCAGAGGATTTCATAGCTGAAATGATTTGGGATAGAAAGACACTTCCAAAATACCTAAAATACTATTTCAACGACAAACAATTTGAAGAAACTACAGAAATTTCCTTAGGCGAAACCAACAACAAAAAACAGAACATAATTTACGTTCCAGTTTTCAACGACTCATTAAAAAAAGGCTTAGTTATCGTTCCTTCCGGCTACACAGAAACCACTTTCAAAGAAGTCTTTGAGGAAATAGATAATTTCTCAAAAAAAGCCTATGACGCTTGCGGCCAAGAGCCTTTAGTTTCACTTTTAACACGTGTAGCTGTTGGTTCATGGTTCTTAGACCGTTTTGTCGCTAACTCAGAATTTGACATAGCCGGAGCTGGAAAATTCGCGCCTATCTTACCGATTAGAGGCCCTAGTCAATCTGGAAAAAACCGTTTAGCCTTCGTTCTTAGATTGCTGAGTTATAGACCGTATTTTGAGATGTCCACTTACAGAATACCTAGTCTTTACAGACCGCTTGACTTGTGGCAGGGAACGCTTGTTCTTGACGAGGCCGACTTCGCAAACACCAACGAAAAAAGCGAATTAGTGCATTTCCTTAACTGCCGAGCTACTGGAACACCCTTAAGCCGACAGAACCCAAAAAACCCAAGATACACAGACACTTTCTCAAATTTCGGCCTAACAATTCTAACACAAAGAAAGGCCTTTGACGATAACGCAACAGAAAGCAGAGCCTTACCCTATTACAGCGAAGTTAGCGATAAGAAACTTCCAGTTCTTGAAACTGACCAAATGCTCAAGGAAGGCCTAACCCTTCAGAATAAACTCTTGTTCCTACGCATGGCTTACTTTAACCAGGTTGAAATTGACAAAAGCACCTGGATAGACGACTTAGTAGACCACCGTTTAATAGCTAGTTTGCTCCCTTTGTTGGCCTTATCTAAGTATGAACCGCAACTAAAAACCACAATTACAGAGACCGCTAAGGCCGTAGAACGCGCTAAGATAGAAGAAAAAGCAAACAGCATGGACGGAACAATAATTAACTATCTATGGGAAAAAATCAAGGAAGCAAACTTCGCAGAGTACCAAAAAAACCTATTCTACTTTTACGATAGCACAAAAATCATAGAAGGCAATTCTAACGAAAAAATGGAAAAAACGGTTTTGACTACGCAGCTTCTAGGTGATAAATTCAAGTGGAGCAGCAGAACGATAAGAACTGCAATAAATAGTTTGAACATAGCTAAGAAAGGCTTACCTCAGTCAATCAGCATAGACGGAAAAACTCACCGAGTTATCTTTTTTGAAGGCGATAGAATAGAAAGGCGACTACGTGAGTTTGTGCCGGATTACTTACCTAACCAAATTCATGGTAAGAAGGAAATTACGCAAATTACGCAAATTACACTTTCCAGGTGTGGGTTAGAACCGAAAAATAAAGAGGAAGGACAGAAAAAAATTGCGTAACCCACACCCTAGAAGTGTAATTTCTGTAATTAGTGTAATTTGCCCCAGGTGTGGTAATTCAGCGCCTTTCAACAACGGCCATAGATACAGCTACGGTTTAGAAATTCAACGGTTTAAGTGTAAAAAATGCGGTTACCGTTTCAGCGACCCAACAGCTTTAAAAACTGTCCGAGACAATAAGGAGATTAGCCAACAAAACAAACTCTCGAGAGGTTTGGCATTGGCAACGCTAGAAAATAAGGAAACTAGCGCGGGAATAAACACCACACAACAAGGTTTAATCGTTGAATATCAATGGAAAATGCAGAAACGGCAACTTGCCAAAACGACAATCTACAACCGTTCAATATGGCTAGCTCAATTAGTTAATTATGGAGCAGACTTGAAAAATCCTGAAACCGTTGAAACAGTCTTAGCCACTGAAGAAATACCGGCAGCAACTAAAAGAAACATCATAAACACCTATGCAACCTTCGTTAAAGCCTTCAAGCTATCATGGGAAAAACCAAGAAACAAATATCAACCAAAACAAGCCTTTGATCCCTTAGAAGAAGAAATAGATTTACTGATTAATGCAAGTGGAAGAATTACGGCCGCTTTTCTGCAAGTGCTTAAAGACACCGGAGCAAGAGCCGGAGAAGCAAGAAAAATACAGTGGACTGACATCAACGAGAAAAATCACACCATAGACATAAACAATGCAGAAAAAGGAAGCAACAACCGAACTGTAAAAATCACAGAAAAAACTATTTCCATGCTTAAGAATTTGCCAAAGAAAAACGGTGAATACATTTTTAGCCCTAAATGTGCATCCATGCGCCAAAGTTTTGTCAATAAAAGAAAAGAATTAGCTCTCAAAACACAGAACCCGAGACTGCTAAAAATCCATTTTCACACCTTTAGACATTGGAGAGCATCAAGGGAATACGAGAAGACCGGCGATATTTATGCAGTAAAAAACTTGCTAGGCCATAAGTCAATTATCAACACTGACCGCTATCAGCATGGCAGCTTTTCAAGTGAAGAATACATAACTAAGCGACCAAAGACAAGTATTGAAGAAGATAACCTGATTAACGCTGGATTTGAGTATGTGCGATTTGACCAAAAAGAAGATTGCCCAATATACCGAAAAAGGAAATAGCCATGACCGAAAAATATGCACTTTCCACTAAAAATGTTCACTTTGGATTTAAATAGCATACAAAAAGCCTAGCAGTAAGTTGCTTGTTTGATGTTTGTTGCGTGTTCTGTTTTGTAAAACGGTCTTTTTGATTTTTAGTTCGTTTGAGCCTTGGTTTTATGGTTGTTTGTCGCCGAAGATTTCAAAGAAGCCTTTCATTTTCCAATAAGTGTCTAGGAATTCTAAGCCTCGGGGTGTAGCGAAATAGTAGACTTGTTCACCGTCGGTGAGTTTTCTGGCTAAGCCGTAGTTGCACAGGTTTTCGATTATCGTTCTTAGTCGGTCAATAGGGACGCCGACGCCGTAGGAGATGCGGGTGATTTTTCCTCCTTCTGGATAACGGATTAAAACTTCTAAGACTGAAGCGTACAGGTCGGTTCTTGAGCGCTTCGTTTCCCTGTCTCTCATGTGCGCGTTGTCTCCAAGCGGTTAAGCTGCATTGTTTTAGCCTCAGAAGGGTGCCGGAGGTAAGTTGGTTACTTTTTGAGGGGGCTGGCAGATAGCAACGCCGAAGTCGGCCTTCAGCTCTTTCGTGTAGGTTACTTGTTCAACGGTGCACCCTTGCTCCAGATTGACCGTATCGGCGAAGATGCGTGCAGCCTTGCACATGGTACCCATCAGGACCTGTCGAGCGTAGATATCTTGGACCTTTCCGCCCATCATTGCCCATTTAGTAGGCCACGTAGAGCCCCATGCCCCGTAACTTAGGTCGGGACTCTTTCCAATCTCTACCCGTTCGCCGATTAGAGTTCCGTCGATTTGTGTGCCGCTTCGCACGTTCAACTGCTTCGCTTTAAGCCCTTGTTTTGTTTCGACCTTGCCGCTGACGTCTGCTTCTACTTTCACGATTATTTTGCTCGCTTGGAATTTGCCGCCGACGCGAAGATTTGCGCCTTCAAAGTCGCCTGCAATTTCAGTTGCTCCAAAGCCTTCAAGCCTGTCAGAAACAAAAAGGGAGCCTGACACCGCGAATTTTCCGCCAACCTCTATTCTTTCTGCATGGCAATCACCCAACACTTCGACTGTGCCGCCGACTTGAATGTAGTCACAAATTAAGTTGCCATCAACACAGATTTTTCCAAACGTAGAGAGCCTATGTCCCTTGCAATTGGCTGGTAGGAAACCTTTGCCATATACCAAGAGTTCTCCGAATTCCAACGAAGCTTTGCTAATGAATTTGCCACCTACTCGGATATGCCCCGTTATGGAACCTCCTCCAACTTCGGCTTCGCCTCCTACGTTGAGGTCCCCAAGTTTGACGACTCCTGCGGATATTTTCCCGCCAACTTCTACACTTGAAGCTTCAAAAGTGCTTTTAATGTCTGCACGTCCGCCTACTCTAATTCTGCAACAGCTGATGGCACCCGCCTTTATTATTCCGCCAACATCGATGTCTTCAGCCGTGATTAAGCCTTTAACCTGCACAGAGTGTCCTACTCTGAGTCTTTTGTGTACTGTCAAGTTACCGTTTACTTCAAGCTGTCCTCTGTGGCACTCTAATGACGTGCATTCTAAGTCACAGTTTACTTCTGCACTGCCTTCAAAATGGACACCTTCAAAGTGTGCGCCTCCAGTAACGACTACTGATTTGCCGTTACTGGCTTCGATTCTTGCATTGGGACCTACTGTAAGTTCGCCTTCAACTCTGTCGAGTACAGCGGTTTCTCCGCGTCGAACATGAATATCTGACATGTTTCTAGCTACACCTCCTGTGCTTTTAAGGGTGGCTCACTTTGCGTTACTACCGCCATACAGTGGTTCTCCTTTTATTCTGCCTTTAAGGCTCTTCGTGCAATCAAGTATCCAATTGCCGCAAGGACTACGGCGAAGACAGCTAGGTACAGCATGTTTCCAGCGAACGTCGACAGCTGCCCTGAGGACAGATTGCCGTTCACTATGAGCAGTCTAGCGGTTTCGGCAGCTTTCGTTATCGGATTAACCTCTGCGATATCTTTGAGCCAAGATGGGAATGTTCCGAGCGGAAACATTGCGCTACTCATGAACACCAAGGGAAACGCTAGGAAGTTAATGATAGCAACCAGCGAATCAACGTTTTTGACTGAGAAAGCGACTGAAGTAAAGAGGCAGCCGAAGCCAAATGTCACAAGCGCAAACGCAGTAAACACTCCAAGGAAATTCAATACGCCAAAACCTGAGCCAAGTTGCAAGCCGTTAGGAATCAGCAGAGCCACTAGGAATGTCAAGAGCGCTATGAACATTGCTTTTACAAAGTTCTGCAATGCACCAGAGAAGAATATTGACGCCCTAGATATCGGCGCGCTCAACAGAGAGCTAAGGTAGCCTAGTTGCCTGTCAAGGACTATGTCTATTCCGCCATACGCCATGTTGATTATGACAATAAAGGCGATTATGCCTGCCGTAAGGAACGTTATATAGTTTGCCGCCCCTCCAAACACTGAACCTATCGCAGACTTAATCTGCCCGACCAAAACAGGCGACAGGGCTGTGCCTCCGATTTGCGTGGGCACAAGGTTGACGGGGTTAAATGAACTGCCAAAAAGCGCCAGCCAAAAGACTGCCATGAATAAACCAGGCATGATGGCGGCGGGGTTGCGAATCCACTTCTTGAGAGAACGTGCCGTTAAAGCTAAAGTGTCGCCAAACATTTTACTTCAACCTCTCAATCAAAACTCGCTGACCAAACGAATCCCCGTTTGTTGCACCATCCCGCATGGTGTTGCCTGTGATTTGCAGGAAAACTTGGTCCAGTGTTGGCTTAGCTAAAGTGATGTCAGAAATTTTGAGCCCTTTCTTGGTTACGGTTTCGACTATTGCAGGTAGTGCTCTTTCAGTTCTTGTGAGCTTAATTTTGTAAGTTTTGCCTTCTTTTGCTACTTCAGTAACGTCTTGGATACCGCTCAGCATGTTGGATATGTCAACGCTATCTGTGAGTTGCAGGGTCAAAATGGTGCCGCCGAGTTTGGCTTTCAGTTCTGAAGGTGAACCTGACAACTTGATTACTCCGTTGTCTATGATTGCGATTCTGTCGCATAGAGAGTCAGCTTCCTCCAAGTAATGCGTGGTCATAAACACAGTGATACCTTTTTCGCGGTTAAGGTCTCGAATGTAGGTCCACATGTTCTGCCTCGTCTGAATATCCAACCCCAATGTTGGCTCATCCAAAAATAGTATTTTCGGGTCATGAATAAGCCCCATTGCAAGTTGCAGTCGCCTCCGCATGCCGCCTGAAAAGGTCTTAACCTGCCTGTGGGAGGCACCTTCAAGCTCCAAAAGCTCCAGCAGTTCTTTCGCCTTCTTGCGCGCGGCGTCATTTGGAACATGATGGAGCTTCGCAGAGAGAAGCAGATTTTCGGCTCCTTTCAATTCGTCATCTGCCGTAAGTTCTTGAGGTACTATTCCGATGTTTTTGCGGACGGCGCCGGGGTCTTTGCCGACGTCGTACCCTGCCACTAACGCCTTACCCTCGGTTACGGAAGCTAAAGTGGTGAGCATTTTGATTGTTGTGGTTTTTCCTGCCCCGTTAGGTCCAAGAAAACCGAAAAGTTCGCCTTCTTCCACTGAAAAAGAAATGTGGTCAACGGCTTTGACGGTTTTCTTGTAAGTTTTAGTGAGGTTTTCTGCCTCAATTATGTTAGTTTTCATGTTAATCTGTTCCTTTAGGGGAACATTGATTGCGGACGATAAATAGTCAGTTCACTTTGGGTAATCACAAAAAGTCATCACAACAAGTTACTGTCCTATTTGAGATTCAGGCAAACAGCACTGTCTCCATTAAAACTTTAACCGACTGTCAGGTAATTGAAAAAAAACGGGATTGGCAAGCATTAAAAGAAGTTTGCGTCAACAGATTCTGTAAACTAAAGAGAGAGGAATCTTTTACGTCGGTTTGGTGAACATCACGAATTAGGCTGTTCTTTTTGCAGAACACTCTGTTCTCTGGGTAGAATTATAAGCAGGCACTTGGCAAGTATTTTATAGGCAGCGGCAATGAATAGAGCAAAAGTTTCGCTTTAATGCTTGTTCTCTTTTTCTTGACAGCCTCATGCATAATTGCAGCTAAGCCTGTTTCTGGAAATACCGAGGTCGCAAATTCATGGACGGAGTTGGCACCGATGAATTTAGCGGGATCATATTTTGGCGCTGTTGTGTTAGATGGAAAAATCTATGCCATTGGCGGCTGCGACCAAGTCGCTACAGGCGGTAATGAAATAATGCCAGCAAGCAGTTACACAGGAGGCGACACCGGCGCTAACGAAATATATGACCCTACCACAGGTAATTGGACTTCAGAAGCGCCAATGCCAACACCAAGGGAAGGCTTTGCGATCGCCGTCTATCAAGGCAAAATCTACTGTATTGGAGGAACCACGCAAGAACCGCCTTATGACATGTTTGGTGCGGTAGGTGTAAACGAGGTAGCGCGCGCGCTTTATGATCCTTCAACGAACACGTGGCAAACAGAAGCCCCAATGCCTTATCCGGTAACGGATTTGCAGGCAAATGTCTTAGATGGAAAAATATACTGCATAGGCGGAGTTAACTCCAGCAATGTTGGTTCCACGGCAAATCAAGTTTATGATCCTGCCACTAACACTTGGAGCGAAAATGCACCTCTACCCACTGCAACGTTCGATTATGCATCAGCGGTATGTAACGGAAAAATATACATCATAAACGGGATATGGTGGGAAAGTGATTATGGACTTGATCTTAACCAAATCTGCAATCCTCAAAATAACACTTGGAGTTTGGTAGCGCCGCCTCCTTATGGTACAGAAGCCTGGGTTGGAGCCGGAACAGATGTTGGAGCTACAACTACTGGGGTGATAGCTCCAGAACGAATTTACGTTATCGGCATCCACACCCAGATCTACAATCCTATGACTAATTCTTGGACGCTGGGGGAGGCAATTTCTTCTTCCCGAGGTGGCTTTGCCGTAGTAAATTTGAATGACCAATTGTATGTCATGGGGGGGCTCAAATTTCACAGGTGATTTGAACGCAGAGGTTGCCACCGAAACTGAGTTCAATCTAACCCAGTTGTATACTCCTGTTGGTTACGGTACCATTCGTCCTGAAATTTCGATTTTATCTCCGGCGGAGAATCAAACATTTAATGAATCCAGTTTTCCTCTGGTTTTCAATGTTGATAGGACTGTTAGCTTGCAAAGCTACAGTCTTGATGGCAAAGCAAACGTAACCTTGAGTGGCAATGAAACTATTGGCGGCATGAGAAATGGTTTGCACACAATTACAGTCTACGTAAATGACACTTTTGGAAATGTTGGAGCGTCACAAACCATCAACTTCACCGTAGCGAAACCAGAGCCTTTTCCAATCGCAGTTGTTGCCACTGCTTCTGTTGCAGTAATATTGGTTGTTGCTGGTTTGTTGATTATTTTCAAGAAACATAAGCACTGACTCCTATCCTTCCGTTAACTTGTGGTACCATATTGCGGATTGGATTAAGAACTCCATTTGGAAAGGCGTCAAGTTTGCCGCGTATTCTAGGGTGTAGTGGTAGAGGTTGACGACGGCTGCAATCCGCTGGGCTTCACCGCTCCAGCTAATCCAGTCATTGACCGCCTCACCTGACGCGGTAAAAAACCCTCATTAAGCAAAGCCTTCTCCAAAGCACGCACCAAATCCCAAGGCGCATCACGCAGATCCTTCTCAGATAAGTCTGGGTAGCAGGGCTTCATCATCTTTTAGAAGTGCCTGCAGTTCAAATTCGCGCTGATCATCCTTGTAAAATTTAGCCAAATCGCTAAGCTCGTTGTGGGTTAGCAACACGAATTTGACCCAGCCGGCGCCAGGCACATTAGCCTCCAGCTGAACCTTACTACTTTTCAGTAGACCTACGCTAAAGTTTTTGAACCGCTCTTTCTGCTCAGCCTCATACTCGCTGAATGCAGCTTTAAGTTTCTCGAAACCTTCAACATCGAATTTTTCTTCACTCATCAAATCACCTTCTTACCTTAACATGATCCCATCGTTGTTGGAGCTGCCAACCATTTCTCTAAAATCTCGATCTATTGTTTAGTAGTGGAAAGTTAAAGAACCGATAGCAAAAATCTTATAAATTCTCCAGAACAAAAGGACTATACGGGTGTTTTATTTTCGTATGAACAGGTTACATTTGTTAGCATCAGTGATTTACTCGACTTTTCTTTTCAGCTTAGCGCGCATACACTTTACTGGGAGCAAGTCTCTGACATTAACGAAAGGTTTGACTTGTGGGTGGACGAATGAAGCGAAGGGCAACATTAACTTTTAGATTTGGCTGCATCCTGCTCGTCACCTTCTTGTTCTGTGCTTTTGTATTAATGCCTAAGCCAGTCCGAGCGCAGACGTTGACGGCTACGGTAACTGTTGGACTAGATCCTACTGGTGTGGCTGTAACGCCCAACGGCGAATATGTCTATGTTGCAAATGACGGCAGCGAGTCGGTTTCGGTGATAAGTACAGCTACGAACACAGTAACGGCGAACGTAACTGTTGGACTAGATCCTACTGGTGTGGCTGTAACGCCCAACGGCGAATACGTCTATGTAACAAATGCTGAGAACGGTTCGGTGTCGGTGATAAGTACAGCTACGAATACAGTAACGACGACAGTAACCGGTTTCAACCTTCCTAATAGTGTAGCTGTAACGCCCAACGGCGAATACGTCTATGTAACAAATGCTAAAGGCGGTTCAGTGTCGGTGATAAGTACAGCTACAAATACTGTGACCGAGAATGTACTCGTTGGAAGCATTCCTTGGGAGGTGGCTGTAACGCCCAACGGCGAATACGTCTATGTAACAAATAACGGCGGCAATTCGGTGTCGGTGATAAGTACAGCCACGAACACAGTTACGGAGACAATAACCGTTGGAATCAATCCCAATAGTGTAGCTGTTACGCCCAATGGCGAATATGTCTATGTTGCAAATGACGGCAGCGAGTCGGTTTCGGTGATAAACACGACTACCAACACGGTGACGGCAACAGTGCTCGGAGTAGGCATTCCTGGTGGTTTGGCGATTACGCCCAACAGCGCATACGCATACGTTACAAATAACTACAACAGTATGGTCGTCTCGGTGATAAGTACGGTTGCTTCAACTTCATTTCCAACTTCTGTTCCAACTGCAACACCAACTGTAGCACCTACTCCCACAATTCCAGAGTTTCCAGCGGCCATTATCGGCATAGCTATAGTTATGATAATGACACCAGCGACAATATTCTACATCAAAAAACTGAAAAAATGACAAGGTACTTAGAATGTGCTTGTGTCCACACTTTGCGCTTCACCGCTAATATCATTCGCTATTGTGCCTTTCTGGCCGTTCTTCAAGCTGTAGGCTGTTAGGACAACGTTGCTTAACGTGATTTTTGGAGCCCCCGACCCTGTAGTAATACCCTGTGGACCCCAAATGACGGTAACTAATGAGCCGTTAAGAACATCTGTTAGTAATGCTGCATAGTTTGCTGGAACATAAAGTGCTGAAGCTTTAAACGTGTAGGATTGGTTGCCGCTTGCCGTGAAAGCTGGCGATGGAGACCCGCCTGACGCACAAATGTATTCCTTAATCATTTCAGCCTTAACATCCATAGTGAAGTCAGTGAGAAAACCTATTGCCGTTCCGCCAACCTGAACAACTGCATTCCGACTTAGAACCGGCGTAGTAGCTAAACTCATATTTTTCACCTCACAATAAGCTAATTACTGCGAAAAATTATCAACCTTGAAGTAAATCTTGGATTTGCTGCACAATCTCCGGTGCCAATTCAGGCAAATGCTCTGATTAACCGAATTCGACAAGAAAAGCCTCGCCGACATCTTCCTAGTACCAAACTCAACATAATACGCATAAGGCGCCGTAGCCTTAACCTTAAGCTGAAAATTGCTGGGTTGCTCAACCGCCAAGGTGCTTTTCAAATATCCCGTTCTAACCGGAACCAACGTGTTTGCAGTCGCCAAAATATTCTGGGCAACATTCATCATTGCCTGCCCCACTGCCTCCGGATACTGCTCACAGAGACACTCAAAGCAACTGCTCAACACATCAAAATTTGACAAGTTAACCGAAATTTGAACGCTCAACTAAACCACCCTCAAGCCGAATAATACTTTTAACTGAAGACATGAAGCTATTTTGATGATTTTGCGACATCACGAATAAGGGTGTTATTTTGCTTATTACTACCCAATGGGTTGGAAACTAATAATATTAACCGTTGGGAACTATCGCCCCTGTTGCAGCGTCAACCAGAATTTGGCGGGGCGGAACGCTATTGCTCAGACCCATTAGACTTGACTCTTGAATGTCTATTTGCCAAACGTATCTGTAAATTGCGCCGTTGCCGTAAACGTCTGAGTAATTTGTAGGCTGGCTGGTTACAAAGCCTTCGTTTAACGTAAATGTTACCTGGACAGCGCCCGCATAGTTGGTTTCGTTGGTTACTGTTATCAAGTGCATAAGGTCAATACTCACTATCATACCTTGAAGTGATGTTTTGTTCCAGCCGCCAGCTGCAAAGCCGATTAGCAGTGCGTGGTACATTGAAAACGGGGGAGAAAATGTAGAATTAACGTTTGTAGTGGGAATTATTCTGAATTCATTATAAAATTGCACTGCTTCAGGATCAGCTCCATTGAGAAAAGCAATTTCCTTCTGAAGCGTCCTTGTTTGATTGTATTTGAATAATAAAATTACCGAACTTGCGATTAATAGAGCCACCAGCAGCAAGGAGACTGATTTCAAGACTGTTTTCTTGTTGAAACGGAGCGGATGCTTTTGCAAATCTTTTGTTGTCACTGAAGACTTCTCTACCGTTTGCACTGTTAGCAGGGCATCTTTTCCTTCACTTGAAAGGCAGTATTTGCCGTATTCATCAGTTTTTATCAAACCATTAAGCTTGGTTAGATGATGTTGAAGATGCCCACTGCTCTCGATATCAGTTTTCTTCTTTAAATCGGCAAAGCCGAGAGCTCCTTCACTTAGAGCCTTCAAGATAACTATACGCGTAGGGTGACCCAGCGCATCGAAGACTTCTGCACGTTGCCTATCATTCTCCATTTGCCCTTCGTCTTCCACTTTACCTCGACCTTAAGCTGTCATATCCATTAGACTATTTAATTCCTCGTTTGTAGACACACTGCGTAAAACAATGAAAGCTAAGTCCAGTTTTCTGGACACAGCCTATTTTCAGCGCTTGATTTTGAAGTAAGCTAACAAACAAGCAACCACCACTACCCGCAGCCATGTCACTTTAGTTAGCAGTATTTCTTCTCCAAACAATATGTGTATTTAACCTCAATTCCGCGTTAAGGTCTCCAATTTCAAATTGAAGTAATGATTTGTTGGCTAACTATTTAGCCGCAACTTTGACGTTTAAACTGTCAAATTTTGACGAATAATGTCAAATACAAACACAACAAAATTAGTGAAGGAAACTCGAAAATCTGCCACTTTAAAGATTAAGCTTCGAATTAACAGCAACCTAACCATAACTTCCTAAAAGACGCTTCGGGACGCAAAAATACTTCCGTGTGCTTCCTTATGCTTTTGTGTGCTTCCGTGTGCTTCTGTGTGCTTCTATGTACGCAGCTTGCAAACATTTCAGACCCTAAACCAAAAAGGCAACCCAAAACAACCAGAACGAAAATTAGGGAGAAAATCGTTTTGCGTGTTTTTTCTAACATTAATACCGTCAGAAAATACAAGCCTAAACACAAATAGTTCCCATCAAAAAGGCTCTAGCTAAAAACACACCAAACAAAAAATATATTAGCTTGACACTTAAAGGTTGTTTGTTCGTGAAATCATGAAAACACTAGTCATCTGTTTTTCTTATCACCATAAGAATACCGCGAAAATAGCTTTGGTTTTCGCAAGCGCTCTTAACGCAGAAATTAAAACGCCACCAGAAGTTAATCCAAATGGTCTCTCCGAGTATGACCTTATCGGTTTCGGTTCAGGAATCTACTTTGGAAAACACCATAAAACTCTGCTTAACCTTGCCGACAATCTGCCTCAAGTAACCGACAAGAAAGCATTCATATTCTCCACGAGCGGTCGAACAGGAAACACGTCTAAATTTCACAAGCAACTCAGAAAAAAACTTCAATCCAAAGGCTACACTATTACTGGAGAGTTCAACTGCGGAGGACTTGACACCTACGGCCTTATGAAAATAGTGGGAGGCGTAAACAAAGAAAGACCCAACAAAGACGATATTAAGCAAGCGGAAGCCTTCGCTCAAAGCCTAAACCAACCAGCAACGGTTGTCAAAAGCTAAAAACGCGTTTATGCATTTTGAATAGCCTTTAAAATCGCAAGCACTTGCATTTCTTTTGCTCTTTTCTCAAGGTAATTCCAATATAGCTTGCCTTCTTGTCTAACCAGCACACTTTTCACGTCCTGCTCATCTACTACGCCACGGTCCGGTCTAGCTAATTTAGTTACAATGAAATCTTCAGCAGAAACAACCCAAGCTGAAATGCCTTCGCTTAGCTGCGCTTTTCTACGGCGCCTTAGGGTTTCTTCATCAAAAACAAAACCATCGGGTCTAGTCCAAAGCTTAAACTCAATTTGCTCTTGGCGGTCGACTACTACTATTAGGGGATTAGTTGGTGAACAGAGGGTTGGTTCGAAATTAGATGCTTTAAGTAAATTTAGCAGAGCACAAATTTTTCCTGAGTTTTAACTGCGACCCCAATGTCTGGATCAACGGTTGTTCGAATTCTGCCATAGAAAGGCAACGCATAACCACCTATTATCATGTAATCGATTTGGTTTTTATCGAAAAGTGCGATTAGCCTATGAAGAGTTCTTAATATTGCTGGCAATGGTGTTTAGCTCCATGAAAACCTGAAATGTCGAGGGACCGTTTTCAGCGAGCCTAGAGGCGTACATTGCGTCTTTTACGGCATGGTCAAGGTCGGCCTTTCTGGCTGTGAGCCGTTTAAGGTTTAATTTTTTATAAGAATCAAGAAATTCATAGCCTAAAGAGCTAACGGTAATGCATTTTTTGGGTGCCCTTCTTTGGACTGTGTGTGCGTGGACCCCCCTCCGTCTGTCTCTGTCTCTCTAATCCTATCCTTTGGGCATCTTCGAGTTTTCAACGCGAACAGAATATGTCCTTCAGGGTTTCTTTTTTTGTATTTCGCATTTTTGCTTTAGAAACGCCATTGAGTTAGCGGGCAAATCGCGCTCAACCATGAAGTTTGGTCCTACCCAACTGTTCACGCCGACCTTCATGCCGGGCATAAACAGCGATTTAATCCCCGTCTTCACGTTATCACCAAGAACTACACCGAGTTTCCGCCTGCCAGTGTCGATGAGCTGGTCTTTTACCATCATTTTAATTGCGCCCGCGTCTAAACGGTAATTAGCCGCGACAGTGCCAGCGCCCAAGTTGCAGCGTTCGCCAAGGATGCTGTCACCAACATAGGATAAGTGCCCAACATGTGTATGGTCCATGATGATGCTGTTTTTTATTTCGCAAGCGTTACCTATACGCACGCTTCTGCCTAAAGTCGTGCCCGACCGAATATAACAGTTCGGTCCTACGTCGCAGTCTTCATCTATAAAGGCGGGCCCTTCAATGTATGCGCCCGAGCGGATGCGGGCTGATTCCGCAACAAAAACTGGACCGATGAGGTGTGCTCCTTGCTCGATTGTGCCTAAAACTTGGAGCTCCATGCGTTTCAGAGCCCAGTTGTTAGCATCCAGCAAATCCCAAGGCCTGCCCACGTCAAACCAGTCATCCTTTGATATTTCGGCAGCTAAAACCGTTTTGCTTTCTTCAGCCAGCAAGGTTACGGCATCGGTGAGTTCCCATTCACCGCGGACGGAAGCTTTTGTTAGCTTTATCTTATCAAAAACCTCTTTGGAAAAAACGTATACGCCAGCATTAGCGAGGTTTGACGGCGCCATCCCAGCAGCAGGCTTCTCCACGATGCGCTTAACCTTTTTCTCTTCATCTAACTCGATTATTCCGTAGCTTTCAGGTTTATCAACCTGAACAACACCCATGACCGCAACGGTTTTCCCGGGCTCATATGATTGTAAAACGTTCTTTACGGCATCTAAACCGAACAATAAGTCGCCGTAAACGAGAACAAAATCATCATCCACATACGGCTCAGCTAAAGCAGCGGCGTTTCCTGTGCCAAGAACTTCTTTTTGCTCAACATAACTGATGCGTAAGCCAAGTTTTTCGCCATCGCTGAAGAATTGGCGAATCGCGTCACCCATGTAATGCGTAACAATTATTGCCTCAGTAATTCCAGCGTTTTTTACCGCTTCCAAGCAGAACTGCAGAATTGGTTTTCCGCTAACCTTAATCAAATGTTTAGGACGCGTCGCCGTTATGGGCAAAAGCCTGATGCCTTCGCCAGCCGCAAGTAATACAGCTTTCATTTCATTTCAGCCTCAACTTCTTTCTTTATTACTGCTGTTGCCTTTGCAGTTATATTATTTGCCACTGCTAAAGATTCTCCTTCAACAGTTAAACGGATAAGCGGTTCCGTTCCAGAAGCCCGAATCAGCAACCAACCACGTTTTAGCGCTAACCGAACGCCGTCAACTGTTGAGAAATCGGTGTAATCCGCAAACTCTGTTTTTAGGGTAACCCCAATTTTTGCCACCGCCTTGTACTTAAGCTCATTCTTACAGGTAATGTTTTCTCTTCGAGTAATGTACTCTGGAACAGCAGAGATGAACTCGCTTAAACTTTTATTTTCCTCCTCCAAAGCCTTCAACATTAGCGCTACAGAAAGCGGTCCATCAGGACAATAATGACTTTGCGGATGCACCCATGCGCCACACGGTTCACCGCCGAAAACTGCACCCGACTGCTTAATCGCTTCTGAAACATAAATGTCCCCAACTCTGCTGCGAATGACCCTGCCGCCTTGCGCTTGCACCATCTTTTCAACACACATGGAGGCTTCAACATTTGTTACTACTGTTCCACCGCCACTCTGCTTAAGCGCATAAGCAGCATACGCAGCCAATGAACGGTCAAAGCTGACAAAAACGCCTTTCTCATCGACGAAGGCTGCTCGGTCACCGTCACCATCAAAAGCAACGCCTGCTTCAGCCCCAAGAGTTTTCACTACGCTTGCTAAATCTTTGAGAGATTCAGCGGTCGGCTCAGATTTTCGGGCTGGAAAATACCCGTCAGGCTGAGCATTAAGAGCGGTGACTTTGCACCCCATGGCTTTCAGCATTGCAGGGGCAACATTGAATGTGGCGCCACATCCAGGATCAACAACAACACGCCATTGCTTGCAAAGTTCGACAGTCTTCAGCGCCATTTCCATGTAGATTTGGCTTGCATCGACAGGTATGGTTTTGCCGAGTCTGCGCCAATCTGCCAGCGCAAATGTTCTTTCCAAAACGTTTTTTTCGACAGTGTCTTGATCCTCGTCAGTGTAGGAGAGGCTGTCGCTCTTGAACACTTTTATTCCGTTATATTGGGGTGGATTATGCGAGGCAGTAAGCATAAAACCGACATCGACTCCTAACGCTTTTGTGGCATAAGCTAAAGTGGGCGTCGGAACAATGCCCGCCAAATAAACGTCTGTGCCGCTTGATAGCAAACCCGAAACCAAAGCGTCCTCAAGCATATCTCCTGAAACTCGAGTGTCACGGGCTACAACTGCTTTTTTGGCTTTTGCACACGCAGCAACCGCTAAACCAACCTTGCACGCTAACAGCGGTGTTAAGTCAACATTTACTAAGCCTCTAACGCCTGAACTTCCAAACAGTTTAGCCATCTGCGCCAACTCTTGAGATGTAATCGTTACCTGCAAAAGTAAAAGACTACATGCTTAAAATAATTTTTATTTTAGATATTTAGGATAACAAAGAAACGCTTATTTATCCGGCTACTTTTCAAAGCTATGCGGCGATGAGGCTCGCCTTTGACCGCCTTTGCCATTTAGCATAGGATAATAGCTTCTAGGATATTCAAACAAGACGGTTAAATGATCTTTTACGCTCAAAAGTTGTAAATTACGTCGTTAATCGACAGAATAAGGATGGCGGCTACACTTTTTGCCAAGGTGCAGAATCAAACGCCCAAGACACATACTACGGGCTGTCCATTCTAAATTTACTAAAAACAAATTTTCCTAACCCACAGGAGACAATTAAATTCATAGCTGATATTTGCTTGGACATCATTTACTCGATCTATTACGTCACTAAAGCTTCATTACTAATAGGGGAAGACCTCGAAGCAAAGTTGAAAAAAAACCTTGCTTCAATTCTCAACTCCAAGAATTATTTTGGTTACAGCGCCTCTTTTTCTGAGGTTTCCTCAGAGTTCACGACAACCTTCATGGCACTAGAACTCGCGTACCTGCTGAAAATAAATGTTGACACAAAAGATGTAACGAAGTGGCTGCTTGGTTTTAAAAATGCTGATTGGCGGATTTGGAATAGAAGGACAATCGAACATTAACTCTACCTATTATGCAGTCGCTTCTCTGAATCTTCTTATGGTGAATTTAAGAGATTTAGATGAAACCGTCACGTTTGTGAGGGCATGCGAAAAACCTTATGGGGGCTTCACAGTTATACCAATGAATTATTCACCCTACAAGGAGCACACATACTACGGCGTGATAACCCTTGACTTACTCGGCGAAAAAAGCAAATACCCATCACAAACGATAGACTGAATATTGAAGTGCCAAAACAAAAACGGTGGCTTTGCCCGCTCAGACCTCGGCATATCCACGTTTGAAGACACCTACCACGCCATCGCAACGCTACAAAAACTGGGTAACTCTGAGGAAGGAAAACCTTGAACAAGAGCATCAAATGTCTCCACATTAAAAACACTCGAAAAAAAAACAGTAAGTAAATTTGCAAGCAAAGAGCGAACTAGCGGTTAAAAGCAGAGTGGATGAGTTAAGAGAAATGCTCGTTAAGCTTCAGTCAATTAAAAAGCAGTTAGATCAAGAATTTGCTCTTAGAAATAATGTAAAAATTGAAAAAGTTAAAACGAAAAAACGTTTAGTTTGCTATCTGATTTCAGAATAAACTTCAAAAGTTTACTCTGGGACGGATGCTTGCCTTTTGGGTCGGAGAGGTAGTAGGCGGAAACCGCGTTTGCCAGCATTAAACGGCACTCGTCCGACAAACCGTTTCTATCGCCTAAAATGTTTCCTGCAGTCCAAGCGTCTCCTGCGCCGGTTGCACGTAAAACCTTAACCTTAAACGTAGGAACCATTCTCTCAGTTTTGCCCTTTAAAGTGGCAGAAAAAACCGTGGTATGCAAGTCAATTCTCGTGGGCAAGTGCTTTGCTAAAACGCGTGCAGCTTCCATCGCTAACTCAGCAAAAGTAAAATGCTCCTTTTTATCATCCAGAGTCTTGTCCAGTAATTCGGCGTAAATGATTGCTTCATTCTCGTTTACGCTTAAAATATCCACTCGGCTGGATTTTAGAACCGTTTCCATCAATTGGGGGATTGCTGACAAGTTAGGTAAAGGGTCTGCAGTGTCATAGTAAGTTTTGCCTTTGCCTTTCTTTTTTGCTCTGCTGAAAACGGCTTGGGCAAGCGCTGTGCCAAATTTTAATGTGCCAGCCCAATTGAAAAGACACGTGTAATCGGCATCCTCAATTAACGCATAATCGCCTTCGTTCAAATCTTCAGGACCAAAATGTGCTAAGGACCCTAAATCGCGGATCATAACGTTTGTTTTCTGCTCTTTATTTTTGAACTCTAAGGCGGTTGTTATTGAGGCTTTGTTTCGGATTTTTACGTGTGATGCGTCGATTGGAGTGTCTTTTAAGTGGTATTTTATTTGTTGCAAGCCGTATTCGCTTGTGCAAACAATCGGAGTTACCATGGCGCCTAGGTTGGCTAGGGCTGATGCCACGTTAATGGCGTTTCCTCCTCGCACATCGGTTTGTGTGATGCCATCGATGCTACCGCCTTTCCGTTTAGCTACATTCTCGATTAATTCTGAGAATTCTGAGGGATTCCAGTTCAAGTTTATGAGTCGGTCAAGGAAGAAATCAGGTAACACGGCGACTTTGCATTCTTTCGGCTTTTGCATTAGAAAGCCTTGCAGTTCTTTTTTGCACTCCGAAGTGTACATTAGAATGCTCCTGTAGGGGTGTATTTCCAAAAAGCTAAAATACCTTTTGATTAAAGAGATAGACTCACGGGGATCAGAAGAGGAGATAGGGTATGAAGTTTAAAACGGAAGTCTGCTTACTATCATTGGCGCTTGTATTGTTCGTGATAAGCGCTTTCTTTTATTCTTACCAAACAGGTGGCTCAAATTTTAGTCTAAATTGGGCATCTTATCCATACCAAGGATATGCCCTTGCATTTGTTAGTTTTGGATTCGTTCTTATGGTGACTGCATCCTTCTCTTATTCAAAACGTGGCAAAAACATGTTCAACGAAACTCTTGATTTTTTATCCGAGGATAAATCTAACTAGCAACCAAACCATATCTCCACATAGTAACGCAACAATCAAACCTAAAGTTATGAATATAAGCATTGGTAAACCGGGAGTTGCCCACACATAAGTATCAATTTTTCCTGCCTGAACTGCATTAGATAAGCGTTCAACAATTTTATCTCGCCCCTCATCATTTGGAATAACAACCAGTTTTCGCTGTAAAGCATTCTCTCGGTCGTCTACATCTTCCATCGGAAAAACATGCCATTTCTCCTTTAACCTTGCAACCGTCACCTTGTAACCAGTTATCAAGATAACTGCTTTTTTCCACATCGATTCATGTGCAAGTGTTCCTGTAAACAATTTTTTGCCATTTTTTTTGTGCCAAACCAAATTGAGCAGTAGCATGTATATGCCGCTTGCTGCTGCGAATAAGACGGCATTGCTAAATATGGTTAATGGGAATATGACTTGGGATATGGGGGACAAACCTTCGGCTAAGATGGGTGTGAACAGGGTTACTGGAGCGAATGGCAAAGCAAAAGCGATGCACATGAGAGCTTTTGAGTCAGCTCCACCAAATGCACCTGAATAAAACAAAAGAAAAGCTAACCCGACGGTTAAGCCTACGCTAATCCCGAATAGGACAATTTTTGAGGAATCATAGAGGAGTAACTCTGATAGGGAGAGCACGATTGCTATAGGTGCATAGATCGCCCAAACGCGGTTGCTTACTTCACGAGTTTTGTAGTCGCTCCATGATGCATAAGTGAGCAAGGTTGCTGAAACTGCCACCTGTGCCGCCATGAAGATTGCTTGGAAGGTCAATCTAATCCCTTTTTGTGTTTCTGATGATTTCCTATCGCACTAATAAAATGTGCCATAATTGCTTGGAAGAAATTAAAGAGGGAAATTTTTATGCTACCTGTTTGTTTAATGTTAATAGTTTTCACCTTTCAACTTTATATAAAAACTACTTAATCACTATTTATTGAATATGAATATCAAATACTTATCGAAAATAAGTATCGATACAGATGCTAATTGCCAGTGGTTACAGTTATCGTCGGAGGCATCTCAGCCAGTATCCACAGTCCAGGTTGATCGTATCCACTATAAATTGGTGGCATGGAACTGTCAAAAGTTACCACTGCGCCATCCCACGTCACATCCAAAGCATTTTGGAACGAAACAGGATTGAGCGTTACTGGGAGCAGGGAGATTGTTTGAGCTGATGAGCTTGCACTTAGTGCGCCTCGTGCAATCGGAGGAGACATCGAATCAAAAGTATAGAGCATGTGATTAGCCTGGGTAGTGAACATTATGCCTGCACCTTGAGTGCCAGTGGTGAATTGGCTCCAGTGATGCACCCAGGTTCCTGTGGAGCTGAAAGTTTGTGTGCCGTTGGCAATAACGGGGTCACCCTGTGCTGTTCCGTTTTCAGTCTCCAACTGCCCAACAGAAGAAGACAATGCAATGGGGTACAGGTCAGTTATTGTTCGGGTTTGCTGCGAAGTCATAAACATGAGACTAAGTTGATATGTGAAATAGGTCGCGTTAGCAGGTAAAGTGAGCACGATATCAGCATAGAGGTTTGGGCAATTATTAACTCCGTTTGACCATTCGGCTTCCTGTTGCACTATATCTCGAACTACACCGTTAACCACGACCCAGTCTATTCCTGATCCGTAAGAGCTTTCCTGATTGTTTATTCGCATGAAAGTTGCCGTGCTAGAGGTGCTGCTGCCAACAACTGTTGAGGTTACGGTAAAGCTGGAACTGAATTGGAGACTTAACTGCCCATTACTAAGTGTGTTGGCAGCTGGATTATCGCTTTTAAAGTATGGACTGGCGTAAGCTAAGGGGGTTTGGATTGCTTGGTCGCTGCCGTTCCACCACACGGTAAAATCGGAAACGTGAGTGTTTAATAGAAAAACAATCATTTGCATGTTACCAAAGACCGTGGCGTTATTTGTTAACCCTAATGGTACAGTGTAGGAAGATGCCCAATCCTCAATTTGGAACGGTACTTGTTGATTGACGCCGTCTATGGTTTCGTTGATGTGAATGGCCTTTACAGGAACAGGCGGAATAGGAATGGTTTGGGTGGTGATTTTCAGGCTTTGGCCTAACCAAATCATGGTTCCGTTTTGAAGGAGCTCAACGGCAACTGTTGCAGCTGGGCTTTGCAGTGACGTGAAAAGGTCTTGATCAGACTCTGGTCTAATCAATGCGGCATCTACCTGCCAGCTGATTGGTGAATTGTCTCCGGCATCGTTGTTTGTAAATCTGATCGTGAAAATTGTCGAGCCAGCAGTTAAATAGGAATTAATAGACATGTTGTTCCAGCCGCTCACAAGCGATGAACAGAGAGGCTGCCATGAACCATCATACCAAGCGTCAACTGCTAGTTTGCTGGAGCCCATTGTGCCCGCGTAAATGCATAGTGCTGGATTAAGAAGCGAGGCATAGTTCAGGTTAGTCCACTGTTCCTCAAGATTAAGTCCGTATAATGCGGTGCTTGGTGCGTAACGTGCTAAGTCCAAGTTGACGGTGAAGGGAGATGAAACGGATGCGGTGGCTGTGAGGCAAAGTTGCCAGCTTCCAATGGTGTCCCTGAAGTTATCTGCGTTGGCAGTTATGGTTTGTTGCTCCGTGCTGTTTGCTGTTCCAAGGTTGCCTGTTATGTATCCGTTGCCTGATGTTGCATATTGCCCCGTATTGTAGTTGAAAAGCTGCAAGGTGACGCCTGTACTAGTGGTGGATGAGCCGTCAATTGCCCAGATAAGGTTGTTCCAGTTGAGCGTGTTTGATGGTCCGCTAAATATTATTTGGCAAGTTTCTTGGGTTGGAAGCTGAGCTGGTTGGAGAAGAATGGCGATAGCGACCCAGTTTACTGAGTGCGTGCTTGTCCACGATAAGCTGACTGGGCCGCTTGTGACGGATTTGTCGCTGCCTCTTCCTGTGCAGTAATAGTTTGTGTTCCCATGCTTATAGGACCCGGAATTGCTCCAACGGTTAGTTTGTTGAGCAGCATCGACGACCGTGTAAGATGAGCTAATTTGAGTGGTTATGTGCCCATATAACAGTTTGCTGTATGTTCCGGAGGCGCTCAGGGAGATTGATGGGCTTGAACTAGAGCCCGTGGCGGTGCTGGATGTAATTATTGGGGAGATCTGGTTTACGTTGTAGTATGTTGTGGAACCGCCGACAGCGGCGGTTGAGGATGCAAAGTTAACCGTTATGGTGTTAGTGCCGGCGGATGGGTTGACAAGGTGGAAGACATAGCTGCGGACCTGAGGATTCGAAGAGTACATTGCCGTGAAGCTCGCAGTTACAGGAGTTGAACCGTAGTACACGCTGCTAACGGTTGTTGGTGCTCCATTATAATTGAAGGTGTCTACGCTAATTAGCAGAATTCTGTTATTTTCTGTTCCTGTAGTATGTTTCCAGGAAATCGAACTTGCACCATTTGTGAAAGCGCTGTTGGAACTATCATATGTTATTGTACTGTATTGAGTGGGCGAGTACGCAGATGCATAACTTTGAAAACTCATGTATGGCAAATTGTTGTTGTCTAGGTTGGATAAACTTCCTGAAACTAACGTGGTTCCACCTTGAGTGCTGTATGCATTAGGGAAATAATTTTGAGTCTGGCTTGATGTGTCTGCTTCTGTTAAAGTGTCAAAGGCGCTGTCTGGTGCTTGTTGTTGTGCTATGAAGTTGCTGTGAGTACCTTGGTCAGGGATAGAGTCTACCTTTGAATCGTATTGGTTTACGTAATCGCCGCCGCTTACTGTGGTGGTGTTGAATGTTAGGCTTCCTGTGTATTGGCTAAACGAGGAAGCTGCAACCATAATACCGCGTGCGTCTTGCACTTGGATAATGTAGGATTGAGGGTTTATTCCAGATGGGATATCTATAGTGTATGTTCCGTTGCTGGATGAAACGGGTTCATTGGGCGGGTTCACCATTGCCCAAGTCAAGTTCGAATACCGGTAAAGATAGAATTTGAAATTTGATGTGCTCAAATCAACTACCAGTTCATTTTCATCTTGGGTAACGGTTAGATAAACTTGATTTTTGGAAGCAGAAGGGAGAATTTGAACGCCTAATGAACAGGATACCGAGTAGCCTATACCAGTTATGCCTAATCCTGTCAGGTCATATGTAACGTTTAGATTTCCTTCGCTATAGCTATCATTCGTAAACCAGTTAGTACCTAGTGATAAGGCAGTAACGTTGAAGGAGGTGCCCCATTCTGGATTCATGTCAACTATGTTGGCTAAGCCGCTGTTAAGATAATTCGAGGATTGCGCATAAGCGTAAGAGGAGTTGCCTGTAACCTGCAGGACAGAACCAAAGTAGCCTACGGTGAAGCCAAGCACTTGTTTTAAGGCAAGGTTAGTTTCGTCTACAGCGCTTATGATTTGCGGTTGGTCTTGGTTAGAACTGTAACGTATTGCGGAGTATGTGACCATGACACTTGAGATAAGGATAACAGCGACAAACAAAGCCGCAATAATTGAAAACTGACCTTTATTGTTCATTGTTAGGTTCCACCAACTAGACCAAGCTGCAAAACAACCAAACGTGAAGTATCATAGCTGTTGTAGTCAGAACTGTAGAGCCTCGGTTGGTAATCACACAATAAACCCAGTGCCGTGAGCCTGATGTCCGGAGTTCTCGTTAAACCTAGCGCGAAGAATCCTCCTTGAAATTGATTTTCGCCGTTTACAGAGATGTTGTGCCTGTAAACTGCACCTGCGTTCCATCCGCCGAGCGCAGTGTTAAACACGTAGGTTGTAACGTTCAAATTGTAAGTGTTCAAAATCGATGTTGGCAAAGCTCTTGTGGCGCTCTGGTAAACTGAGGGATAGATACCGTAATAATTGCAGTAGTTTATAGCTTCATTTGATAAATAGACAGGATTGGACAAATCAGCAGTAATCCAGTTGTCATTATACGAGTATGGTTGATTATCTAAACCTTCCAGGAACGCGTTCAGTCCCGCCGGTCCGACCAAGTTCATTCCATATATGCCCCAAGTGTTCTGTGTATTTGGAAACAGAGCGGTATTTGAGACGTAGTAGAGTGGGTAGCCAACTATGCTTACCCAAGTCCAGTTGTACTCGAGAACTCTTTGGCCCAAATTGTAGGAGTATCGTGCATAGGAGCCGCTGGCAGAATCGTAGCCGACTCCTGGACTCGCGTAGTACCCTGAGGGAATTGGAACCGCCTCCCCGCACGTGTTAACGATAACGGCGTTTTTAACTGCTTCACCTTGCAACGCAGTGCCGTTCAATATTTGTGCAAGTTGCTTTGTGTTCTGAACCATCACGATGTTTGCAAAGTATGGCGACAGCAATTGGTACACGTTCTCTGCTAAGCTCGGAGAAGTATATCCGGTAATCCACCAGCCGTTCGAGTCACTACAGTTCAAGATGTAGAGGGTTATGCCTCCGCCGCCATTGTTTTCTCCGATTTTTTGTGGGGTAACGTCAAAAGTGGCGTTGGAAGAAGCAACAAGGTAAGATGATGCATCTGAAGTGATTCCTAAGCTTTTAGCATTTGATATGGATTTTTGAGCATTGTAAAGTGTGGCACCGTCTTGGCCGCTGTTTACGTTATAGACTGTCAGGTTGTATAGTACGTTGGGCGGCAGGGAAGCTGAAAGGGCGACCTGTAACTCAGCCATAAGTGTTGAGTTGTTAGTGTCAAAAGCGGCTTGGCTTAAACCATGATTTGAATCCAACATCTCCATTGTTGTGAGTGAGAGGCGATTGAGGTTCAGCGGTGAGACTTGACGCGGCAAAGGTAAAACAGCAAAGAATGAAGTTGCTATGAAAGCCCCGGTCATAATGATTATTACTATTAGGACTTCAACTGTGCGCATCATTTTAGCTTGTCACCTGTGTTTCTTGAGTACTCCACAGCGATAGCTTCGCCTGGTACGCAACATTGCCAACCATGACTTGTCGCATGTCAGTTGCGACCCATTCCTGATGCTGAGGGTTTCCCCCGAAGGTTACTGGAAAAGCCAATGAATTTACGCCCCAAGGCATCATCACTACTCCACCTTGAGTTGAGTTCTCTTGCTGGTAGGTAACTATCAAAATTCCATTTGCATAAGTTGGCAAGAAAACAGTCGGAGAGGTATTACCGGGAGTAGTTATGTTCGTTACGCTGCTGGAAGAGCCAAGAGACAAGGCGCTGAGCGTGTAATCTTCTGTTAAAATAACAAAAGTTGCATTATACCGCAGAGGAGACCCGTTTGGAAGAGAATTGTTTAGGTCATAGTTATGTGCCAAAGCAACTTCTTGTGAGGCAATATCCTGTACGATGGGAACCACATATTGGTCTGTGGATGAGACGCGTGTATGATAGCCTACTCCTACAATATCATCCATGTGTGCGTAGGCGATAAATGCGTAAACTTGGTTTGCATCTGTTACGCTAGGGAATGCTACGTAGGCCATACCTTGCGGGTTAGTGGTGACGGCACCGCTTTGTATAGTATAGAATGGGTATTGAGCGTCAGTTTGAGCTAATGTAACCAAGATGAGGCAATAGTTTATGGAAGCCCCAGCAAACGGAAAGCCTGTTCCAGTTGCGCTTATAGACAGATTCAGGGGGGAACATGCTTGATTTTCAATAATGGACACTGTAATGTCTGGAGTAAGTGTCAGTTGGAAGCCGTAAGTGTCGTTTATTCCAAGTAGTGTCAGCGCCGTGGAATAGTTTAGGGCTTGAGCGTTAGGTGTCAGCAAAGAGGCACCAAACCCTGAGTTTAGCTCGTTATAGTATAGGTTGTCATATTCGACAAGGTTTCCCGTTGCTGAACTTAACCGCATAAGCGAAAATGCGCTCAGCTGGTACTCTGTGAACTCTGGGTCCTGCACCCCAAAACCTGTTGGGATAGAATTTTCTTGTCCCCAGTTGCTTGGACTGCCAGGATTAAGCAACATGGTATCAAGGAGGTCGCTGCATTTTGTGGCAACAGCTTGGTTCTGCTGATACGTTAATGCTGGTTGGACAGTTTGACCAAATAGACTAACAAAGAGTAATATCGCCGCTAAGAAAATGATTATTGAAACTATGTGGTCTATAGATATACCTGACAAATTTTATCCCCATTTATGTTCCGAAGGAAAGCTGGATAGTTTGATTTGGGAATTTCTGGGCGATTATGCAGGCGGTTGCCGAGTTGCTCGTGAAATTCGAGTTTGCCCATTCGACGTTTTGCCCCAGCGTGACCGACGTAGTGGTTGAGATGCCTGCGCCGACAAGTTTGAGCGTGACATCTAGGACTTGGCTTGAATGAGACCCAGGGTCTACTGTTTGTAAAGAAGCGTTTCCCGTGTAAACGTAGCCGCCTATTAAAGGTTGAGAACCGAGGTTGCTTTTGAGTGTGCAGCTGAGAATAGAGGTATGGTTAAGGGAAAGGTAAATTTGTTGGATACTGCTGCTCAAATAGCTGGCGGTTTCCTGAAGTTGAAGCGTTCTCTGCTCATCTACATACTGATTCATTACTACATTGACAAACATTGGAAACAGGAAAATCTGAAGAATCAAAACCGGAATCAAAATCATATATTCAACAGTAACTTCCATCCATAATCGCCCTTCCATATTTACCCGTATAATCCTAGTGAAACCGACACACCACCCACGTACAACTCTACAGTTGATGGAGCAGGTAAATTCACAGTTACAGTATATTGGTCATTTTCGAGTGTGTTTTTAAAAGGGAAGAACCCTGAATCGAAACCCTCAGAGGCTATGGGAAATGTTGCGATGAACCGAACTTGAGTGACGCCACTTTGCACGTACTGAGTGACGGATTGGCCAGTCAAAGTAACTGATTGGGAAAGATCTAGGTTTGTACCGTTTTGGAGAAGCGGCAGGTAAAACTCAACATAGCTCTGGGAGCCTACAGTAGTGTTCAGCATCCTAATTGAGGGAATAACAGCTACGCGAGCGAAGTTTCCATCACTCATAGGCAGCTTCTCAATGGCGTACACGTCGCTCACAGGCGCAGAGGAACCTTCCTGCAAAAATGAACCGTTCGAAGAAAGTTGGTCAAAATAATTATTGCCTAACGTATATTCCGTTGTGGGCATGTTGAACAGAATTATGCCTGTTTGCAGAGAAATGTTAACTAGTTCCCAGCCAGAGCCTTTGTTGATTTCCATGGAATAGCTCAGTGGTTGAGCAGTCTTATTCCAAAGGAATTCTAAACTTCCATATGTGCTTGAGTAGGTTATGGTTTGAGTTCTGCCCATCATCCATGCGACATTGTCGATTTGGAGACCTGTCGTCAGCATGAACTGTTTGTTGGTGCTGAAGTCGTTTTGAGCTATGCTTGAGGTTAGATAAGTTTGTGCATATGACATCGCTACTAGAACCAGAACGATGATGGCGGCGGTCATGATAACGGTTGCAATGGCTGGACTAATTGCTCGGTTATTACTGGGAAAAGTCTTTCTCTTGTGCTTGTTGTAGACGAATCTCGTTTTCTTTGCTCCTATCAAATTTTAACGAACATAGGTATGAGTTTCGCAGCTAGACAGGCGATTACAACAAGGATGGCTGCATGCTTGAATCCGGCAGAGATTGATTCCTCACTTATTTTTCCTGCCACAATTCCAATGATATAACTGTTGAAGATAACTGCTGTCATGAATATTGTTTGCATCAGACCTTTGCTTGCTGCAGATGCTGTGCTTGAGACGCTTGAGGTTGTTACGCCGAAGCCTGTAGTAAAACTCATCATCATGACAGTTGTCGCCACAAGCAAAATTGATGCCAAATAAGGCATCATTACGTAGGGACGAACGGACATTTTCTTTTCTTTATCCACTTCCGCCGTCAAACTGTTAAAGCGGGCCAAGGATTCAATCATTGCGATGGTGCCGCCGCCAACATCTATGGTTTCAACTAGGAGAAACATGACTATTTGCACCATCCAACTGCGCGTGCGATGAAGAAAATCCATCATTACCTTTTTGAGCGGGATACCCCAAGAAATATCGGAGCTAATTTTACGAAGTTCTTTGCTAAAAGCGCCATAGTCTCGCGTGGACAGGTTTTCGATGCATTTTTCTGGCGACAAACCTGTTTTTCGCACTTCCGTGAGGTCTCTGAGAAAACTTGTGATTCCCGCTTCCATGCTGATCTTGGCTTTGGCCAATCTTGTGTCCACTACGGCTGCAGGCGCAACGGTGATAAACAAGGCAACAGTTAGGGCTATTGGCAAATCAACGCCCCAAGCTTGCAAAGTACTGAAAAGAGGAAGATGGGTTGCTCCCATGAAGTTTGTGAGCAGTAAGAATACAATTATGCCTATTCCGCTACATAACCCGAAGACTCTGTAGGGACGCATTTCCACTATCGGCGTTTTCGGCTGCATGCTATGAGCTAGATAGACGAATACGACTGCAAGCAGTGGCGAGAAAAGGTAAGTGTACATTAGTATGCCCGAGTACGTGGATAAGTTGGTGCCTACGCTGGTTCCCGTCTGGATTTGCTGTACAGCGAAGAGTATGTAAAAACAAAGCGACATCATGACCATAACAATGATGAAGGTTTCAAGTAGCATTCCAAGGCGTTCAGCAGCGGCTTTAACGCGGAGCGCACGGGTTTTGAATATGTCTTCTGCTTTTCGCTCAAGGAAATGTCCAATGTCGCCGCCGATTATGACAGTTGAAGCGTAACCGCCTAGAAAGTCTTTGAATATGTCTAGCGGGACTTTTTTTGCAGCTCCTTCAAGGGCTGATAGTGGGTCAACACCAAATACTTCAACGTCTTTCATAATATCTCTTGCTTCACTACGCATTGCGGGCATAAGGTCTACTTCTGATAGCCGCTTGAAGCTAGTGTACGGTGCAATGCCGCCGGATGCCATGACGCTAATGTATGCTGCCGCAAAAGGTATTTCACGCTCTAAGCTTGTTGCTCGGTCGCTAGCTTTATTTGAAGGCACAAGTAAAAACCCTGCGGCTACAAAAAGCGGGAGCGGTACCAAAATAAGCAGAGGTATAAATCGAGTGAGCAAAACAATCACTATAGCCAGTACTGACACTGGAAGAGTTAGCATGGCGGTAAAGAGCATTAGAGAAATGTAAGTTTCAGGGTAAATTTTTACCCGTCCCTTTTCTAAGGGACCTTTAATGTGGAAAACATTGTTCAAAAAATACGGTGTAAATCGCCCGAAGAGACGGTAGGACAGGGCTTCAAACTTCTCCAGTAGCGGCAACTGTTTTTACCTCCTCGTTTGGTTGGATTTTTTGGTAGAATTCTTTTGGTCTTGCGTAGTATTCTGCAATTATTGATGCTACTTCTTTGTAGCTTCTGATTTTTTGTTGCCGCATCCAGTGCAGAACATTACTGCGTTTTTTCATTTCTTCGAGTAAGTCTTGTGTTGTTACTCCCAACCGTTTGGAAACAGATGATAACAATGCGCTATTTTCCGGAGAAGCTATTTGTAGGTCGACGTTTGGATCCCATCGGAAGATATTTACGTAATTTTCATAGCTGACAATTTCGTTAGTGGAAAGTATGCGCCTATAAGCCTTTTTAACGCCGTTCTTAACAAGGTGCACTCGCTGCACCGATATGACTACATTCATTAATGGAATATAGGCTGGAGAAATTTCCATGGGTTTCTGAGTTAACCTTTTTACTGCTGAATCTAAGTTTTCAGCGTGCATGGTGCACATGCCGCCGTGGCCTGTGGCTAAGGCTTGAAAGAGAACGTATGCTTCTTGACCTCTTACTTCGCCTACGATTAACATATCAGGGCGGTGACGCATAGAAGCTTTAACAAGGTCAAAGAGGGGTACTTCACCAACACTGCTTCCGCCTAAACCGTAACTTTGACGTGAAATGAGTGAAACCCAGTTTTCAGCGGACAGGTTTAACTCGGCGGTTTCTTCTATTGTGATGATTTTGCTTCCCGGTTTGATTAGGCAGGCCATGGCGTTTAACGCGGTGGTTTTGCCTGCAGCCGTTCCGCCCAGAATCATGATGGAAGCGCGGTTTTCTAGGCAAATCCATAAGTAAGCTGCGAGTTCTTCAGTGAATGTGCCTATGTTGATTAAATCTATTATTGAGTAAGGGTCGTCTCGGAACTTTCGGATTGTGAAAGCTGTTCCGAAAGGTGTGATTTCTCGCCTGTAGCATACTGCTAATCTGTGTTTGCCGGGAAGGGAAGCGTCAACTATTGGGAAGGCGGAGCTGACGTGTTTCCCTGCCATGTGAACAAGTTTAACTACCATGTTGTCGAGAACTTCATCGCTTTCAAATTGAACGTTGGTTTCTATGCTTTCGAAGTTTCGGTGCCAAACGTAAACTGGCCTGTTTACTCCGTCGCATGAAATGTCTTCTATGTTTGGGTCGCGCATTAACGAATCGATTTTACCAAAGCCGACGAGATCACGTTCTGCGTGGTAGATGATTTTGTACCATGAAACATCGGGTAACCAGCCGAGGCTAATGCGGTATTTGTCTACTATTTTTTTTGCTTCCTGAGCGAAGAATTTTCTTGGATCGCTTATTTGTTCTTTTGGTGATTCGATTTCGGCGAGCAGTATATCTAGGATGCGGTTGTATATGCCTCGTTCTAGTGGGTCAAGCTGTAGCTCATCAAGAACATACTTGTATTCGCCTGTTTTGGGGTCTTGAACTATTACAACCTGAGAGAACGGCTCGTACAAGGGATATTTGTCGGCTATTTTGATTCCTTTTGGTAAGGATTTGGCTACTGAGGGAATTTCTGGCTCTGGTGTTTTCTTTTTAAAACTTAGATTGATTTTTGGAAGTTTGAATCTTTTATTGGTGCGTGGTTTGTTTTCTACTATTTTGTTTTCTGGGGTTTTTTTGCTGGGTGTTTTGTTTGCATTTCGAGGGTGCCGTAGCTTGGCGATGGATTGTTTGAGTTTTTGTTTGAGACTTTGCTTTGGCATTGTTGGTCTGTATTCAGGATTCATATTGATACTTATTAAATATTATGTCTTACTATATGCTAATGTCGAAGTGTTGAACGCAGCGACAACAAGCAAGAGAACAATCAACCAAAGCCTTACCCATCAAAACAATTTTAAACCAATAAAACATGTCATACACAGAAACATCAATGGAAGTAAAATAACATGAACCAAACCTCAAAAATCATTAACCAAGCAAAAAAAGAAGGCAGAAAAGCGCTTCTCGAACCAGAAGCCAAAACCATCTGCATGGAATACGACATCCCAGTCACCAAATTCAAAGTAGCATTAAACGAAAACGAAGCAGCAAATTACGCCTGCGAAATCGGGTACCCCGTTGTATTAAAGATTGTTTCACCAGACATAATTCACAAATCCGACGCAGGAGGCGTCATTGTTAACCTTAAAACCCCAGGTGAAGTAACGGAAGCCTACAAAAAAATTCTGGAAAACGTTAAAAAATATAATGCCAGCGCAAAAATCGTCGGCATCTTAGTGCAGGAAATGGCGCCGCAATCAACCGAAGTTATCGTGGGAGCCATCAAAGACCCCCAGTTTGGACAAACATTAATGTTCGGTTTAGGCGGAATTTTTGTTGAAATCCTCAAAGACGTGAACTTCAGAATCGCACCCCTAACCCCGGATGATGCGAAGGACATGATTACCGAACTTAAGGCTTATCCGCTTCTGAAGGGTTACAGAAACACGCCGCCCGCAGACATCGGCGCCCTAGTAAACATACTATCCTCTACTTCACGCCTCGTCATGGATAACCCTGAAATCAAAGAACTAGACCTGAACCCAGTGATGGCTTACCAGAAAGGCGCAAAAACAGTCGACGCAAGAATAATACTTGAATAAACTTGCTATAGATTAGAAAAATAGTATTACCTTTTCACTATTTTTTCTGTATTATCTGAAATTCATCTTTCAAAAGTCTAACAGCATTATTAAGGTTTTGCGGGATTGAAAAATTAGAAAGTTTAAAGGATATTTGCTGGCTTAAAACTGCTTGGTTTCAGGTAGGTTCTCATAAAGCTAAAAAGCGTGCGGTATGTATATCGCTGCGTGTTAAGAACGTTTAATAGGTAAAACCATAAACTAAAACCGAGTAAGGACGAGTCAGTGGTTTGGCTTCTTATAATCTCCCTTCTCCCCCACTCCAAACCACTTTCTTGCTCTAACCACTTTTCTACGCTATGCAGATTTAAGACTTATCTTCATGAAAAATAAGGCTATAAGTCTAAGTTTCTGGAGTACTTTAAAAGAGGAATTTACCAACAATAGCCTTATAGTAAATTTACACTCCAATCGGCTGTTTTATTGTTTTTGCTTCTACGGTTCCTTCCTTAACTAGCTTATCCAATGCGCTTTGAATAGCAAAAACTGCAAAGATGTTATTCAGATTTACGTCATTACTGTATCCTAAACCACTGAAAATCTCGCTCGGGGTGAAAGGCTTCTGATTTCGCTTTAGAAATGCAAGAATTTGACCTTCAAGTGTATCCCCTGTTCTTCTACTATTCCATTCCTCATTACTAATTGGCATTTTTAACCCCAATTCATTTAGATGCTTTGCGAGAATTAAAGCTATTACTTTCAAATTATGTCTTATTGTACACAAAAACACCAGAGAGAGCAGAAAGGGAAAAGGCTAATGGTCTACCGCATAAACCTACCTCTGCTAATGTCGGCTAATCTCGGATAGGCTGGTAGTAAATTAGCAGTAGTCGCCAATTCTTTGAGCTAAAGAAAGGTGTTTAAATGATGTTATTTTTCTCCAACGATAATCATTGTAAGCGTTGACCGTACTCTGTCTAGTCGTCGAATGCGCCACGTTACTATTTCTTTTAATTTATCCATAGTTTCTGCTTTGACTCTTGCTACTATGTCGTAGACTCCATAAACGGCTGATGTTTCTTCAACTCCTTCGACCTTTTTAAGGTCTTTCAGCACGTCAGATTCCGAACCTACCTCGGTATTTATTAAAACAAAGGCTGTTGGCATATCAATCCAATCCTATATACTCGTTTAGTTGAGTGTGCATAAAAATGTTATCTCATAAGGCTCTCAAGTTACCGTTTGATGGTCATCAATAATACTGGAATAGAAAAATCAATTACTCAAAGTAGTGCGCGTTAAAGAGCGGATAGAATTGTATTCAGCCTTTCTCAATCGTTTTATTTCTACGCTATGCAGATTTAAGACTTATTGCGTTTAATGGGAAAATTGAGGAAAAAGAGAAATATAACTTTGGAATTACCTGATTTGAGGGATAAAATGAGACTGTCTATTGTAAATAAAGATTTGCTTCTCAATGAAATAAGCATAGTTAGAAAAAAAATGAACCAAGAAAAAGACCCCCGAATAAAGATATACTATTATTCTGGATTATGCGCCATAATGGAAAGAATCTACAATATCGAATATGACCCTCACTTAGTAATCATGCAAATAGTTTTTAATTTTTCATACAATGCCAT
Source organism: Bathyarchaeia archaeon (assembly GCA_049522695.1). Taxonomy (GTDB): domain Archaea; phylum Thermoproteota; class Bathyarchaeia; order Bathyarchaeales; family Bathycorpusculaceae; genus Bathycorpusculum. Next base: position 12,053 of record JBEKNP010000034.1, on the reverse strand, counting down.
TAATACTAGAATTACCCTAATGCTTAGCGGAGACGTTACTGTTCAATTACCAGATGATTTCTTTGATAGTCTTGATAAATTATTGGAACAAATATATGAAAGAATCAATAATGAAGAAGATACATATTCTATGTTAGAAAAAATTGCGTGTTTGGCTTATTCTACTAGTGGGAATGGTTATTATCAAATACAGAAAGGAGTGAATGTATTCTCTCCGTGAGTTAAAACTTTTCAATGTACTCGGTAAAACGGGTTAAAGAAACTTAGCCTTAGAGTGCAAAAAATTTTATAGGTACTCAATTCAAAAAGAGAAAGTGACTATTATTAAGGAGATTTTCAGCTATCTTCACAGTTCCTTCCATCTACGAATAAACTCATCAGCTATGTCCTGTGGTTTGTCATACCTAACTTTTTCACTTAGAAACTTTGTCCATTTTTGAAGTAGTTCTATAGGGTCAGCATCAGGAAGCTGTTCAATGACTAAAGTTTTAGCTCGGCGTTCGTCCTGAGTTATTCCGCTGCGTTGATCTGACATATTTAGTTCAGCTTAAGGTGTAAGTAATTTAGCACGCGCTAATCCCCTGTCCCTGACCTATCATATTCTTCCTGAATAGCTTGCTTCTTAGCATTCAACTTTTTCAATAGTTCCACGCCTTCAGGTGTATTTGAAATCTCATCAATAAGGTCAAGCATCGGGTCAAGGTTCTTATGAACAAACTCGTACATGTTGCCAATCTGGTCTTTCAGTGATTTAATTTCTTGTTTCATCTGTTTGTTTTCAAAATGTAATTGGTACAGATCATCTTTCACTTCCTTAACTTCAGCCTTAGTCTTTTCACTCTCACCTTTTGGTGCTGAAATACTAAGCAAGTGTTCTCGGTCTAAGTACATTTGTCTAAGATTTTCAAACTGGGTTTGTTTGTAAGCACTAGCCATATCGCCAACTTCATGCCCAAGCCAAAAGTCAACAATGCTATCTGGTACTCCACTGTTAATCATTAGTGAACCGAAGCTTTCCCTCAAGCTATGAGTACCTAAAGGATTAAAACCGTTACCGTTATTTCCTTCAGTTACAAACCCAGATCTAACAGCTAAATCTTTCATCATAGTTTGAATGTTATTTGTTTTCAATCGTTCCTTTCCGCGATCTTGAAGGAACAAAGGTGTCCTATTTGTAAATTCTATGTCTCGGCTTTTCATATCGGCTAAGTATGCCTTTATTGCATCAATAGCATCTTGTCCAACAAAAGTATAAAACTCAACTCCAGTCTTCACTCGCATAGGTTCAATTTTCAAAGGATGCTCGTTCTTTTCTAAACCTTCCTTTATATCTCCATAATCTAAGCTGCAAAGTGTGCTAACATCAAGACCGCCTTGAAAGTGAAAAAGTACAATAGCTCTATCTCTTGTTGTGCGACCGTGATCGACTAATGCCTTAACTTTCCAAACATCTTCAGGTTTGAAAACCATCCGTTTATTTTCAACTTTTGCTTTAGGCAGTTTGTTTTTACCTTTCATTCTAACTGTTATATCAAAAGTGCTATAGAAGCCTCTGATAATGTTAACTCTCAGCAAACAAGAACGTCCAGCAATTCCTTTTCCAACCTCAATAACTTCACCGTTTCCTCCGCCAACTGCTTTGCGTCTAACATAATCTGTTTTCAGCCAATTGTAAAAACCGATTAGCCGTTTCAAAACAATATCTTGCCTTTCTCTTGGATCTCGTTTGAAATCTTCTATAGCTTCATCAATTAACTCTGAGGCTGTTTTACCTGTAAATTGAGCATAGATGCGGAATGCAGTTTTACAGTTTTTCATCGTTTTAGGATTTGAAATTGTTCCAATCCATCTTGCTAAGGCTGGATCATTCCAATCAACTGAATCGTTTTTCATTTTAGTTCCAACCATTTTTTAGACCTACCTGAATAAGTAAAGTGAAAGGTAATATTAAAACTTTGAGCTATAGCTTATCTTTACTTTAATAAACCAACTTTTTACTCAGGCATAGCCCACTTTTTACTGATTTTTTTATAATTTAATATTTTCGAACTTGACAGCGTATTAAACGAGAATTAATCACATTTAAAAGAAATAAGAAAACCAAAAAAAGAAAAGGTGCACGCAGGTAGAAACTATTTTTTGCTTAATTCTTCAATAATTTCTTTTGCCCTGTCCACTCGAACTTTCCGTTCCTTAACCATTCGTTCAGCCACTAAATCAACTATCTCGTCTTTAGCGCCTGCAGTTATTGCTATGTTTCTTGCATGCAAAGACATATGACCCCGCTGAATCCCTTCATTTGCCAAAGCCCTTAAGGCGCCAAGGTTCTGGGCTAAGCCTACAGCCGCTAACACTTCCGCGAACTCGTTGGCTGTTTTGACGTTTAAGATTTTCATGGCAACCCTAGCTACTGGGTGAGTTTTTACTGCGCCGCCGATTAAGCCTATAGCCATTGGTAGTTCAATTACGCCTTCTAAGTCGCCGTTTTTGTTTTTTGTCCATTTTGATATGGAAGTATAAGATCCTTTTAGAGCTGCGTAAGCGTGAGCTCCGGCCTCGATGGCACGGTGGTCATTTCCAGTTGCAAGAACCACTGCTATTATGCCGTTCATGGCGCCTTTGTTATGTGTTGCTGCGCGGTAGGGGTCAGCTTCTGCAAAGGCTGAGGCGTAAGCGATGCCGTCGACAACTGCTTCTCCGCCTAGCGTTTCTTTGGGTACGGTGCACCATGCTTTCGCTAATCGCTTAGTAGCCAAGTTGGAGATAATGCGTAAATAAACATAGCCGCCTGTTAGCTGCTCAAGTAGCGGAGCTACTGCTTCAGCCATAGTGTTAACTGCGTTCCCGCCCATGGCATCTCTGCAATCAACGTACAGCTCTACAATCAGCATCTGCCCCATGGAGGTGTCGATGATTTTAGCGTCAAGGTCTTTTGCTCCGCCACCGAAAGAGTTCAAAACTGGGTCTTGGTCATTTGCCTTCTTAAGAACGTCAGCCTTGGCATCTAAAACCTGTTTCTTAGCTGCTTTAGCGTCTTTGATACCGACGACTTGGATTTGCCCAATCATAATTGGCGCAGTACTGCTAGTATAAAATCCTCCGCCTTCGCGAACCATTTTAGCCGCATAGCTGGCAGCGGCAATCACGCTGGGCTCTTCAGTCGCCATAGGAATCAAATAGTCTTTACCGCTAATTTGGAAGTTAACGCCGATGCCTAAAGGTTCAGGGAAAACACCGATAACGTTCTCCACCATGTGGTCAGCCACATCAATGGGCAAAGAACCTGTGTCCTCAAGTAAACGGACTTCCTCATCGGTTAAACCTGCAAAATCCTTAATGATTGCTAGCCGCTCTTTAAGCGAAAGCTTATAGAAGCCTGAAATAACAGATGATTTGCTCATTCTCTTCATTCCTTTGCTCTCTTGTAGGTTGAGAGTAGTTTGATTTTCCGCTTTTAAGCTTTAACTTTCTTTACCCAAAAACCCTAGTGCTACAGTGTAGTTTGCCCAGGAGTTCTCGGCATTGCCACTGCGGAAACACCTAAGCGCTTGCGGATTTCCTTAGCTAAAACTGCGCCGTGGCTCACTCGATAATTGTCTGTGATAACTTTTTTTGCTCTTGAAAGTTTAACATACTCAAGTAAACCGTCGAAATCTGAATGGTCACTTAGCGCAACTAAATATTCCCTGTCGCCAATCTGCCTGCAAGGCGAATTAAATTCCCAACCGCTAACACAGATACGCGCATTTTGCAAGCCCACATATCCACGAGAGTTCATGTGATAAAACGCGACACATGGAAGGTTCCCCCCCAAAAGCTCACGCCCATCGACATCTGTAGAAAGCGACAGGCAACCCAGCTGCATACCGTGTTGCTCGCAAACTTTCGTAACATGATAAACCCCCTCCGGCATAACAAACGGCACTGACACATCCGCATTTCTTAGTAGCTGCATGATTTCTTGCAGTTTGCCGTGGTACCCGAAAACGTAGACGGCGCCGCCGCGCAGGCGTTTTTCAATCATTGTAACTATAAGTTCGCGTACATCCACATCAAAAGAGCGTCTACATGATGGACTCCCATAAGTTGCCTCAACAACTAAAACGTCGCATTCAACAACTGGCGTGTCGTCAATTCTGAAGTCGCCTGTGTAAGCAATCCGTATTCCGCCAGCATCCTCGACAAGCACTTGTGCGGCACCCAGAATATGGTCTGCCTTGACAAGCGTAATCTGTTCTTCGCCATACCTGATGGCTTTGCCGTACTCCATTGTTTCGATTATCGCGTCTCTCAGTTTCAGCGAGTCGTCAAGTGTCTCTGCGAGATCTCTGGTTGCCTTAGTCATCAAAACTTTCTCACAGCACTTCAAGCTTTTTCGTAAGCCGCCAAGATGGTCTGCGTGCGCATGAGTGACAATCCGCAAAGGTCTATGTTCATCAAATGCATCGCAGGCAACGCTGTCCCCTAACAGAACCGCGCCGTTTTTCGTTACTTGAGCTCTGGCAGACAAGTTTTAGTCCTTCTTGCCTATGAGGTTTTTTCCGCCAGCCACCCGATAAGCTGCTGCGGATTCTCAGTTTTAATTGTTACTCGTATGGGGCCTAAGGGTGATTCCGCTGTTTCTTCAGAAAAGGAGATGTGTCCTGCGAACGCTACTTGCTTGTTTAAGCAAAAACTAATAGTGTTCCCTCTTGTGCTGTGAAAAAGCGTTTTTCTGGCGGCATCACGAGTCCTGTCAGTGCGCAATATGTTGCGTAGTTTAACAAGTGAATCCTGCCCGCTGACTTCAGCCGTTAATGTGTCTGCTTTGCCTGAAGGCTTGATTGTTATGGAAGTATTGCCTAAAACGTTAGTTACAGCCGTCTTCACCTTGTCTTCGCTTTCGGTTGGGTTAATTTCAGCTTCAACGTGAACAGTTACTTCAGCCATTTTTTCTCAATCCTCCGCAAAGACTCAGCAACTTTAGGTTTAATCTTCTCAACATTATTATCGTTAACTATCATCTGCTCTGCCATCGCAATCACATTTCCCAGGCCTACGCTAAGCTCCCGTATGTCCCGTTCACGGAAAACTTTCCATCCACTTGGGTCATCGCTTCGGCGGCGACTAAATAGGCGGTTAAACCTTGTTTCGGGAGAAGCATGCACAGCTACAAGAGAGAATTTGGCAAAATGCGCTTTGAAAGCTTCAACTTCGCATAGGCTTCTTAAACCGTCAACAAGAACTTTAGTGCTTGTTTGCGCCTCTATTTTGGGAATACATTTCTGAGCGACCACAGTGTTTCCGCCCTCTTCTCGTAATTGAAGCATAACTTTTCCAACATTCTGCGGAGTTAACTCTAAGCCGCGTTTAGTCGTTTCCTCCCTAACCACGTCGCCCATAACCACTATGGCGTAGCCTAGTTCGCGTGCTGTTTCAACGATCAAGGATTTGCCGGACCCAGGCATCCCAGCTAAACCCACAACTAGTTTGCCAGCGCTCATAACTTACCCATTTTTGGTTCTATAGCGGTAACTTCCATTAAAAAGTATCTGATTCACAACTACATGATGAATATCCAATAATTTTCGTAGCTAAAACTTTTGGAACTTAACATTTGATAATTGGAGACTAAGCAAAGCGTAAAAGCAACTCGTGGGTCATATAATTAGAAGTCCAAGGTATACTGAAGTGTGGGTGTAACGAAGACTTCTCGATTTGCTCATTTAAGTCATAGTTTCTGCTGAAACATCTTTACCAAACCAACATGGATTTACTTCTTTTTTTAAGCGATTCGACAAGAAGGCTGCTGTGGTCGTGAGTGTAATTGTAATTGTAATTCTTGCTGTGGCTTTTTTGATTTCTCAAGGCGCCGCGTCCATACCCCTTAACGTAAGCTATACGGTTGGTGAGAAAATGGTTTATCGTATCACGGAAACAGAAAGCAACGTGGCTTCATATGCAGGTGGATTAAAACCGACTACGTTCAATTCGACAGAAACTCAAACCGTGATAGGCTTCAATGGTCAAACATACAGCATTAACCACACTCAAAATTTAGGAAATATTTTCTCTTCCTTATATCGAAGAAGTAAACCAGACAGGTTACTCAGAGGATATTTACGCACAATCTTCGTCAATTGAGGCATCTAACGTTGGCAACGTAAACCCAGTTCTTGTTTTTTTGGCAATGCCCGAAGTGAAGGTAGGTGACACTAAGGTAGTTTCGTTGGACAGTAATAGCTCAGGTAGCAACTCAACTGGAAATATGACGCTTACCTTCGTTGATATCCAAGACATAACGGTACCCTCAGGCACGTACAAGGTTTTCAGGGTAGATTCTTCAAGCAAAGATGCTGTTACAATTGCTTCAACGAAGGTACCTTGGTCAAACGTCTCCCAGATGTTTACAATGAGTTTATCCGTTAATGAAACCGACTATGTAGGGTATGATACTGGACACCTCATCGAATCCAATATAGACTTTATCACACAACCTCAATTTAGCAACAAGCCGATTAACACGACAGCAACCACACAGCTCATAGAGGATATAATACCCAGCCAAACATTGTCCAGTCAAACACCAGCGCCTTCGCCAACTCCGCCTTCGCCTCAGCAGCAGGAAGCGTCGGTCTTTCTACAAAGCGTTGCAGGCCTTGACATGGGACGATACACCATACAAAGCCAAGGAGCCACAGCAGCTAGCTTCTACACGTCCTCAGCAGCAGGAAGCGTCGGTCTTTCTACAAAGCGTTGCAGGCCTTGACATGGGACGATACACCATACAAAGCCAAGGAGCCACAGCAGCTAGCTTCTACACGTGCAATTTAACCTCTAGCGACAGCTCACTTGATGCGCTTTTCAACTTTAACAGTAGCCATGTAGTTTGGTGCCGACTTTCCTCTTCTCAAGGCTCGCCAGACTTTGCTACCATCAAGTAGTAACATGTTAGCGGCAATAACTTTTCTTATTAATTATCACAATTACTCCCAAGCACCGTACATCCCATCATTACAGAGCATGCTTGACAACATTACAGAGAATATAATACCTTACTAACGCAGGGAACAATCTCCTTGAACATATCGGTTAACGGAAACACAACAAACTTTGTTTGGACAAACACCAAAAACACAAATCAAACGCTAACTCTCACCATCCAAAACGGGGACTTCTTGTTCTTCAGCGATTCATGGGCATGAACGATGGCTGGGCAACATGTAATTCTGGATCATAGAACGACCTCGGGGTAGGTCACGTGAACGCAGATCTAAAACAGAAGGTTAAGGCTAAATCGCATAGACGAATTTAATTTCGCTTAAAAGCATTTATGAGGGTATAGTTAGAAATACTCTGAAGGAGACCGTAATGTCCGAACAAATACGAAGTTTCATTGCTTTTGACATGGAAAACGAGTCGGTGCTAAACAGGCTCTCGGCAGCGCAGAAGCTTCTCATTGAAACTGGTGCAGACCTCAGACTTGTAGAGCCGCAAAACATTCACATAACTATGCGTTTTCTCGGTTCAATCAGCCCGGGCATGGTGGACAAAGTTTACGAAGCAATGAAGAAAGTCAAGTTTACCCCGTTCAACACCAAACTCTGTGGTTTAGGAGTTTTTCCCAGCCTCAATTATCCGAGAGTTGTTTGGGCTGGATTGACCGAGGGTGTAGAACAACTTAAGAGCATTTTTAGTCAGCTAGAACCACAGATACGCATGTTAGGATTTGAGGCAGATGCTTACGGGTTTAGCCCACACTTAACAATTGCACGGGTAAAATCTGGCGCAAACAAACAGCGCCTAGCTGAGCTGGTAACAAAAAAAGCCGATTACGAGTTTGGCACAATCAAAGCAGACTGCCTTCGGCTTAAAAAAAGCCAACTGTCACCTAAAGGCCCAACTTACTCAACGCTCAGAGAATACTGCCCCACACAGGAGCAAAAATGATAGCCATGCAGGAAATCGAAGCAATAACTAAGCAGGTTCTAGAGAAAATTACGCCTAGCAAAGAGGACCGTGCAAAAGTTGATGCCATAACCCGTGAGCTGAAGCAAAAAGTAGTCTTGGCTTGCCAACAAGAAGGCGTTCAAGCGATTGTGCGTGTTGAGGGTTCAGTTGCCAAAGACACATGGCTTAAAGAAAATCCAGACATTGACATTTTCATGCGTTTACCAACCTCCATACCGAGAAAGAATCTTGGCGACATCGGCTTAAAGATTGCTAAAAAGGCGGCTGGCGCTTATGTGCAAATTGAACGTTTCGCTGAGCATCCGTACCTACAAACAGTGGTTGCAGGTTACCGTGTGGATATTGTCCCTTGTTATAACGCTAAACCTGGTGAGTGGCAAAGCGCCACTGACAGAACGCCGTATCATACAGACTACATTAAAAAACACTTAACCATAGAGTTGCGTGGAGAAGTTCGGCTTCTTAAAAGGTTCATGCAGGGCATAGACGTTTATGGGGCGGAAATAAAAGTCGGCGGATTCAGCGGTTACCTCTGCGAACTGTTGATAATGAAGTACCGCTCGTTCTCTGAAACAATACAAGCCTTTGCACGGTATAACAAACGCGTAGTAATAGACATCGAAAACTATTACGAAAACAGAAAAAACGAGCTTTCCCTACTCTTCCCTGAACAATTAGTGATTATTGACCCCGTTGATAAAGGAAGAAATGTAGCTTCAGCCGTGCAGCCACAAAAACTGCACAGTATTGTTGGCGCAGCCAGAGCCTTCCTCAAAAAGCCAGATGCAGCCTTTTTTTATCCGCCTAAACCTGAGGTGCTACCCGTTGCAAGCTTGAAAAACCATCTTGCCAGCTGCGGCTCATCCAGTTTATTTCTGGCTATAGACCAAGTGAGCGCTGTTCCAGACGTCTTATGGGGACAACTATATAGAACAAAGCGTTCGCTACATAGACTATTAGAGTTAAACGATTACAAAATCCTAAAAGACACCGTGTGGAGCAACGAAAAAACCCTCAGCATCTTCATATTTGAGCTTGAAGGGCAAGTTTTGTCAAACATCAAAAAGCACCTAGGTCCACCGCTTGAACGAGAAGTGGAAAGCGAGAATTTCTTAGCTAAATATGCCGACAATAAACAGGTTGTTTCTGGACCCTACATTGAGGATGGGCGCTGGATAATTGAAGTGCCACGCAAAACAACCGATGCAGTTGCACTCTTAAAAGAGAAACTTGCGGATGGGGGCAAAACTGCGGGCGTAGCTGAACTTATCGCACAATCAATCCGTAAAAACCATAAAATTCTAGTTAACGATGAAATAACCGAATTATACGTTGAAAATGACGATTTCGCCGAGTTCTTAACGGATTTTCTTTCGGGCAAACCGTTTTGGCTAAAAATCCAGTAAAGCCATTGTACCATTCGCTTGCCCAGCGGTAAGAAAGAGGGAAGGGCAGGCTTTTTACTTGATGATTTAAGGGTTAAAAAGAGGTATCACTCGGAGTTTAGCCTATGAAGCCTTGTCTGTTTTTTGATGTTTTCTTCTGCTTCCCTGTTTAGAACCTGACCAACAATCTAAATCTTGGAGAACTGATATAGTTCATTTTGAATTATGTAATAATGGGGCACCAGCATGTCAGATAATGATTATTGGGAAAATGCTTATGAAAGCGAGGAATACAAGCACTGGGAGTTTAGTTACCCCTCTCCCGAGCTCGTTGCCCTTGCAACCGCCAACGTACCTCGGAGAAATGCGAGAGTCCTAGACGTTGGATCGGGCGGCGGAACCGACGCTGTCTTCATGGCTCAATGCGGATTTAGAGTCACAGGCGTCGATATCAGTGCCGCCGCTCTTAAAATCGCAGAAAAAAGAGCAGAAAAAGCCCATGTTGAAGTGGATTGGCTCAGAGGGAACGTTCTGGAACTCCCCATTGGCGACGAGGCTATCGATTTCATAATCGACCGCGGACTATTCCACCTCATAGAAGACCATGATCGACCCAGATACGCTTCAGAATTTTTTCGTGTATTGAAAAACAGGGGACAAGCCCTGATAAGAGGGGCCAGCGGGGAATCACTTCATGATCAATTCAATCCCATAACCGAAGAAGCCATCGACCGATATTTTTCCAACTCCAAATTCAAGAGAGGTCCAGTGCTGCCAATTCCGCTCTTCTCAGTTGAGGGTTCCATGGACGCGAGGATTGTAATGCTTCAAAAAATAGGGCACTCATGACCGCAAATTTATTGTGTTACGGAGTGGTAACCCAACATTCATAGGTATAACATACTTTAAGCTATTTTTTTGCTTATTTTTTTGCATGTTAAACCACTAATTAGCCTATGTAAGCAGTTGCTTAAAAAGAATATTCCAGCAGGTTCTGTGTAGTTCTCGGTTGTTTTGGTATTTTTGGGGTTCATGGGTAAATTCGGTTGCTGACAAGGGCTTTGTGAAGTTTCCGTCACTTTAATGTTTTTGTTCTCCATGTGAAATTTCGTCACCTGAGAAACTTGCCTGTGATTTTATGCTATTATGGCATCGTAAAGGGGCTTAAGTGCCTCCAACGTCACAAGTCCAATAGAAACAAGTTGTCTCAAGGTTGGTCGATGACCTTCAACAACTAACATGCTAGTATCCATAGCAACTTCTTTAGGTACTTTCGAGTCAGTTTCATCGACATGTACTCCCCCTTTGACATTTGCTTCGAATTTTATAGCTTCCTTTACTGTTAGCACATTCTTATTCATTATTGCAATTGGTTTAGCAAGAAATTGGTCAAGATTCAAAGCAATGCGTTTATCCCCCATGTGTGAATGGGGTGGGTATAGCCCATCTTGTATAGACCAAAGAATTACGTTTTGGACACTTGGCACTTGATAGTCGGTGGTCATAAAGATGATGTCTAATCGAAGACGTCTATTTGCTTTATGCATCAACCCATCCATTAATAACAATCTCAATGTAGCTGAAATCCTTAGAAGGTCAGTTTCTTTTTTTGATTTTACCAGATTGTTTAACTCCTCGGTGCGCAAACAAAATTGTTTCTCAAAATCATTTTGTGGTGGCATTCATATTACCTGATTTCGCCTTTTTGTGGTTTAACGATTATTACTAGTTCTCCACCTTCTGCCTTAAGAATCCACTCTAACTTATCATATTCTGTTAATCCAAATTGGTTTATGATGCTTCTTGGAACGGCAAAGTATTTGATTTCAGTCTCTCCATTCTTAAACCACCATTTTACTTTTTTCGAACTTTCCAATGTTTCAACGAATAGCCGTTCTGGTTCACTTTGCTTTCGTGTGTAAAAAGGTTTCATAACGGACTTGGCTTTAATTTCCAGCTTGGTTCTTTGCCATGCTCCAAACCCTGTTCTCTAACTTGTATGTTCTTCTTTGCGCCTTTTAGAGTTTGTTAACTATTTTCCAGACTTCTTTAGATTGCACAAACAACTTCGCTTTCTATTTACTCAACTTCTTATAAGTTAAGCCCATAGCGTGAAAAATGTCGGGTCCTCTTTTTCCTTTCACGAATCTGACTTTAAACAACCGCTTCAAGGTGTTAAAACTACAAAATTCAACGTATTCTTTGCCTCTACCATTCCACAATTTGAGCGAATCTTCTTCCATCCTGTGCATGTCCTTTTGCGATTGCATGTAAAACAGTCCTTTGGGTTGATGCATTATGGTTAACGAATTGTCAAAATGGATGTACTCCAACGGTTTGTTGAGGGTTCCTTTATGGTGACTTCTCTTTCGATTCGGACCATAATAGGACGGTTTCTTAACATCAAAAATGCTCCATAACAATGGCAAACAAATATGTGGAATCCCGCATTCATTAACTAATGGCTTGTTTCGCTGTCTTCCAACAATCTTGGATTGTGCATGAACGTTGTAAGGTAGAATAGTGAAGGTCTTCCTTCCATCTTCCAGTATTAGATTTATCTCAACCACACCTTTGAAAATGGGGTTGAAATATCGCGCGCGGGCAAATTAAATAATTGCTTCTCGGCTACAGAAGCTCTTCTTGGACCAGCTTTTTGACAACAATTTAGCCTCAGAAATGTCTTTTCACAGCCAAATATTAAAAAAACTTGAAACT
>JBEKNP010000033.1:0-29376 GCA_049522695.1 Bathyarchaeia archaeon | reverse complement strand
GATTTAACAGTTGATTACGTGGTTATCACAGACGCAGATTATACGTACCCCGCTGAACACGTTCCTGAGATGATCCGAATACTTGAGAAGAATCCGGAAGTGGGTATGGTTTGCGGTAACCGGTTCAGTGGTTACTTAAACCTGAAGGGGTCGAATTACGCTTTTTACCTTGGTAATCGGTTCATAGGTTTGGCTCAAAACTTTCTAAACGGCGTCTGGTTAGCCGATCCGCTGACAGGGTTGCGTGTACTGCGTGCGGAAATTCTTAGAGATTGGAAAGTGAAATCCAAAGGTTTCGACGTCGAGGTGGAACTTAATCATCATGTGAAGCTGGAAGGTTTTGGCATCGCGGAAATTCCCATCAAATACCGCGAAAGATTAGGCGAGAAGAAACTAGGCGTTAGGAATGGCGTCGAAATTTTTAAGCGCATAATATTAGAAACAACGTATTAAACGCGAATTCTAAGTAGTGCAAAGCAATTTAAAAACGGTCTCAGTTATATCGGACACCACTAGCGCGCGCAGGCGGTTGAACTCAAAACAACATTTTAGGGACAAACCAGCGCGCTCACTTTGAACCGTGCACGAATGTTTTAGATTTCGGAGGTTCAAAATTGAAGTGTTGAAACCATTTTGATCCACATGCGGACGCTATTTGTGAAATTATTTGTAGCTAAAATTGACTAGAATGGACCGAAGGAACTGGAATTATAATAGGGGATATATATGTACGTGTTATGAAGTTTTATTAGTCGTCTGCGCCGATGACACTTCATGCGAAGGCGAAACAGAGCAGTATTTTTCCTGCTAATGCCAGTTGTTGTCTTTCTCTGGTTCAGTGGCTGGAGCCTTTACTGGATTATCCTCCAAAAGAGAAACAGCAAAATTGTCTGTTCAGAAAGAGCTAGTCATGTTTGTGCCGACACCAGAACAGAGATATTCAGCTTAACCTAAACAGAATTGTCGAGAGCCGGGTTCGTATCCGTTGCTTTCAAATCTGACGGTTGAGGATAAATCCACGTAACCAGCACTGTCACCGACGAAAACTTTGATGCAGCGCTACGGACAGGCGACATTCTAGAAACGAAGAATTAGGCATTGTTGCTGTCTCGCCTAAACTTGAAGGCTGCGTCAAAGATTTTGAAGATGAATTCATATTTATTTGGAATAAGTACGGCAAGGAAAATGATGCAAAGTTAACAAGCGCCGCTAAAGAACTCAAGAGAAGAATTCTTCGATACGTAAGAAAAATAGGTGCGTATGCTTGGCTACTCTTAAAGCAAGAAAAGTAGTTAGCAGTTTAGAGAAGAAGGGTTTGTTCAAGCTGAAGGTGACCACACTTTCCTAATTCTCTATGTAAACGGCAAGAAAACTTCTATCCATACAAAAGTCAGCCATGGAAGCAGTGAAATCAACGATTACCTGATTAACAAAATGTCCATACAAGTAAAACTGGAACGGAAAAAATTTTTGGATTTAGTTAATTGTCCTCTTTCACTCGAACATAATCTTGAAGAACTAAAATCTCAAGGATATCGCTTTATCCAATAGCAATTATCACATTAGCATGTTGGCGAATTATATGAATAACTTCGATGTAGTGCTTTTGGAAGCGCGCTACCTTGTCCCGATATTATGTGTTGAAATAGGTTGGTGAGACTGCTTTATTATATCTTCCAATGTTTTCGGCTGCCTCTCGATTCAGAACCCTTAAGCCTTAGTAATTCTTTAGTTTCTTCACTAATTTATTATACCTTCTATCCTTAGTTGTTGGATTCTAGTTAAAAGGTTTTGGATTTTTTCTATGTAAGAATACGAGAGAGCGCTTCGATGGAGTGTGGGAAAGTGTCAGCTTTCAGGGTGACCCCATTTTATGGGGTGTGTTCATGTTGAGTTTGTCTGGACGGTACCAGTTTTGTGCTGCGGTAGCGCGCCCTTAGCCGATTCTTCCCTTGTGAATTGTAGGAGGCCTTCGTTTTCAAGTTCTATGAGCAGGTTGTTTGTTTGTTCGGGTGGTATGGAGTAATGCTGTTGCATTATTGCAATTATTTGTTTTCTAGTTTCGGGTTTTTCTTTTTTGACTGTTTGTAGGATAATGTCTTTGATTTGGTCTGTTGCTACTATAGAAATAGATTCTGATTCTTCGTGTGGTTCTCCTGCGACGAATCCATATGCTGACGGCGATTGCATTTGTTGAACTTCTGCAAATCTAGTCTGGTCATCTGTTACAATGAAATCAAACAGTTTTTTTATATCCTGCAATGTAGCCTTCTCATCGAGAGAGGAAGTCTGACACGCCACCAAACGATGAGGGTAATAATACAGTACAAAAGAGTGTTCGTCTTTTGCTGGTGTTGGTGATTTCTCCTCTCTGATTTCAAACCAAGTCATTTTTTCGCGTTCAAAAATTAGCTTTAGCTTACCTGCGAGTGCCAAAGTAGAATCATTGAAAACCTGTTTTCCTTTTTTTTCTTTAGAGCTCTGCAAATTAATAGAGTATCCTATTGGAGTGTAGAAATATGCCTCGTCTTTGAGTGGTTGTACGAACGTCACATTTTTTATCTGCCTTTTACTTTTCCCGAACATTCTATATCCATAAATAGTAGTCAACGTGGTCTTCTTAAGAATTATGAATTTGGACAACAGATTTCATCTCAGCAAAAGTCCATCCGACACGAGCTAACAAACTAGCATATTTTACTTTCCCGCGGGCGCGTACTTGTTAGTGGGCATTCATTATCACTAGTTAGACTTTCTTGGGTTGATATTCATTATAATGTTATTCATTTCTGGATGGCGCTCTGCCTTGTCCCGATATTATGTGTTGAAGCATGTAGGTGAAACTGCTTTTTCCACTCTTCCAGTATTTTGAGCCGCTTCCCTGTTTAAGACTAAGCAAAGTATGCTGTAGAGTGTGTAGGAGGCAACATTCCTTAAACCTCTAACTCTATTGGTGGCCAGCGCGCGATCCAGTTTGATAACAGTTTTGTTACGCTTAATTTGAATCTTACAAGAACGGCATAGCTCAGATGCGATTTCGTGTTTTTTTTGATCGAGATCCTTGAAAATTGTTCAGAAAAATTTGTTCTATAAAAAATTAAATTGATAAACAAAAAAACTGGAAATTTGAAGCCACGAGAATGGGAGGTACCGGGTATGACTAAACTAAGTGGTGAGCAAACATCGGGGATTCTTGTTTCAATAATTATTCCAGCATTCAATGAAGAGAAAAACTTGGGCAATGTTTTAGCGGAATTACATAAATTAGATGAACAAGTTCAAATGGACCATGAAGTCATTGTGGTTGACGACGGATCCACTGACAAGACGAAAGAGGTCGCTATTCGAAATGGCGCTAAAGTATTATCAAACAAAACTAATCAAGGTAAAGGTTGTTCTCTTAAGTGCGGGTTTGAATACGCTAGAGGCGAAATCATTGTTACAATGGATGCAGATGGTTCTCATAATCCAGAAGATATCGGAAAACTTATTTCTCCTGTCCTAAACGGCGCCGACGTCGCAGTGGGGTCCAGATTCAATACTGATGAAGGCAAAAAAACAACCACGCGAGTTAACTTATTTGGAAACCACCTGATAAATCTATTAATCCTGATAATGACAGGAAGTGTTGTAACTGACAGTCAGAGTGGATTTAGGGCTTACAAGTCAACGGTTTTGAAAGAAACAGTAGTAACTTCAAAGGGTTATGCGGTCGATACCGAATTAACCTTGAAATCAATTATAAATGGGTACTCATTAAAAGAAGTTCCAATTTTGGTAAGAAAGAGAGCGAACGGGTGTTCACGTTTGAATCCAATAAGAGATGGATTAAGAATTTTAAAGGTAATAATTCAGTCGGTAATGATTAACAATTGAGTTGGTTATGCCTCAGCCTTTCTGAAGCGGTTTGGAGATAGAGGACGCTTACTGAGGATACTCAGAAAACAGTTTCTCAAGGTGTTGAAGATATGAAGGTGGCTATGCTTGGAAGAGATTCAAAATTTGGAATAGGAACTCACATGAAAAGTCTTATCAAGAGCTTACGAGAACAAGGAGTTGATGTTCAAGAAGAGTATGGTTTGACAAATTTTGGGGCAGTGCAGAAGGCAAAAAAACTTGATAGGCAAGGTCTTGATTTAATTCATGTTCAAGGAAGCCCATTTGGTTGTAAAACAAAGACTCCAATGGTTGTGACGGTTCATTCACTTCTTAGAACTGAGTGGCACTATGAAAAGTCGGTGAAGTTCTATCTTGGACGATATTTTGAGAAAGTTACACTTGATAATGCTTCTAAGTTAATTTCTGTTAGTCACACTTTAAGAGATGAGCTTACAAAGAATTATGGGGTTCCAAGTCAAAAGATTGAAGTAATACCAAACTTCGTTGATATTTCAGAGTTTGAAGCTCTGAATCAAGAATCTACAAATCCTAGAACTGCTATGAGTTGTGGTAGAAATGTTAAAAGAAAAGACTTCATAACATTTAGAAAAGCATGTGAATCTATTGGTCTTAACTATAATGTTTTTCATGGGGAACTTTCTAGGGAACGACTGATCAGAGAAATAAAGAAATCTTTTGTGTTTGTAATGCCGTCGCTTTATGAGTCTTTTGGAATTGTTTTGCTTGAGGCTATGGCTTGTAAACGACCAGTGATAAGCACTCTTATACCTTCATCTGTTGAGGTTATGAACATGGAGAGTGGATTTTTCTTTTCCCCACGAAATATTGACCAACTTTCTGGTTATCTTACAATGCTTAGAGATAACGAAAAATTATGTGAATGCATGGGAATGAAAGGTTATCAACATGTTAAAGAAAATTTCAACCCGGAGAAAGTAGTGAAAGAGACAATTCATGTCTATGAGGATGTTCTTAGATGAATGTGTTATTGGTAAATCCACCTCGGTTTAATGGAATTCCTGTTATTCGAGAAGATCGTTGCGAGAATAGCGATAGGGATTGTATCCATCCTCCAACTTCTTTGGTTTACATAGGTGGGGTACTCAAATCAGAAGGATATACAGTGAAACTTTTTGATATGAACACTAACAATTCGTCATGGTCAGCACTTGAAAATTATATGAATCGTATTGAGCCTGATTGGATAATCTTTAGATCTACACCCTCAACATTTTATGAGGATATTAAAGTTGTTGAGGTAGCAAAGAAAGTTTCGCATAATCCAGTTAGGAAAGGATTGTATCATACTTTGATGTTATGTTGGAATCTTCGAGCCATTCCAGAAAGGGTAATGAAGGAATGCAAAGATCTTGACGTTTTTCTTAATGAATATCACTATGAGTACGCAATTCCAAAGATTATCGAGAACTTTCCGTCATATTCTCACTCGATTTATACAAAAGTGAACGACATTTCTCCGCCGGCTTGGGATTTGGTTCTGGATTTCCATAAGTTTTATACAAGAACAAAGTGGCTTTCTCCATGGGCTGTGGTTCGAGGATCAAAAGGTTGTCCTTATCGGTGCGGGATGTGTGTGGATGCAAATACTGGCTGGTTTCCGAGAAAGCCAGAATTAATTGTGAATGAACTTGAATATCTTGTAAAAGATCGCAATGTTAAGTACATTTCCTTCTTTGATAATACATTCGAAATAAATTCAGATTGGTGTCTTGCGATTGCAGATGAAATAATGAGGCGAAACCTCAAGTTTAAATGGTTCATAAACAGTAGAGCAGACTTGATCTGCAAGCATGGTTTAGATTTTTTCAAAACACTCAGAAAGGCAGGTTGCAATGGTTCGAGTATTGGGATTGAATTTGGAACAGACGAAATGCTTAGAGCTTCAGGGAAGGGCATATCCGTAAAACAAGGGAAAGAAGCTATCCGTATTCTAAAACAAGCTGGAATCAAGCAATACATTAGCACTATGATGGGTTATCTTGGTGAAAACAAAGAGCAGATTTTGAAGACTCGAGATTTCATTATTGAAACAAAGCCAACTGGATTTCAACTGAATACTGTTGTGCCCTTCAGTGGGACACAACTTATGTATGATGCAGAAAGGTTGAATCTTGCAGGAGAAAAGATAGATTGGCGTGGTTTGAGTTGTGTTCCAACCGATACAATACCAGTCAAACTTTCTAATCTTGAAACAAATGAACTCATTTCTTTGCGAAAGAAAATTTATAGACAAATCTATACAAGTGGATGGTTCTGGAATAATTTGTTCGGAATACGAAGTTTCGATGACTTTAGATTGGGCATTGGTTATGCTTTGAGTAGTGCCAATAGGTTGAAAAAAGGAATGGATTATTCTCATTGATTCTTTATATTGGTTGTGGCAACAGCTCGAAACTTGATATGAATATTTATCTTTTTGTAAAGGCACGCGGCCCTGTCTCTTTTAATAGTTAAAAATGGTTAAAAAGTCGTCATTTCAACTCGTTAGGGCCAAAAGCGGATTCAATTAACATAACGCGATTAAATTTACGAGTTCACTCTGCGCGCGCAGTTGCAGCTAACTTAAATGCATTGGAAATGCAGCAGAAAAATGATCATCTGCAAGACTTCCTAACTTCTATTGGATGTGGTGGAAATGCGTATTTGCATGATCTGTGACAGTATTCCTCCTGTGCCTGCGGGGCCAGGTTACCATGTTTATGGCTTGTCACGGAAATTGATTGAGCGGAAACATCAAGTAGCTATTATTACTCGTGGCTCGTGGAAAGAGCCCTATTTTAAACAGACAATTAATGGCATAATTGTGTATCGGGTTCGATTCATTCCGATTTATCCATTCCATCTTCAATTACACGGATTTTTTGTTTCTAAGTTTCTTAAATCCATTGAGTCGGATTTTGATTTGGTTCATTTGCACAATGCAAATATTCCATTTGTTGATACATGTTTGCCAAAAGTAGTTACAGAACACGGGACCATGAGAGGTTATGTGCCTTATCGAAAGATATTGGATTTGCCCTCACTAATAGTTAAAACTTTTTCATTGATGTATATAGCAATAGACCGCCAAATTGTGAGAAGTGCCGATAGAGTTATTGCCATTTCCAAGGCTTGTGCAGATGAATTAAGGCTTTTTTATGGGATAAAGGATTTAGAGATAATTCATAATGCTGTTGATTCCACGTTTTTTTGTCCTCAAAATCATAAAGAAAACAAGAAGTCCTATATTCTATACACAGGTCGTCTCAGTGCTGAAAAAGGATTAATTGATTTAGTCAAAGGTGCTGTGCACGTTTGCAAGAAATATCCAAATTTCAAATTTGTTATCGCAGGGAGCGGGCCCTTAGAAAGGCGCTTAAAGAAATTAGTCTCTGCCCTTAATCTTGAAAGAAATTTTTCTTTTGCTGGAAACGTTAATCACGAGACTCTCCTAAAATACTATCAAAATGCAGCGGTATATGTTCTTCCTTCTTATCGCGAAGGTTTGCCAACAACCTTACTTGAGGCTATGTCGTGTGGACTACCAATTGTTGCAACAGCGATATCTGGTATTACAGATGTGATTGATAATTTTAAGACAGGTCTTCTTGTTCCTACTAACAGTCCTGAGAAACTTGCAAATGCGATCTTGACGCTAATTGAAGATAGCACTCTTAGCGAAGAAATCGCCACTAATGCAAGAATGCATGTTCAGAAATACTATGATTGGGATATAATAACAAGCAAAATTGAAGAGGTTTATCTTTCAATTCATAATATTGGGTCACGATCAATTTTCACAAGATCGGGTTAATTGAGTAATAAATATTACACGTTTTCTGCGGAAAGCGATAAGCATGCCTAATTATGAATACGTTAAAAGACTATTACAAAATGCAATCCTTAAATTGCCCGTAAAAGCGAATTGATGTGCAGTATCAACTGTTTCTTCTTTGCATGATGAAGAGCCAAAAGTAACAAAATTTCTGTTTTCTCTTCACAGTTTTTTTATGTAAGATGGTTAAATGGCCAGATAAGGTTGAATATGTTAATGCGGATCCTTTTCGTGTCTTCATGGACGCCGAAGAATGCACCTGCTTATGAGAGTAGAATAATTAACATCGAAAAACATTGCAGAAAATTAGGTGCCAATACCAGTCGGCTTTTCTTGTGGAAATTGTTCTTCGGTTCTCCTGTGCTTGTTCAACCGCTTAATATTCCATTTATCCTTCGCTTTCTAAGACAATTTGATGTAGTAATAGCTGAAGGAAATGGTTCGGCGTACGTTTTGGCATTGACAAAACCTCTGCTTCGTAGTAATACTTTATTGATCTATGATATGCACAACGATGCACTGGCTGAAAGTTCCCTTTTTGAGAAAGGAAGATTTAACCTTGAAGGATATTTCAGGGGGGTCAATGCGCGTTTGACAGAATACTTAGGATTTAACGGCTTCGACCATTTCGCGGTTGCATCACAAGGACTGAAGCACAATCTTCTTGATCGTAATCCTTGTATCAAAGAAGAAAATGTTGAGGTGATTCTGAATGGCGTAGACTTGGAGTTATTTAGCTCACAAAACCTGACTACCAACAATTCACAGGAACATCCATTCACTGTAGCGTATTCCGGTTCATATGCTGAATACCAAGGAATCGAAAACGTGGTGAAGGCTGCAGAAATTCTGCGCGACAACAAGATTCATTTCAAATTTATGGGCTTTCGCAAAGAAGATTTAGCCATCAAGACCGATATAAAAAATAGGTTAAAAGAGAAAGTAACATGCCTTGATTGGTTGCCGAAGGATGAGCTTATATCCGAATTACGGCAATCTGATGTCTTAGTAAGTCCCTCTGGTCAGTGCGCAGGCTACAGCGGACGTGCAGTTTTTCCAACAAAATTTGGTGAGTTTTTGGCATTGGCCAAGCCGGTTATTGTAACAAGTATTGATGAGACATCCATCATTGTTGAAAGATTTGATTGCGGTTTTGTTTGCAAACCTACAGCTGAATCCTTTGCCGAGGCGATTTTGAATGCAAAGGATTCTCCGAAGAATGTTCTTAACTTGAAAGGGTATAATGGGAGACGATTTGCTGAAGCCGAACTTGACATTAACTCGATTTGCAAGAAATATCTCCGATTCATAGAAAAGCTTTTGAAGCAGAGATTCTAAGAACGTTTTTAAATGCTTACTAAACGGATAACCTTAGACCAATCGAGGGTTTAGCTTCAGGAATGGTGTCAACTCATGCGGCTACCTTTGATGGAAGTATTAAGATTAAAGAAGTTTCATAAGGCATGCTTTCGCATGAATTGTATGAAAAGCACGTGCTATCCCCTTCTGATCATTAGCAATTCATTGGTTGATGCTAGATGGTCAAGCCTTTACTAGCTCTGCTTGTATTTCACGTTCTTTTGTTTATCGTGATTATTTTTAATATTCCGATTTTACGACCTATTGTTGCTTTTATTTATCTTTCATTTATTCCTGGTTTTGTTCTTCTTAGGCTTCTAAAGTTAACTGGAACTATGCTTGTTCAAAAAATATTGCTTATAGTAGGTTTGAGTTTAGCATTTTTAATGTTTACAGGTTTGTTAATTAATGAATTATTTTTAACACTGGGCATTTCAATGCCTTTGACCTCAACTCCTTTATTAATTTCGTTAAGCCTCTTGACGTTAGTCATATCAGTTGTTGCGTACCGTCAAGATTTGACTACGAATCTGAAATTAAGTGATAATTTTCTTAATCTAAAGAATTTGGCGCCTAAATCAGTTTTGATTATACCTTTGATTCTTGGGGTAGTTGGTTCATTATATACAAATGTTTACGTTTTATCCTTGATGATTATTTCAATAGTGATCTTGTTTGGACTGAGTATTTTTTCAAATAGATTTTCCTCTGTTATGTCATTACCTGCTGTAATTTTTTTAGTCTCTCTGGCTCTTACAATTCAAGTTGTGCTCACTTCAAGATATATAATGGGTTTTGATGCTAATGCTGAATTCTATGTTTTTAAAGTAACCGCCAACAGTGGACACTGGGCTCTCCTTTCAACTACGACTAATTTGATGTCCACAGTCAACCTTAGTGGCATGTTAAGTGTAACTATCCTTCCTACGATATATTATTCTTTGATGAATTGCAGTGGCGAGGTAGTATTCAAAAGTCTCTATCCATTCGCATTTTCTCTTGTTCCTGTTACATTATTTACTGTATATTCTAAACAATTAGTTAAGACTGCTTCATTTTTGGCTTCTATATTCTTTGTTTCTGGTTCAATGGTTTTTTACGGGGTTGAGCCATTAAGTCTTGATAGACAGATAATAGCAACACTCTTCTTAGCTTTATCAATTTTAATTATCATAGATAAAAATCTGCCAGTTGGCAAACGAAGGGGCCTTCTCATTGTTTTTGGGGGCGCGTTGATTGTTTCTTGCTATTCACTATCACTTATATACTTATTTTTGGTGCTTTCGTTGTATATAATATCAAAAATCAAAAAATATCAAGATAATATATTGGATTTTAGATCGGTGTTAGTGCTATTTCTAATAGCCTTCTCGTGGTATAGTTATGCTTCTTCAATAACTGTTTCAATAGTTTCCTCTTTAAACTTCATATTTTCTGCCTTTGGTTCAGATTTTGGTACAGCATCCTCCAGGGGGTTATCTGGTGCTCATCCTGCAGGAAGTAACATAAATTTTGCAAGCGATATCTATTGGATTTTTTTTATCTTAGCCATTTTAATTCTTGCTGTTGCAGTTGTCGGATTATTATTAGGATTATTAGGAAAAACGAAAAAGTGGTCCATTGACCCGAAGTATCAAATATTGTGTATTCTAAGCGGGTTTATTTTATTATTGTGTTTAGCCGTACCTAATCTTGCGCCTTCTTTGAATTTCTCAAGGTTTTATGCCATAACCCTTCTATGTTTATCGCCCTGTTTTGTGATGGGCGGGGAGCTGGTAATCGATAGTGCTGGCATCTTGTGGAAAAGAATGACTAAGAAGCGTTTCTTGGGAAACATAAAAAAGGCTACAGAAATACTCCTATTTATCGTGATAGTTGGTTATTTTCTCTCGCAGTCAGGATTTGTAAATGTCGTTATTGGGGCTGCTCCGTTATCTTTTTCATTGGACTACTCTAGGGCTAGTACGTCGTCCGATCCGGTTATTCAACAGAATTTCAACTCTATGTATATTTCGGAACAGGATGTGTTCAGTGCTTCTTGGTTACTAAGTCATAACGTTAAATCAGCAGAGGTTTTTCCTGATGATGTCTCTGGGTTTCATGCACTTGTTAGCTATGGCTTAATTCCAGATAATCTAATATTCACCATAATTAATGGTACAATAACACCACAAAGTAATTATGTTTACTTAGGCAGTTTAAACATACTGAATGGCGCCATAACATCTTCTGTTTCGTCCAACACTTCTCAAATCTCGCCTCTTCTCAATCAAAACGATCTAATTTATACAAATGGCATTAGTGAAATATGGAATGTTATTCCTTCCCATTAATTCAATAAGCATTCGTGTTCCTAATTTATCTTTGGGCTCATAATTTTTCCGTATGTTGTTTTTGGCTTTTCCATTGTGGTAGGTTTTTATACTAAATCCGGCCGCCTAATTGTTAACAAAGGAAAGGTTTGGCTGATAATACTAGCTAAAGAGGTTGGTGGTTTAACATCATGGAAGAGAAGTATACTGCAATATTTCCAACAAATTCATTAATAAATCTTAATAATTGTGCTAATAGTCTTTTAATGAATTCAAAAAAACTCGAAAGTATTATTGTAATTTGGGACGGAGATCACAATTCATTTTTAAGTTTTTCTAAAATTCCAACGAATTGTGACAAGAGGGTTAAATATGTCGAGAACCCAGGCGCGCACGCCGATGTATATGGGATGTATAATCTCGGCGCATCTTTGTCTTTATCCGAATATATTCTTTTTGTAAACGATGATATGTATTTCCCTCGAAATTGGGACGAAAAAATTCTATTTGAAAGCAAATCAGTTATCACCTTCGCAGTTATCGAACCTGGATTCGTAAAAGCGAGCGAAAAGGTCATAGAACATTCGTTTGGATTCGATTGGAATACATTTGAGAAAGAAGAATTTGAGAATTTTGCCCAAAATTTTCCTCTGCGAAATAAAATAAAAGATGATAACCTAGGTTGGTACATGCCAGTATTATTTTCAAAATCATTGTTTTTCGAAGCTAGAGGATATCCTAACAAAACCCCATTTCCGCATCCGAATGATGCAATTTTCTTTGAAAAACTAAAACATATTAATAAAATACGATTTGTACAGGTAAATAGTCCAATTTATCATTTTCAAAGTCTAAGTCAACGTAAACTTGGTCTCTTCACAAAATTATATTATTATTATTTGGCGAGATTTTCGCGCGCCCGTGCTCTACCATTCTTCACCAAGCATTAGCACGAGAACTATTGAAAAGCCGAGCTTGAACTCATATTCGCCGGCAAAGCGAACACAAAAGTGCTCTCGCCCATAAATCGCGCACGCTGAACAATTCTCATAACAGAACTTGATTAAGCTCCTCAAGAAGCATGAAAAAGAAGAAGTTATAAACACTACATGTGGTTTGTGGTTCACAAGACCACAAATATCAGAATTACAGATGCACCGCGCCCGCTTTTCTATGCGCCATGCGATTTAGAAAATTGTCGTACTTTGCTTGATCCTTTGATTGTCAAAAATTGGCACACGCTATGAAACGCCACGTTCATTTTCATGAGTGAACAAGAAAAAGTGCCCTTGAGAGAGTATAATAAACGCGCGCATGGGGATTCCTCGAAAATTATGACCAAAGCCTCAGGTTTTCTCAGAACGGTAACCTCCTTATTGCTGCAGCACTACTATCGGGTAAAGTACAAGTTCATGAGGGACAATCCATTGTTTGCCCAGTATGAAATTGGACAATATTCGTATGGAGCACCCAAGATTATAGACGCATCTGAAGAGTCTAATCTATCCATCGGAAAATACTGCTCAATATCAGAAAATGTTATTATCCTTCTCGGCGGTGAACATCGCATAGATTGGGTGACTACATTCCCTTTTACAGCATTCTTCAAAGAAGCTCAGAAATTCAAAGTGCGCCATGGAACCAAAGGGGATGTCGCTATCGGAAATGATGTTTGGATAGGCATGAACGTGATAATATTATCAGGGGTTAAGATCGGAGATGGATCCGTAATAGGAGCTGGTGCTGTCGTAACCAAAGATGTGCCGCCTTATGCAATTGTTGCAGGAAACCCGGCAAGAATAATCAGAATGCGATTTGATGAGGAAACAATTGAGAGACTGTTGCAGATTGAGTGGTGGAATTGGAGCTTGGAAAGAGTGTTAGCTACCTTCCCACATTTGCTTTCAGACAACGTACTCGAGTTTGTCAAAATGCACACAGAGCATGGTGGTAGTGACAGTTAAGTTTCCAACGTCTTGTTCATTCAATGGATTTGGCAGACGGATATTGAGTAGCGTGGCTAATCTCGGTAGCGCGGTTTTAATAGCGTCCCTTCGAGTCCGCATAGCTGTTAGCCAATCTCTATGATATTCAAAAGAATTGCAACTTATTTCGTCTGTTTTGTTGAAAGTCAAGGAAAGTGAAAATCATGAACGTCTTAGTTTTGGCTCCTGTAATGTCAAAAAACTTATGCGAAGACTATTATGTGTATACTAGGCTTTGCAAAAAAGGCGTCAAGTTGACTTTTATTACCTGGAAGTCTTTGGGTGCACGTGGAAATTATGCAAAGCCACCTGTTTTTGAAAATATGGATGGCTTCCCAATTTATCGTCTCTACGATAATTTCAAAAACTTTAATGAAATGGGCTTTTTCCCTCAAATAAGACTAAACAAAGTCTTGGAAGTTGCTAGTGAACTAAGACCTGATATAATTTTGTGCCACTTGGCAGAAAACATGCTGTTAGCACTTCAGATTCAGAAATATCTGAAAATACCGATTGTACTGCATATGGAGATTGCCAGTAATGTTGCATTTAGCCAATCTATGGGTAGCTGGCAGACTATGTTAGCTAGAGTATTAATGAGGCAGCCAATCCGAGGGCTTTCATATTGGTCTTGGTTATGCAAAAAAGCTGACGCGGTAATAACCTCTGAACCCCGAGACGAAAAATTATTGCATTTATTATCAAAACATGGTAAGCAAATATATTATCTTCCTTGGCCTGCCCATATACCTGAAGAATGCATCCTTCCAAAAAATAGAAATAAATTAAGAGCAATCTATGCGGGCACATTGCTTCCTAATAAAAATACTCAGGAATTTGAGTGGATCATACCTCTAATTCTGGAAAAAACACCTACAAAAGAGTTCTTAGTAATCGGATCGGGTCCTCATGAGTCAATCATTAGGAACCTAAAAAAGCAATATGGTTCAGCGATTAAGTATATTCCCGCTTTACCAAGATGTGAAATATTGAAGCTAATTGCTGAGAGCTATTATGCATTTACTCCAGTTAAAGAAGGTGGATGGGGCTTCTTGGGAGATTGCTGGGGAAGCAGGACTCCTCTTTTGATGTTAAACAATGTATTCTTATCAAAGACTTTAGACATTTGTGTAGCAAAATCCAAAGACGAGTTGGTGAAAAAGATAAATCGACTTTATGAAGATTCGCTTTTTTACAAGAAAATGCAAGATGTCGGTTACGATATGTACAGTACAAGAAGTGCAGATGCAGTCGGTGACAGGCTTCTTTCGATTCTTCAAACAACTCTGGAACAAAATACTATCTCAGTTCGCTAGGATTGTAAAAAGTTTGATGCTAATGTTACCAAGGGAGACTTATTCCGAAAATGAGAATAAACTATTCTATTTAGCCTTCCTGAAGTAAGTGAAATAATAAGTGTGGTTAGGAAACAGCAGATGCAGAAAATAATTGATTTGAGTGGTTAATATTGTTGGACACAATTCCTTTTTGCAAAGCCCAAAACATACTAGGTGACGAAGAAATAGATGCGATCAGGGAAGTTTTTGAATCCGGATGGCTGACGCTTGGTCCGAAAACAGCTGAGTTCGAAAGAGTCTTTGCTGACTTTGTGGGAGACAAATACGGGGTTGCTACAAGCTCATGCACATCAGCTTTGTACTTGGCTCTGGATGGTTTGGGACTAAAGAAAGGTGATTCCGTTGTGGTTCCAGTCTGCACATTCGTTGCTACTGCAAACATTATTCGATGGTATGGAGCTGAGCCTATTTTTTGTGATGTAGACGAAGACGGAGAAATCGACCCGAAAGAGTTGGCGTCTATTCTTGAAACTAATGAAAACGTCAAATGCGTGGTACCAGTACATCTTTACGGGTTTCCCTGCAACATGAAAGAAATCAGTCGATTAACCAAAAAATTCAATATTAAAATGGTTGAGGATTGTGCTCAGGCTCATGGGGCAACTGCCGAAGGCAAAAAAGTTGGCAGTTTCGGAAACGTCGGATGTTTCAGCTTTTACCCCACAAAAAACATAACCACGGGTGAAGGCGGAATGCTCGTGACAAACAGTAAGAAAGTGCAAAACAGAGCCTTACTTGTGAGAAATCACTGCCAAACAAAAACTCCGATCCAAAAGACAACTAATTGGCGCTATAACGTTACCGACTTAGGTTTCAATTTCAGAATGAGCGAAATTGAAGCAGCCATAGGTCTGAAACAAATGGAAAAAATAGATCTCATCACAGAGTCCAGACGGGAACTTGCAAGGAAATATCAGGCTGCTTTGGAAGAAATCGAAGGAATCAAAATGCTCCACGATCCCAACAATGATCTACGCCAAAGCGTTTTTTACCTGTTGGAAGTTAAGGTTGAAAAACCGTACCCATTAACTAGAAACAAACTATACAGTCATTTGCAAAAAAGAGGCATAACCGCAGGAGTGCATTACATTCCTCTTCACTACTTTTCTTATTACAAAAACACGACAAAATACAAGAAAGGGGACTTCCCAAATGCTGAAGCATTATATTCAAAAATCTTGTCGCTTCCAATGTTCCCGTTCATGACTGAACCGGAGTTTCAAACTATAATTGAGGCCCTACAATCAAATGCACTTTAGATATGTGCCACCGAACAGTGAATCTTTGCTGAAAACCAACAACCTAAAGTGGTGAATTTCATGGAAAACATAATAAACTATGTGGGTGGGGTGACTCCCAATTACAACATGGGGGATGAAGCTCTATACAAAATTGACCAAGACATTTTTGCTAAATACCCTTATAAGTTTCGTCGGATAACTTCTCCGCTCAGGCAAAAGCATAGCCAGACAACGCTTGTCGGCGGTGGCACTATCCTGCCAGCAATTGCCTCGCTTATGCGACCTGTAAAGTACGAATATGTTTTTGGTGCGGGTGTTTTAGACCCCGTGTGGCATGGTCCGTTTAGTCCAGAACTAATCGATAGATTCAAGTTAATTAATTTTAGGTTGATTGGTGTAAGAGGTAATATTTCAAAAGCGCTATTAAGAGATTGGGGAATAGACTCCGAAGTAATAGGTGATCCTTGCTTATCCCTAAAACCTACAATAGTCTTAGAAGAGTGCAACAATAGAATTGCGATAAACGTCGGTGCAGGTTTTTCTAAATCCTCTTGGGGAAGCAGAGACAGAGTGCTCAGAGAGTTGAGCAAAGTCTGCAGTGTCTTGAAAAATCGTGGTTACGAAGTAGTTCTGATCCCGTTCTGGAAAAATAACATGCAGGATGTCGAAAATCTTTCCAAAAAGGCTGGTGTCGGCATCTTTGAAAAATGGCAAGATATCGAGGCCACTTTGAATCTGATTTCAAATTCTAAGATATTTGTCGGCGAGAAACTGCATTCTCTGGTTTTTAGCGCTGCCGCAAGCACTCCTTTTATCGGGCTCGCTTATGCACCAGAACATTACGACTTTGCTGACAGTGTGGATTTTTCAAAGTTTACTATTCCCACTACCGAAATCACAGCTGAAAAGATTATGGATCTTTTCAATGACCTCATCGGCAACTATGAAACAATACGCGGCAAGTTAGCAATTCGCGTTAATGAATACCGCGAAAAACAGAGCAGATTCGCTGAAAGAATAAGCTCCGATTTAGAATCTCTTCCGGAAAATAAATGGGCTCTTCAAAACAACTATGCAAACACAATTATCATGGGAGCAGATTTGTTGATTAACGCAAAACTGCACAAGGCATGGGGGATTTGGAGCAAGCTATTTTTCTCTCCTCTGGCACCAAATTTATTCTATCGTCGAAATCCAAGACTTCAAATTCGAAACAATTGAGAGGGAAAGGGCTTAATGAAAATTTATGTTACCACTGACGGGTGCGAAGTAGGTCAACTTTACTCCAAGTATGTAAATCAGTTTTTTTTGAAGTCTAACTCGGAAATAATCAATACCTCAGATGCCACTAAAGCCGACCTGCTAATCTTTTATGCTTGTGGACTAACTGAAAAGCAAGAAGAAAAATCGATACGTTTGATCGCGGCTCTTAAATCTAAGATGAAGCCTTCGGCGAGATTTGTAGTTTGGGGTTGTCTCTCAAAACAAAACCCTGAATCACTAAAGAAAAATTTCGACGGCCCCCTCATTGGGCCCTCAGACATGTATGCCTTTGAGGAAATTCTCAAGCAAGCATTGAACGTCACTAAATGCTCAAGTACACTGGAAATTCCAGATGCTAACCTTCCTATAACAGAAAAACTCGACTCTGGTACCTCACCGAATAAGTTAAGTTACCTGCGATATGTCTTATCTCGTGCGATATTCTTCAATTCGCAAACTCCGACTTTTTACGTAAGAGTTGCTGAAGGATGCACAGCCCATTGTACTTACTGTAGTGAGCATCTTGTTTGGGGAAAGGTGAAGAGCAAGCCGATTGAAAAGGTAATTTCTGAATTTAAAGACGGTTTACAAAAAGGCTACAGACTCTTCGAGCTCTGCGCGGAAGACTTCGGAGCTTATGGCGTAGATATTGGCTTAAACGCCTGTGATCTGCTTAAACGGCTTATTGATCTAAGCGATGATGCAAACTACAGAATCATTATTTGCGAACTTAGCCCAGGCTACTTGAAAAACATGTTTGCAAATTTCGATAAAATCTTCGCTTCTGAAAAAATAAGCAGATTGGGCGTTCAAGTTGAATCTGGAAGCAATAGAATTCTCAAATTAATGGGTCGGCAGTACAAGGCAGCAGAATGGAGAAACATGATGCTATACATTAACAGGAAATATCCGAGAATCAATCTTGCAACACACTTCATGGTTGGTTTTCCCACAGAAACAGAAGAAGATTTTAAGGCTACAATGAGACTTCTTAATTTTCCACTGTTTCTTAAGAATGTAACTATATACAAATTTTCTGCAAATCCTCATGTTCCTGCGGCTAAACTGAGCGGTCAAATACCTAAACGTGTTATTGAAATGAGGGCAGAGAAACTTCAAAGGAAATTCTTGTCTAGTTACCCTTTGAATATGACGATCCGATATTCGTACTTACTAGCCAAAAATCATCATGAATATCCATCGATCTAAATTAGGATGTTTTTACAATAGCGCCCTTTCTGTGCGGATGGAAAATATCGGATGCAATACTGAAAATATCCCGGAGAATTCAATTCATACTTGGTTAATAATCTGGTGCCCGCGTTGGTTACAGACTCTAAAAACCCGCAAAAAAATAGAAACGACAAAAGTGCATACAAGACTGAAAATAGTCTTGAGAACATCAATTCACTCCAACTTTTGTTTAAAAATATTTTTTAGGAGATTTAAAAATAATGAAATTAGAAAATATTTTCGGAGACAGCTATTATTCAAAGAAACTCGAAGAGAGTCTCGAAGAGTTACTCCCAAGCGTGAAGTCCAATGGTCTTAATATTCAGGTTATAAAGGAGCTTTTTCTGAAGCCGTATCTCCCCTCCAGTGAAATATGCAGAGAGTTTGACTTGACAAAAGCAGATCTAAGAAAAACGTATTCCTTCATCAGATCTTCCCAAAAAGCAAAAGAGTTGTCTACGTTCACTCCTTATCCATTCCTGATTACCACTATGGAAAGATTATCAAAAAATGGCGAACGAATTTCAAGAATAATAAAAGGAGAAAAACCGATTGCGCCAGAGACTCTTGAACTCTTCATCAGTCAGTCTTGCAACGCAAAATGTAAATTCTGTTACAGAAATGGCCATTCGTATGACCAGGAAAAAAATATTCTGTCCACTCCAGAATACATTTGTTTGATCAACGAATTTTCAGATATGAATGGTCAAAATCTCGATGTAAGCGGCGGTCTAGAACCCCTTTTAAGCCCCTCATTACTGGATGTCCTGAAAACGGGAGTAAAACGCAAACTGAAGGTCAGCTTGTACACCAATGGAATTGCGCTCAATTCCACTAACGTTATCGCACAATTAGTAAAGATCCACAAGGTAAGAGTAAGCCTGAACGCAGCTGACAGAAAAGGCTACATTGAAATCATGGGCGTGGACGAATTCGAACGTGTAACGGAAAATTTGAAAAAACTGGTTGAAACCAAACGAAGGACTAAGTCAAACGTTAAGGTTGGCGCAGGTTTTGTGGTCGTACAACAGAACTACAAATCAATTCCTGAAGCTTTGACTCTTGCGCAAGAACTGAAACTTGACTTTTTTGATCTCAGGGCTGTCGAATCAAAAAATGTTGAAGATTTCAACGAAGAGCAAAGATCAGAGCTGAGGTCGATTTTAACCGAGGTAAGAAAGAAGAAACTGCTAAATGAATATGGCACATTGAGCGTAAGCATCGCTGATACCTTCAATGAGATTATTTTCCCCAAAAGGGATTACATGCAATACATTAAGAAAGATCTTGTAAATGCGCTCTCATTCTTCAGAATCACCGTAACGCATCACGGAAGGGTTTATGCATTGAACCTTATCGGGCAGCCTTCGAGAGAGGACAAACGGTTCCTGTTAGGAAAAATAAGCCTAAATAGTGACTTATCAAGTATACTTAGCAATAAAACGGATGTTCCTTATGATGAGAATTCGTTACTTGCTCACGACATAACCATTGTGGTCGCCTTATCCAAGCTCATTTCTGACTTGGAGTTTGGAATAAACCTGGTAGAAAATCCATTCAATTGGAAATAGTTTTGATTGCCTTTTCGGGCGTTAGGCTCTCTTCCTCAATAAAAGAGTGATCTCCTAGTTGCCCCTCGGTAAGTCACAACGCTAATCATTGAAAAAATCTTCGCTTCCTGTTCAGACAGAATTTTCTTAATAATAGGTTGTCAAAAACACATGATTGCCTTCATAGACTTCAAAAGAGAATTTGCGGAGATAGGTGATAAGGTAGCAGATGCCATGTTAGCAGTCCAAAAAAGTGGTCATTTCATCCTAAGTGAAAACGTAGAACAATTTGAAAAAGAGTTTTCCAGATACACTAGAGCCAGATTTGGAATAGGTGTAAATTCTGGATCTGATGCCTTATATCTGGCCGTAAAAGCTTTGGGAATCTCCAAAGGCGACGAAGTTATTACGGTTTCACACACAATGAGTGCCACCGTCGACGCAATAAGCAGAAACGGAGCAACACCCATTTTTGTTGATGTTGAACCTGACACTTTTAATATGGACGTCTCAAAAATTGAAACTAAAATCTCAGAAAGGACACGAGCGATAATACCCGTCCATCTTTATGGTCATCCAGTAAATATGGCTCCGCTACTCAAAATTGCGCAAGACCATAACTTACATGTAATAGAGGATGCGTGTCAAGCTCACGGCTCAGAATATTGCAGTAGGCAAGTAGGAAGCTTGGGAACCGTCGGCTGCTTCAGCTTCTATCCGACGAAAAACCTCGGAGGCTACGGTGACGGCGGCATGCTTACAACCAACGACAGAAAGCTAGCGGAAGAACTTGCAAAAATGAGGAACTATGGTCAATCCTCAAGATACAGCCATGATTTCGTGGGCGTCAACAGCCGGCTAGACGAAATCCAAGCTGCAATACTGCGGGTAAAACTGAGAAAACTGGATGAATGGAACGAAAGAAGAAGAAAAAATGCCAAGCTTTACAACGAACTCCTGAGTGACGCACACGTGACAATCCCTCTCGAAAGAGAATACGCAAAACATGTTTATCATCTTTATGTGATAACAAGCAAAGAACGAAATAGGTTGCAGAAGCACTTGATAAAAAAAGGAATCCAGACATTAATACACTATCCAATCCCAGTCCACAAACAGAACGCGTACGCAATTAGAGAAAACCTGCCCGTAACCGAGGAGCTCTGCGGCAGAATTCTCTCCTTACCCATTCATCCGTGGTTACACGAAGACGAGGTCAGAAAAGTGTCTGCCTGCATTAGTGAATATCGCAGAAACTAAACCAGCGTCAAACTCAGCATCAGTGCAGTGCGCGTAACAAGAAATTAGTGATAAATTACCTGTGACGGAGAGAATCTGCAGTGCAATACTCTTTTTGTCTAAATTTTTTGGCTAAAAGAAAGCTCAGTTGATCAGATATCAGAAAAATTTAGCAATTCAGTCCAAATATTAAATAGTGTTTAATGGTGAAAGTCTATGGTCTTAGTCAGCGTCCTTATGACATCTTACAATCATGAAAAATACATCCCCGAAACGATTGAAAGCATTCTAAACCAAAGCTTCAAAGATTTTGAATTATTAATACTTGACGATTTCTCTAAAGATAATTCAAGAGCCATAATCGAAGACTACCAAAAGAAAGACAAAAGAATCAAAGCTTTTTTCCACGAACGAAACTTGGGCATCTCGTCAACCCTGAACGAATTGCTATCAAAAGCATCGGGCAAATACATTGCTTATATTGATTCCGACGATGTGTGGAACCCGTTAAAGCTTGAAAAGCAATTGGCAATATTGGAGAAAAATGATTCGCTAGTTGTCTGGTCTGAAGGCGAGATAATTGACAAAAACAGTATTTCAACAGGAGAAACGTTCACTCAAATAAATTTAGCCAACAAGAAGAAAAAGAGTGGCAGACTTTTTGAGGAACTATTGTACGCAAATTTTATTTTCGATTCCAGCTTAATTCACAGAAGAGACTTCACAAAATATATTCAATTTGATGAAAAACTGAAATACCTTAACGACTTAAAATTCGTTGTAAACTTGGCGAATGAGCACCAATTCTTTTTCATGAAAGAACCTCTAGCTAAATACCGAATACACGGTAAAAATTCTATGCCGTCAGACAAAAAAGGATCGATTAAGGATGGTGCCATTATTTACGAATATTTTCTACGGGAATATGGCAAAGAAATTCCCAATAGAACAAAAGCTATTCTTTACTTTTATTTATCTTGGAGCTATTACTCCCTAAACGAGAAAGCACTTGCCAAATTCTTTTTCCTTAAAGCACTGAAAGGTAACTGGGTCCTATATCAGATAGCCTTTGCCCTAATCAATCCAGAAAATAGACTAACCATGCTTCGTTGTTTTCTTCTTGAGCAGCTGAAGGCGAAAAAACACCTCGGGTTCTTGTTTTAGTCGTTCTACAGCCTCTCTATTTAGCCCGGTAAGATTTTCTGGAACGTTAGGTTTCCTTGTTCGATTAGTTTGCACATAAGATTTGTTGTCCAGAAAGTAGTTATGATCTGGAGAGTAACCATCTTCAAGAGTTCATGTTAGCAGCCAACTCGCTCAACAAAAAAAAGGAAAAAAGAAGTTTTTTTAGGATTGGTTCCAGCTTATCCAGGTACTCCAATCTGTGCTGTTCATGAAGTCGTAGGAAAAAAGAGAAATACCGACTAAATTGTCAGAACCGTAAAGGTTAAGGCAGTTTGTGAACTGCGTTAACTGCCAACTGAATGGATTCTGATTATCATATACGCCATCAAGGCCGAAAATAATGGGTGATCCAGGAGAGCCGAAAGTAGAGTGATAGGTTCCTAAGCCAAATTCTTCTTGCCAATAAATGTTAGCGTCGGGTTGTTCAAATAGGCTTGAAGTCCAATAGAACATGGATAAGATGTAGTCTACATGAAGATATTCGTTGATGTTGTTGCCACCGTTGTTTGATGAAACTGCAGGCATGCAAAGTTTACCCATGTTGTGAAGGAATGTATATTGTTGATTAAGGTAATTTATGTACTGTGATTGAGTGCCGGTATAGGATTCGATGTCTTCGCTGTAGCCGCTAAAGCCAATTGCCATCACTTCTGCAATTCGTGCATTGTAAGCCGCATAATTAGCTGGCGTAACATCAGGGGTACCTGCACTTTCGCCCCAGCTGACACCGCCCTCCACCCAAGCGATAGGTACAATTCCAGCGCTCTTTAAAGTGGAACAAACAGATGAAAAATATGTCAGGGGGTGGAAATGAGGATTGATTGATGGAGCTGAAGGGGTTGTAGCATTCCAGTAACCCACCATAATAACAGCATATTTTATGTGATTAGCGACAAGAGTTGAAACCACGCTTGAAAGATTTGTACCTATTGCATCATTGGCTTCTCCAAGCCAAACAGCATTATTGTCGTATGATGTTGGGGTAGGCGTTGGCGTTGGAGTAGACGTTGGCGTTGGAGTAGACGTTGGCGTTGGCGTTGGAGTAGACGTTGGCGTTGGCGTTGGAGTAGACGTTGGCGTTGGCGTTGGAGTAGACGTTGGCGTCGGCGTTGGAGTAGACGTTGGCGTCGGCGTTGGAGTAGACGTTGGCGTCGGCGTTGGAGTAGACGTTGGCGTCGGCGTTTGTTGCACGACTCCGCTTACTTGGAGAGTGGCAACCGCTTGTGGAGACGCGTTACCTACGTTTACGGAGAACGCTGTCAAAACGATGATGATTGCTAGTACGGCTAAGAGTTGGTTTTTCATTTGTGTGTTAACTCGTGAAGATCATTTGGCGTTTTGTTTGTCGAGCAACCGCGGGTACAATAGTATTAAGATTCACGATTTAATAAACCTAACGCTTAAACCTAAGAAACCTGTAACCTTCCAACTTCTATCCATAATAATTTGTAAACCCATTAATACCTCTTTACCAATCTAAATACCAATTTCTGACTTCGAATCATGAACTCGTTCCGGAATCGACTTTAGAGTATTCCTTTTCAGAATCCATAGGTCTCCCGCGTTCTTTGCCCCTTTCCCCTTGCATTTAGGGTATAGTATGGAGTGAAGTGATGAATCTATTTTCAAAGTCTAGGTCTGCCCCAGATATATAAACATACATATCATGCTGAAAACGAAAGAAATAATCCCTAATGTTACAAAAGTAAAAAATGGTAAACCATTGATGACCAAACTTTGTAATTCAACGCCATCAATAACTATTCTTGAAATTAGATAAAGCCAAAGTAGAAAAGAATATAACCAAAGTGTTAAGAATAACGCTTTTTTTGTCTTAACGGTATAGCCCTCCTTTTTATTTGTACAAAGCAAGCTGAATCTGCTTAATTTTTGTTTAATTATTTTCAGTTTTCACTAATAACGAAACAGTACCAGCATTTAAGTATATTTTGGGTGAAGCGATGTACCGTTCGCAAAGTTAATTCAAAATATGGACACACGCTTTTACCTCCGGATTTCGGCAAGAATTGTTTTTATGGTAATGCCAAGTGGTTTCCTAATTTCAAAATGGATTGATCCACTCGAAAAAAGAGTAATATCGCTTTGATTTTGAAAATAAACGCTAAAATTTTTATTAAACCTCTCGAACAACTGTATCTGTGCACCTAGAGTATTTTCTTTGACGTTATAACCTGAATTCTTGTTGTTTGAAAGACTAAAAATTAGGAAGTTAGTTTGATCAACTGTTATATTTATTATTGAATTAACATTCTGCATTCTTATTTCGATTTTTTTTATGATCCCATAGCCTGCAATTTCTGAAACAGTTCTTCCCTCATTTGGATTGATTTCTTGCCCAAATTCGATTACTTGAGGAAAAAGCTTTTTGCTTATAATAAAGTAAGACAGGAAAGCTATGGCTAACAAAAATAAAACAAGGACTCCTGCAATAGCCCAAGCTTCAATTTGAATCATAGTTAATCCTGTCATGCAAAGTCGGTAAATAAATATTTCCTATAGTTATCTATCTATAAACTAATTTATCGGTCTAATTCCCCAAAGTTAATTCTTGGAGGTTTTCAGTTCTTGTTAGTTTTAAGGTATCAACCGAGTCGACATCGCAAAAATCGCAGGCATAGTCATAATCGTAGTCATGCTCCTATCTTCAAGCACCTGTATTCGCCCTAACCCAAGGCCCCGCACAAGTTATTTTTCAAACACCCTCAGGCACACAAGTAAACACAAACACACAAAACTCCCTCTTACCAAACGTGCTCGGCTATACCTTAGCTGCGTCTACTGGGACACCACCTTTAAGCAAGAATCCGGCGACGACTCAGCACTATCGCTTGAGTTTATCACCGCAAGTTCTTGGGTTAAAAGAGGATTAACAAAACTATCCACTAATTTCTCCAACCTTAATAAAAGATTCTCCGCTAACCCCTCCGCTCGATTGCTTTTTGTACACCGCCCAAAACATGCTGCCTGCCGACACTTTTTGTAACATTTATTTTGATTAGTCGTGACTATGACAGTAATAACGCTTTGAAAGATAGTTTAGGTTTAATCTTTGCTTTTACAGCCACTAGAATGTAAACCAAACATGTTTCTAATTAATTCTGGTAGGCGTACAAAAGGTACTTTTGAAAACTCCAACCGCATGCATCCTTTTTCAAACGTTTGTGTGATATTTCTTTCCAGCCAGTCGGTGCTATGTTACCATGCGACTCTCGTTGGCACCTAAAACAAACAAAAAGTCACAAATTTCAAGACCCACGTTCAAAACAAATACAACGCATATGGATTAATAACTATCAAATCCCAAAGGTCACATCCTCAATTATTGCATTATTCCGATCAATTTTCTTGTTCACACATATATCAGTTAATACGAACCAACATTCAAAACTGCTATGAGGGTAGAGCGTATCACTTCATATGGTAACTTAACAACTCGAATTGGAATGCAGGGTCAAAATACAAACTATAATCTGCTCTGCCCTAATTCTTCTAGGCGTAGCAGATTTGCTGACCACAGTAGTCGGCGTAACAGGCAAAGGCGCAATTGAAATTAACCCCTTACTTGCAACACTCACCCAAACAAACATCATAGCCTTCGTTGGCCTAAAAATCCTTGTAGTCATGTTCACAGGCTTCATTTTTCTGGTGACGGGAAGTATCGCTAAAGCGTCAAGCAGCAATTTCATAGGAAAATACTTCGTGACCTCAGCCACAATTACCTGCTGTTCATAATGACAGCAGTTGTAGCAAACAACCTCTTAGTTCTTTTTTAAACATCTCATAAAAACTAAATTCTATTTCGCTAAGCAAGACGCTCAAACAAGCAATTTAAAATCCTGGAAATCAAACACGTTCAACAGAAACGAGAAAAAGGTGCCGTTGGCTACTGTGTGCCAGTGATTGTTACGGAACAGCTGAAGGTCGTGAGGCTACCGGTATTTGATGCTGCCGTTAATGTTAGTGTTGCTTGAATTGATTGTCCTGCGGGTAAAACAGTGTTTTGCTGGTTCCACGTTAGAGTTAATGAAGAACTGGCACTGCTTGGGGTCCAATTGCTTGCGGTCATCGTTAGTGTTTCCGAAACCGTGCCAGTGTTTTTGATGTATACTGTTTGTGTGGCGGTGCCGCCTGGATTGAGGGTTCCAACGTTTAGGGCCGTGCAAGTTTGTGTGCAAGCGCTGTCTGAGTATATGCCCAAGTTTACTGCTGTTATTGTTCCGTTTAGGGGAACGGTTTGATTAGCGCTAAGCACTGCGGCTGCTGTTACAGTTAGAAGTATTCCAGCTACTGCAATGGCTATTAATGCAGCTTTGGGCAGTTTTGGAAATTCCACGATGCGTTCCCTTTGTTTTATATCATAAGTCTTAAGTATTAATAAACATTACCACATGCGAGAAGCCCAGTCTTTGAGTAGCACACAAATACACTTCCTTAAAAGCGAACGCGCACTCACCAACATAAGTCTAAATTTACCACTTCCAGCTCAGTCCGCCCCACTAAATTCCAACTTTCGCGCAAACCCCTTTATTCGCAAAACAAGACAACAATTCCCATCAAATTGGACTAAGATAAAAAATACGCGATCCAAAAAACTATTGAGCATAGTAGAAAACATGAATACCCTATTATATGCTAGCTTAAATAAAACAAATACCTAAGTGAAAGTAGTCAATCCAAAAACAGGCTCTGCATCGCCAACATTTTTTTGTATAACCTTCTCAACTAAATCTTATTTGAATCCTGGGCTGTTATCATTTTCCAAAAAAAGAGGTAACAGCCCCTAACATAACAAGACGCTTTACTGCAAACTTTTTTCAAGAACACTTTGGCTTCTGGAATCTATCCTGCCACTTCTCCGCCTCATTAATCCATCGCTGACGCCATTCTGGGCTGGGATGCAGCTCCCATTGACTATGCAGCATAGCGAAGTTCTGGCTTTAAGTCAGGGGCTTTTTTGAGCATCAAGGTTAAGTGTACCATAAAACAAGCACACTGTTTATGAAACTTTAGTGGCACTTATTAGTGGGAAAGTATAAATTTAAGTTGGATAAGGTTACTAAGTGGTATCCCACATGCCAAGGAAAAATGTTGGACAAAAAGGTCAAGTAGTTATCCCTAAACAATTAAGGGATGCATTGGGTCTGAAGCCCGGAGTTGAAGTGATTTTAGAAATTAGAGGTGATGAAATAATCATAAGCAAACCAAAAATCGAGGGCAGTTACACCGAATATTACACTTCGACACATGCCCCAAAACTAAAAAATGTTGTCAACATCAAAGAAATAATAAACGAAGAGGTAGCACAAAGACATGCAATACGTTGACTCTAACGTATTCCTTTTCTCAGCCTTATATTCCCCAGACTCGGAGCCAAAAGCAAAGAAAGCCAAAGAAATACTTGTAGAGATCGAAAATGGAACACGGCTCGCCTCAACATCAACATTAACCTGGGATGAAGTCGTTTGGGTAGCCACTAAACTGTTAGGCAAAACCGACGGCATAGCTCAAGGACAAAAACTATTCGGCTTCCCCAACCTAAAATTCATAAACGTCGATGAAGAAGTAATAACGCAAGCTCAAGCACTAATAGGCAAATATAAACTGAGCCCAAGAGACTCAATCCACATCGCATCAGCACTTAGCAAGAAAATAAAAACAATACTAAGCGACGATGCAGACTTCGACCAAATCAAAGAAATAAAAAGAAACCCATTAAAATAGAAAAGAGTCACGCAAGAAACTGCCACCCGCGACTTTTGACTTCCGCAGTCTATAGGAAGTCATAGATCCCGCCCAACCAGCTGAACCATAGGGAAAAACAGAATATATCAATCCGCTTGGCGCGCTCTGTGCTGGTTCGATTCCTTATTTTAATTCTGTGCCGTCATCATTCTCCACTAAAAACGGAGATAACGAGCACCTAACCGTGACCAGCGCTTTACTTGCAAACTTTTTTCAATAACGCTTTTGCCTCTGGAATAGTATCCTGCCACTTCTCTGCCTCATTGATCCATCGCTGACGCCATTCTGGGCTGGGATGCAGCTCCCATTGACTAGCAAGCATGGCGCGCGCTTAACTTTGCCTATCAGACACGGAAAATTAGAAAAGCAGAAATTTGCGCCTTAAACGCAAGCTTCATCATGATGCTTATACTTCAAAACTCGAACTCTCTTAGGATTTTCGAATACTTCGTATATAAGAACAAAGGATCCCACAGGAACCCTTCTAAGCCCTTCGAGGGGGTGTTTTAGAGGTTTGAACTGCAATGGATCATCTAATATTTGCTGAATCTTCTTATTCACTGCCTCTAACTGCATTCTGTCCTTTTTGCCTAGCTTTCTGAATGTCTTGATGACTTCTTCTTCGATTTCCAAGCAGTACAAGAAATCACTCTATTCCAAACTCTTTTGCAAAGTCTTTTACTTCTACAAATTTACCCTTCTTTCTGGCTTCCTCCATTTCACTGATAAACTCTGGTCTGAGTTGCGGCTCAAGCTCGCATTCCTCGTAGCGTTTGAGTATTATGCTCAAAGCCTGACTTTTATCCTTGAGACCGTACTTTGCCTTCACTATGTTGATTATCCTGCTTTCCCTTTCGGTAAGGTTTATCACGCTTTTTACCATATTATCACATGTTACGCCAAGTTATTCTACTTAACACTATGTAATTCAAAGTATTTAAGCGCGCACTATTGCCGAATATGGGTTAGTCGCTAATTCTTCTGTTTTTCATCCTCTGCGCGCTACCTAACTAAACTTCACAAGCTTTGTCAAGTTGACTTTGCAAAAGCTGCGTTAAAATTGACAATTAACGTTAATGAATTTTTCAAAAAGTTATATATTATGTCGTGCGACAATAGGAATCCAACATTCAGGAAGAGAAAGAAAAATGAA
>JBEKNP010000032.1:0-36143 GCA_049522695.1 Bathyarchaeia archaeon | reverse complement strand
GGTTTCCTCTTCTTTTAGTCTCAGCTGGAACTATCGCTTTGTTGACGAAAAGCCTGACAACCTCACAGGCTTCCATAATAGAACATGATCGGGGGCAGCTTAAATTCTGCACACCCCTAAACCTTATATAAATAAGCGCCTTCAAAATTCGCGGATTAATTTTCCAAAAATGTAACCGGCGTTTAGGTTGGCAAAGCTTTTATTATGTCACTGTGAAATTTTACATTCGGTTGAAAAAGAATATGCTTGCGACCTTTATGTGGCTCGGGTTGGTTTGGCGGCAAAGTTAACTGATTTAGGCTTCTTAAAAGGCATGATTGCTGAGTGTATAGTTTCCACTTATAACATAGATGGGAAACCTTCCGCTGCGCCAATGGGGGTCATCATGGAAGATGAGCAGCATCTTATAATACATCTTTTCAATTCGTCAACAACCTGCAGTAACATTAAAGCAAACAGGTGTGCGATTATAAATTTAACAAGCAACATAGAGGTTTTTTACAAAATAACTTTCAAAGAAGCAAACATTGACGGCCAACTGCCTCAAGGATGGTTTGAAAAAGCAAAAACCGTTAACGCTCCGAAACTGCGTTTGGCAGATGCAACCATTGATGTGTTAGTCAGTGACTTAGCGCCAATTGGCACATTAAAAACCAGAGCCACGTGCGACGTGGAGCTAGTGCAGGCGATATTGAAATTTCCTCAGGTGCACTGCCGCGCCATGGCCGCAACACTTGAAGCCATCATACATGCAACTCGTGTGAGAGCTTTTGTAAACGAAGAAGGGGAACAAAAACAAGTTAGCAAACTCTTGGAACTCATTGATAACTGCAATAATGTGGTAAATCGGGTAGCCCCAAACTCGTCTTACTCTTTAGTTATGGCTGATTTGATGAAAAGAATAAATTCATGGAGGCGCAAAACTGAAGATTAACGTTAAATCTTCCGCAATGGACCAATTACCGCCCTTTAACAAAGCGGGCAAAAGTTTGAGGGTCCTGTTGATTACAGGTGCACTTGCAGAGGACACGGTCAAACGCTATGCACAAGAAAGCAGCACAAAAACCGAAGCATTTGCCCTCAAGATTCCAGTTGCCGCCCTGTTAACGCCTGAAACCATCGCCAAAGCCCTAAAAGATGTTGACGTTAAGGGGTTTGACGTAATTTTGGTGCCAGGGCTCGTCCGAGGCGACACATCAGTAATTACAAAAGCATTTGGCGCCCAGACCTTTAAAGGTCCAAGGTACGCGGCTGATTTGCCAACCGTGCTGGATTCACTTGGAGAAGTTCAGCTTTCAACAGTTGTGCCCGCGTGCGATTTACTGCGGGAAAAGCTTCAGAAGAAAGCGTTGCAGGAGATAGAGAAGGCAGAGCAAAACCGTGAGGCGCTGCTTAAGAAACCTGATAGCATGCTGATTGGTGACTTGGCGGTTGGCAAAAGCTTCCCCATGCGCGTCCTAGCTGAAATCGTTGATGCACCATTAATGGATAAGGAAACCATTCAGAGGTTAGCAAAACACACAGTTGAGACTGGAGCGGACATTATCGATGTCGGTATGGTTGCAGGTGAATCCAGACCTTCAGATGCAAGACGCATTGTTCAAGCGGTTAAAGAGGTTGTGGATGCGCCTGTGAGCATAGATTCGTTTGACCCAGCAGAGATCCGAGAGGCGGTTCACGCTGGCGCAGACCTCGTTTTGAGTGCTGATGCAGGAAACATTAAAACGATTGCATCCTGTGTCTCTAATGTTGCTGTGGTTGTTATCCCGACAAATCAGCGCCAAGGCTATTTTCCTAAAAAAGCTAAAGAACGCGTCCGGTTCCTAGAGCAAATAATTCAGCAAGCAAAGAAGTTAGGTGTGACAAGATGCATAGCGGATTTGATTCTAGAGCCGTCAGACGTTTTGGAGTCGTTTATTGCTTTTCGCCAATTCGCTGATAGAAACCCGAATGTGCCATTGTTTGTTGGCGTTTCGAATGTTACTGAATTGATAGATGCAGATTCTGTTGGCGTTAACGCTTTGCTGGCACGCTTATCATCTGAGGTTGGCGCAAGCATTATGTTGGCAACCGAGAAAAGTGATAAAGCGAAAGGAACTGTAGGCGAAGAGGTTGTTGCGGCTAAGATGATGTTTCTGGCAAAAAAACGTAGTTCAGTACCCAAAGACCTCGGCTTAGACTTGCTGTTACTTAAGGACAAAAGGAACCGAGAAGAACTCTATGATAAAGCGTTTGAAAAAAACATGCAGGTAATTGCAGCGGAAAAACCAGATTTAACAGAATTGGATGCAATGGATTCCTTCACAATCGTGTTGGACCGCATTGGTACAGACATCGTTGCCTTGCATTATGCTTCTGCAAAGCTGGAGAAGCCAGATAAAATAATCAAGGGCAAAACCGCTGACGCCGTATACGCAAAAATTATCGAATTGAGGTTGGTTTCAAGAGAAGACCATGTTGCGTACTTGGGAAGTGAATTGGCGAAGGCTGAAATTGCCCTGCGAACTGGAAAAGAGTACATTCAAGATAAAGCGATGTTTACAAAGTAGTGGTTTTGGAAGGCAACTTTTCTTAGGGTGATTTTGCTTCATAAAATCTTATCTAAAAACAACACTTCAATATTGACATATAAATATAAATTTTGGCTGGTAAAAAAACATGGATAAAAACCCTCAATTAGTCGCCTGATTTTAGGGTCATTTTGCGTATAGCACCTATTTTTGAACCTTTTCAGTGGTTTCGCCAGAATGTTTAGCTTTTAGCAAATTTTAAATATAAATTGAAGCCAATTGTAACTTTGAGGTTATTAGAGTGGCTAAGGCTCCAAAGAAAGAAGATAAAAAGGGTAAAAAGAAGAAATAAGGCGCTACAAAGTTCGCCTAAACCCTCATTTTCTTTTTTCACAAAAACATTTGTTTCCTTCAATTATGTGGCAAAATTAGACAAAAAAGTGTTATAACTATTCAAAATAGTGCCTTAGCCTTTTTTGGCGGTTGAAGTAACTGGTTAAGTGAAGCTTTATCTTTTCAAAAGTAATTTTAACTAGATTGAACGGTGAATGTGTTTGGAAAGCAATCCGTTAAGTACACGCCTTGCAGGCTTGGAGTTGGAAAACCCGACCATTTTGGCATCTGGAATACTGGGTTACTCAGCTGAATCGCTTCATCGCGTAGCAAAGGGCGGCGCAGGAGCCGTAGTTACAAAATCTATCGGTATAGAACCAAGAGTCGGCTACCCGAATCCAACTGTGGTTCAGGCAGAAAGCGGATTAGTCAACGCTATGGGGTTGCCGAACCCTGGCATCGACTTGTACGCACAAGAAATAAAGTACTCTAAAATCGTTTTGCGTCTTCCGCTTATAGTTAGCGTGTTTGGTTACTCAGCTGAGGAATACGCAATAGTTGCCAAAAAAGCAGTTGCTGCGGGCGCCGATGCAGTCGAGCTTAACGTTTCGTGTCCGCATGTTAAGCAAACTGGCGCGGAAATCGGCCAAAACCCAAAATTCCTAGATGAAGTGGTTAAGGCGGTGAAGACGGCA
This sequence comes from Bathyarchaeia archaeon, assembly GCA_049522695.1. Taxonomy (GTDB): domain Archaea; phylum Thermoproteota; class Bathyarchaeia; order Bathyarchaeales; family Bathycorpusculaceae; genus Bathycorpusculum. The sequence continues at coordinate 32,605 of JBEKNP010000032.1, read as the reverse complement.
GTCGGCAAACCTGTAATTGTGAAGCTTTCCCCGAACGTTGCAGATATAGCCGCATTAGCTCGGGTAGCAGTTGAGGCTGGCGCAGACGCTTTGACAGCCGTAAACACCTTGAAGGCAATGGCGATTGATTCTGAAACGATGCGCCCAATCTTAAGCAATATTAAAGGCGGCTTGTCCGGTCCAGCCATCAAGCCAGTAGCACTCCGATGCGTATACGACATTCACGAGGTGTTGCCTGATGTTCCCATTATAAGCTGTGGCGGAATAACGGGTTGGCGTGATGCCGTCGAGTTTTTCTTGGCTGGTGCTTCTGCGGTTCAAGTTGGCAGCGCCATCGCATTGGAGGACACGGAGGTTTTCCAAGCCATAACTAAGGGAGTTGAAGTTTATTTAAGAAAGAAACATTATGGAAGTGTGAAAGAAATTGTCGGCCTCGCTCACCGCAGTTAATACACTTAGAACGACGGAAATTGTGCAGGTTAAAGCGGAAAGTCCAACCGTTAAAACCTTCATAATGACTGACAGGTTATGCTCTAAGGCTAAGCCAGGGCAGTTTTTGATGCTTTGGATTCCAGGCGTGGATGAAATCCCGCTGAGCATAATGGACGTAAGCAACGGGCTGGTCTCCTTTTCAGTGAAGCAGGTTGGCGACGCAACAAGGAATTTGCACAGCATGGTAGCAGGAGAAACCATCGGCGTACGTGGACCTTTCGGTACCAGCTTCACTGAAAGCAGAGGCAGAGTCCTTTTGGTAAGCGGGGGAACGGGGACAGCACCTTTGCTGTTTTTGGCAAAGCAGCTTGCAGCTAAAACTGAACGGTTGTCCTTTGTTGAGGGCGCCAAAACCAAAGACGAACTTCTCTTTATTCGGGAACTTAACGGCGTCTGCAAAGAGAAAAGCTTGATCACCACAACAGAAGACGGCACTTACGGGTTGCAATGTATGGTAACTGAGCCACTTGGTAGCCTGTTGGATAGAGAAAAATTCGACATGATCTACACATGCGGCCCGGAAGTCATGGTCAAGAAAATCTTTGAATTAACAGAACAACGCAAACTACCCATAGAAGCAAGCCTAGAGCGTTTAATGCGCTGCGGCATAGGCTTATGCGGAAGTTGCATGATCGGCAAATACCGAGTTTGCAGAGACGGTCCAGTTTTTACCGCCGCACAACTACGGGAAGTTAAGGAAGAGTTAGGCATTTCAAAAATGGGCTTTGACGGCTCACGAATCCCCTTCTAAATGGCGTTTCAGATGTCTTTGCCTCAGCCGGAATTGGACGAGCTTGCACGAAAAGCCATCCTTCTCTATAATAGGGTTAGAAGCCCTGAAGTCACAGTCAAACTCGTATTCGCCTCGCCAGCAATCCTTACGGTTTCGTTTTCCGGAGGCTTCTGCTATGGTTGCGGAGTACTGGACTACGTTGAAGGTTTCGCTAACCAATTCAAATTGTTAACTAACAAGGCAAGGTTGAGAGTTGGTAAGACGAGGCAGATGAACCCAAAAATCTTCGAGGTAGATTATATTATTAAGATTACCTAGGTCAATTTTGTTTTCTGGAAGTCAGCGCAATTTTTTTCAGTTTGTTTTGGGTTGTTTTTTTGGGGCAGGGTTTGAATTGTTTGCAGGTTGCGCCATTATTTGACATTCTTAAAGGTCAAAGAGGGCGGCTAAATAGTTAGGCCAACAAATAATTATTTTCAATTTGAAATTGGAGCCCTTAAAGTTGTATTGAGGCTTAATGCACACATTTTACAAAAAGTAGATGAGGGGGGTTAATCTAGCTTGTGAAAATTGAGTGAAAAATTGTAGGGCGAGAGGTGTGCTTTTTGAGGAGTTATTTTAGAGGCAGTAGACGGGTTACTATGTTTCTTCTTGTGGTAACCCGATTTTTCGCAGGTAATCTTTTGCGTATCTAGGATTGTACGATAGCATCTCTTTGCTTCGTAGCAGTCTCCTCTCAAGCCTCTCTAATGCCACTCTAAAAGTTGGTTCAACACCCCAACCCTCGCTTGCACTAAAGAAGGTTCCCCTAACCGTCCTAAACTGCAAACGGCAATGAATCAGCGGGTGTTCCCCTTAGGCTTGTGTTGCCATGACTTTTCATGTAGACAAAAAGTGTTCCTAACTGGAAAGCGTCTTGATACTTATGCGCGAAGGAATCGAATTCTTCCATCATGAATCCCTGCTGGTCAGAATTTACTTCTACGTCTTTAACGCCGAACTGCACTGATAGTTTCTTCTCAGCAACTTCTAACTGGGAGATTGGCTCAAGAAAATCACGCTTCGTCACGATGCCAACTAGTTTCTCGTTTGAAGCAACTGGTAAACAGGAAATGTTTTGATCATGCATTATTTTCTCTGTGTCGCGCAGGCTCGTTTGAGGTTCAACCATGATAACGGGTCTATTCATTATGCCTTTAGCTGGTACGCTTAATGTTTCAATTTTTTCTCCAACTATATCTCCGGTTGTCTGGCGCTTCTGCGGCCAATAAATATTCTCCAAAATATCTTGAACGCTAATCATTCCTACAAGTTTGCCGCTGTCAATGACTGGAACATGCGAAATACCATATTCCCTCATTAAACTAAGAACCGCTCCCACAGAACGATTTGCTTCAATGGTGTGAGGGACCCTGGTCATGATTTTCTCTATTGCAGTGTTACCCCATTCTTGAAGAACCGCCGCATGAATAATATTCTCATCAGTGACAAAACCCAACAGCTTATTCTTTTCAAAAACCGGAAGCTGCCTCATCTCACTCTCAATCATCAACTTAGCGATTTTACTTAAGGAAAAATCAACAGCAACCGGTGGCGCGACCTTCATCAACGTTCTGACCTTGGTCGCGGTAGAATCAAGTCTTGACCTTAAAATCGAGCGCCTAGTAATCATGCCTTCATACTTGCCTTTATCATTTAAAACAGCTAAAACTGGAGGCTTCCCTGTTTCGAATGCTTCTAAACACCGAGACAATGTATCAGTTTCTTGTACAGAGTTAAATCCATTTGAATAGATATCTTTAGCAAAAATTAAGCTTGCCATAATAATCCCTCTCACCTTAATGTTTAAGTAGAATTTAAACGTTGCAAAACTAAGCTACTGAATAAGGAAGAGTTTTTCTTGCCTAACAATCGTTATTAAAGTTGGTTTAAGATTTTATTTCAAGTTCTAGTCAAGGTAAGGTTCAGAGTTTGTGGTGGTTGGTGTTTTTTGTTCTGGTTGTTTTGGGTTGCTTTTTTGGTTTAAGGTTTGAATCGTTTGCAGGCTGAGTACACAGAACTACACCAAAGTACGAGGAAGTACGAGGAAGTATTTTTGCGTTCCTCGGGGAAAGTCGGTAGAGGGTGGTGAAGTTTAGGGTGCAGTTAACTCAAAGAGTTAATTTCAAACTACATTGAAGTGGGCGAATCGTTTACAGGTTGGGTCGGTAAGTCTTGGGAAAGTCTTGCAAAATGGTTCTGCTATGCTCTAATTCAAAATCTAATGTTTCAAAGTAGGCTTGACAGATGTAGGAATGTGCAGGTTTCAAAGTTATTTAGGTGGGCGTTTGCTAGAGATTTATGAAAGCGGCGAAGTTTCGGTACAGTCCTAATTAGATGATTTTTTGGAATAGTGGAAGTCATGCCCTGTCCAGATTTGCGCGAAGGCACCAAAGCAGTTAGGTTTTAAAACAGTTTCAAGGTGTCAACCAGGTGTCATGTTTTGTGATTTTTTTTGGTCGTGGTTGTAGTCTCAAGTCTATGGTTGGGAGTTTCTATCTTCCGGTTTCTGTGCTATGCGTTCTGGAAGTTGCGAGTAGCTGCCATCAGCGTTTCTGTAAGTAGCCAACCGTGCCAAAGTCTCCCAAATTTCCTCATTGAGGCGACGTGTCTGCACGTTAATTACCTCAACTGTTGGATCAGACTTCCCTGCCCAAACAGTTGAGGTCAAAAAATCCCCGTTATCCAGTCGATTCCTGAAGCTATCTTTAGGACGCGACGGAACAGACATAGCACTCACATTTACCTCTTCTTCTGTCTTTTACCACCGTTTTTAGCCAAGGCTTGAATTAAATCTTTATTCATCGCCACATTGAACATGTTGTTTATAACGGGGGATATAAGGGAAAAGATTCGTTCGCGGTTATCAGCGGATAATCCTGTAAATTGGCATTCGACTTCATCCCCACTATCTTGTAGATAAAGACTATTTCTCTAGCCATCTCTTTCAACATTTTCAAATCTTCGTCTTCACTCATATTCAGATACCAATATCGCAGTTACAGCGATTTAGGTTTTTAATTTTTGCTATATTAAATCAAGAACTGATAGAGGAAGCGTAGCCAGAAAACACATCAAATTTTATGGTTAGCAGTTAAAACACATTAATCGGGACAGTACCAAAGTTTCAGATAATTAGGCTGGCTTTTGTTTTCTGTTGTGATTGGATTTTTCGAGATTATTTGGTTTATTTATGACGTGTGACGCATGAGGGTTCTGTTTGTTGGATGGGAAGGTTTGTGAAAAGCTTGATTTGTTGAGTGAGCAATTCATGGTTTAGACGTCCAACGTTGGATTTGCTGTGTCCGTTTAGCTGCCTTACCCGTACCGTTCCCTACGTATCTTTCGTCTGCGGTGATTGTGGGCGAGAGAGTTAGCTGGGTTTAGATGTGTCCCTCGTCATACTAGCCGCTAGAGGGAACGAGATTACAATAGTTCGTAGACTTCGTGTGATATTATTACGAAATCTGGAATAATACGCGCAACAGAATGTGGATTATTACATGGAGTCGTTTATCTGAATTATAGTAAACTAGTATAGAAGAGGAGAGATTAAAGTGACTATAACACAATTTGAAAACAAGCCGAAAAGACGCGAAAAGCTCGTCATTATGACAGAAATCATAAACATCGCCAAACAAGGCGCTTCGAAAACTCGTATAATGTTTAAAGCCAGCCTTAGTTTCAACCAACTAAACCAGTACCTGTCATTCCTCTCGCGAAGCGGTCTTCTTGAGAAGTTTACAGATAACGAGAGAGAAATCTACAAAGCCACGCCTAAGGGTCAAGAGTTCATGGAGAGGCAACAACAAGTGCTGGATCTTCTAAATGAAGATGCACATGGTGAGATAAGCGTGAAAACGCCCCCGTCGGGTAAATATTGGTCTTGTTCGTATTCAGATAGAAAAAAACAAGTTTTCTTCTAGATGGTTAATATAGATGTTACATAAGTTACTGTTAATAGAGCACATGGTCAAGCATAGAGATAGGAGCAATCGAAAATGACAGCTCGCTCAGTAAATCGTCTTATCAGCTTGGTTCAGGAAGGGATTTATTAGATATGTCTGTGGATCAAAAAGAAGTAGTTGAAGAACTCAAAGTTGAGTGGAAACGACTGTGGCTTGAGCGAGTGGATGATAAAGTTAGGGCTGAAGGCGTAGCAATTCAGGATTATTCCTCGTTGTTTGTTGATAAGGGAACTGTGATTCATGCGACAAGAGACTTTAAAGCCTTAAATTTTAAGGAAATCTTAGAGCAACACCAGATAGACAACACAGACCGGTATATCCCTCCGACAAAAGAAGTCGGTGGCTGGAACAAATTCATTAAACATCAGATTACAAGCCAAAATCATCCTATGAAAAAACGTGCAGAACTCTACGAAACGCAGCATAAAGAAAAGCAGCAACCAAAAAAAGGTGGCAGAGGTTGGTTGCACGTCTAAAGTTATAGAAATTTTTCATTTGAATTTTTAGGGAAATCGGTTTTCTGAGTCTCGCACCTGCTGATTATCCAATGAAGGTTCTTTAGACGCAAATGTTGGCGATGCGTAGCTAGAAACCGCGGATTCTTTTGGTTTATGATATATTATGGTTTTGGAAATATGGCTTATATGGTTTTTTTGAGGTTTTTTGCTTTGTTTAAGGAGAGAAGGAGAATAGGAGAAGGGAAGGCTTCAATATTATTTTCGAGGAGCAAGAGGTTCTTTATGGCGGGTTATGAAGGTTAGGGTTTACTTTGCTTCATGTCCACTTCCGTCAGGAAGGGATTTGTTAGTGTTGATTCCAAGTTTCGGTTTGATGCTGGGAGCTTTAGCTTTTTTGGTTTGGTTTTGGTGTTGTTTGTGGGTGGTTTTTGTTGGGTAAGAATCGTGATCGCCTCTGCATTGTTGAGGCTATTTTGGAGGTTGTAAATTCGGTGCGCACAAGGCTTGTATTATTTTTGGGGCGAATTGGAGTTTTAGTCTTTGGGAGAAGTATTGGGGCGTTGTTTTGGTCGTTGGTTTTGTTCGAGTTGAGGGTTGTGGATACGAGTTAACTTTGCATGGTTGAGAATTTCTTAATCGGTATCGGTGTTATGAGCGTTATGTTTTAGTACAGAAGTTATTTGAGACTTTGGATTTTGAACGGGAGACGCTGGTTTTGAGCTGTGATTGTCAACGCACAATAACAAATCTATTTAAGAAGTGAGCGCTGAATAAAAGTTACGGTTGACTGTGTTGATATATTTCCATTTTTTCCATATCGTCTTAAATTAGAGTTGAACTAACAGATATGATTGATAAATGGAGTTGATTATACGTGGGGAAAGGAGAAATGCAAGGTGTCCATTCGACGCAGGTTATTATAGCTGCGTTGAACGAGGAGGAAGGCATAGGGCTCACCATCGCTGAGCTTAAGGCTAACCTTGATGCTCCACGTGTTCTGGTTGTTGACGGCAGAAGTATTGATAGAACCGTTGAGATAGCTAAGAATATGGGCGCAGACGTCGTTTTCCAAGATGGATTAGGCAAGGGTGATGCGTTAGCGAAGGCGGTTAAGTACGTGGATTTAACTGTTGATTACGTTGTCCTCGCAGACGCAGATTATACGTATCCTGCTGAGTACGTTACTGAGATGATTCGGATTTTAGAGGAGACCCCGAGTGTGGGCATGGTTTGCGGAAACAGGTTTAACAGTGAGCTCAACCTCGGCGAAAAGCATAATATACTTTACTTTGGAAACCGCTTAATTGCTTTCACCCATAACTTACTAAACGGAGTCCAATTAACTGATCCGTTGACGGGATTGCGTGTAGTGCGTGCGGAAATTCTTAGAAGCTGGAAGGTGAAATCCAAAGGCTTTGATGTTGAGGTGGAGCTTAATCATCATGTGGAGAGGGAAGGTTTTGGCATTCTGGAAGTGCCCATTCAATACCGAGAAAGACTGGGCCAGAAGAAACTAGGAGTTAAGAATGGCGCCGAAATCTTGAAGCGCATAATATTAGAAACAACCTATTAAACCTGATTCTTATTAGTGTAAAAGAATTTTCTCAGTCCAATGAATTTATGTTAAACAATGCAAAAATTAGAGCCTAATATCGCCAGCAAGGCTTTGCATGGATTTGGTTATAATCAGAACAGTTTGCCTTCTAGATATTTTTTACATACGCGTTTATTAAGGAATCTTGAGAATTAATTTAACGAGGGATAAATAAGAGTAAACTTTTCTGATTAGGCGCTCCTGTTGCTTATCTGCTCTCGTCAGAGAGGGATTATTTATTGGAAATTATTTGGATTATATTTCCCTGTTGTAATTAGTCTGGGGTTGTCGTTCTGCTCGGTTTAAATAGCGCTTAACAATGAAATTTAGTAATAACGTTGGAAGTTTTAGTATGAAAGAAAATGTGGTATATCGAACAGCTTTCCCTGTTTTTGATGAGGAAAGTATCCGAAAAATCCTATCAGATATGGAGTCTACACTGAGAAGTGGTGTATTAACAAACGGATTACACATTAAAGAATTTGAGAGAAAATTTGCTGAGTACGTTCAAACTGAGTATGCGGTTGCTGTTAATTCGGGGACTTCAGACCTTGAAATTGCTCTCCGATATTTTGGCGTGAAAAATTCTGAAGTCATAGTCCCCACGAATACTTTCGTAGCTACTGCAAATGCAGTTTTGTTCGCTGGGGGCAAGCCGGTTTTTGTTGATATGCGGGAGGATACATTATGTGTTGATCCTGTCGATGTTGAACGTCGACTTTCGTCAAAAACTGTTGGGGTTATAGTGGTTCATGTTGCCGGTTTAGTGTGCCCACAAATCCAGGAGCTTTCCAGATTATGCAAAGATCACGGTTTGTTCCTTATCGAAGATTGTGCTCATGCGCATGGTGCTATGTTTGATGGTGTAAAAGCTGGTGCTCTAGGTGATGCGGGTTGTTTTTCTTTTTATCCTACAAAGATAATGACTACGGGTGAAGGTGGAATGATAACTACGGATAATTCTGGTTTGGCTGAAGCTGCTCGTATGATGCGAAATCATGGTCAGAACTCGCAGTCACTTATGGTTACTCTTGGTTATAATTGGCGGATGGGTGAGATTAATGCTATACTTGGTGAGCATCAGTTGGAGAATTTGGAGTTTTTCGTTAATCGACGGAACGAGCTGGCTCAAGTTTACAATGAATGTTTGCTTAGTGTGGAAGGTGTTTCTCCGATCACGAAGCCATCTGGCGTGAGGCATGGTTACTACAAATACACTGTGAAACTTGACAAAGGCATTAACGTGGAAAAAGTTAGTAAGATGTTGAAAGCAGAGTACAACATTGAAACGGGGCATCTCTATTATCCACCCATTCACCTTCATCCATATTATAGAGAAAACTTTGGTACTGGCGAAGGTACGTTACCAATTGCAGAGGATGTTTTGCCAAGAGTGCTCTGTTTGCCATTGCATGTGGCGATAGCCGAGGAGAGCGTGCCTTACATAACTAGAGCTCTTGACAGCTGCATTCAAGCCTCAAAAACAAAGTGAATGCCGCTTTTTCTTCGGTTTCTTAGAGAAGGAAGTAATGAGAATGATTACATCCGGGCATCAGCCAAATTATCTGCCGTATCTCGGCTTTTTTGATAAAATGGCCCAATGTGATGTCTTTGTAATTCAGGATAATGTTCAGTACGAGAGGCATGATTTTCAAAATAGGAATCAAATAAAAACGGCAAAAGGCGTAACGTGGTTGACGGTTCCTGTGGAGCATATAGGCGAGACCTTGCCAATCAAGGAAATTAGAATTGCTAAACGTTTAGAGTCGGAGTGGGGATTACATCACTGGCGAATTCTTGAGTTAAACTACGAGCGGGCGCCTTACTGGAAGCATTACCGTGACTTTTTCGAGCAGGCATATCGCCAAAAGTGGGAATCTCTTATGGATCTTAACCTTCACCTCATAAAGGGTATAATGAAATTTCTTAGAATAAAAACTTTTTTAGTACTGGCTTCATCATTAAATGCCTCAGGAAAATCCTCTGACATGATTCTTGCTCAATGTAAATCAGTCGGGGCTGATGTTTATCTTTCAGGAATTGGCGGGCGAGTCTACTTGGACATCCCCCTTTTGGAGAATGCAGGGATCAAAGTGGTCTTCCAAGATTTTCATTATCCCGTTTATACCCAATTGCACGGAACCTTTGTGCCCAATCTTTCTGTAGTTGATTATCTTTTTTGTCACGGAGGAGAAGACTGGACGCCAAAGCAGACTTTTAAAACAAGTAGTGACGGAAACTAGCACAGAACGGTACAGCTGCTAGTTTCCTATATCATGAACAATTTGTTGATTTGAAGTTCAACATGACCTCGGCAGGCATGGATGAAATAACTATCGGATAAGGAACGATATTACGAAATCTGGAGTATCACATATTAACTATTGATTGAAAATAGTATTCATATATTAACTATTGATTGAAAATGTTCTGAGGTGTTAAGTGGTGGTTTTAAGATCTGATATCTTGATTGCGGTAGGAGCACACCCTGACGATGTTGAATTGGGCTGCGGGGGAACAATAAAGGCGGCTACTGCAGCTGGAAAAAAGGTAATTGCAGTCTATTTGACGAAAGGAGAAGAAAGTGGAAATCCAAATACAAGAATGTGTGAAAGCAAAAAAGCCCTATCGATTCTGGGCGTAAATGATGTTTTTTTTGGGGATTTCAAAGATACCGAGATCCCCAGTTCGCATGATGCAATTAAGTTCTTAGAGGACTTTTATGATAAATACCAACCAGACACAATTTTGACTCATACAACCCACGATACTCACCAAGACCATCGCCAAATAGCTTGGCTATCTTTAGCTGCATTTAGAAATGTATCCAAACTGCTTGCTTACGAGACTCCTAGAGCTACGGGTCAATTTTCTCCAAACTATTTTGTAGAAATATCAGATTATATTCAATTTAAGTGGGAAGCGCTAAAATGTCATCTCACGCAAAAATCAAAAAGGTATCTTAATTATGAATCAATGATTAATCTATCCTCTTTCAGAGGAAGCCAAGTAGGCCTTCACGCAGCTGAAGCTTATGAAGTAATAAGGTACGTAGATAAATAGAACTCTAAAGAAGCTGATGGTAAGCTGGAAGTGCCGGTGCCAGCAAGACCCGGATAATGTTCCAAGCAAACTTATAATAAATTACAAAATTTTCGGCAAATACTTAGAGTTAGCCTCGGTAATGGTTTCATCACTTTCAAAAGTCCCAACTCCGAAGTAACCAAAACCGGTTAAGAATTTTTGGGACGATACAAACTTTTTACTAACAAATACTCGAAAATTTAATGGCCCAACAAGAATTAAACAATTAGCGCAAATCTCTTGAACGGCTCTACCTAAAACCTGAATCCGCCACTAACACAAAGGAACATTTAGCTTGGAGGATACAACAAATAAACAACTGCTGCAAATTTCTCGCTGCCACCCTGTTCGTTTTCTTGGCGCTAGGTTCTTGCCTTTACAGCGAGCCTTATGTTTTTGCCCAAACCGACCAAACGACCTCGAAACTGCAGGCGGCCAATACTGCTATCGAGCAGGCTTTCAACGCTGTTTTGGACGCTGAAAAAGCAGGCGCAAACGTCACTGCCCTGTTGGCTCAATTAAATACTGCTGCCGGTATTTTGGCTCAAGCAGAAAACTCATACCGAGCCGGAGATAATACTACAGCCGCAGCCCAAGCAGACAGTGTACTCCCAATTGCACAACAAGTAACCGCCTCGGCTCAGGACGCCAAACAAACTGCTTTAGTTGTAGGTCAAAACGCTTTCTGGTCCACCATAGCATTTACAGTAATTGGTGCTTTTGTTTTCGTTTTGGCTTTGTTTCTGGTTTGGCGCCGATTCAAGCGGAGTTACATTAAGAGTTTATCAGAGGCAAAACCCGAGGTGAACAGCCAATGAAACTTGAAGGTTACAAACTTATTTTTGTTGTTATGGGCTTAATTGGCGTTTTACTTATTGCGACTCCTGCACTTGCCGGTGATATTCATCTTCCTAGTGGAGCGCAATTTTCTGAACTTTATCTTTTAGGTACAAACCAGATGGCTGAAAATTACCCCTCTAACATTGCCGTTGGCGAGAACTACTCCGTTTATGTGGGCGTAGGAAACCAGTTGGGGTCTTCGGCTTACTATGTTTTGTACGTGAAGTTTGGTAATGAGACTGATCAAATGCCGAATGATACCCTTTCGACGCCGAGTTCTCTTCAGCCCTTATATGAATACAGGTTTTCCATTCAGAATAGCCTGGATTGGGAAAATCTCTTGACTTTTTCAGTTTCAAACGCTTCAATCTCAGGAAAAAATTCACAGATCAACACTTTACAATTAAACGGTGTTGCGTTTAATGTAGATAAGCCCGCCATATGGGATTCAAAAAGCGCTACATTCAAATATCAACTTTTGTTTGAATTATGGATTTACAATAGCCGAACTAGTGCGATTTCGTATAATGATCGTTTTGTAGATCTTCAATTAAATCTTACAAGAACCCTGTGATAGGCTTTCCTGTTTTTGAATTAATGAATTTATAGTTTTAGCGTATGAAATATCATCTTTAATTAAAGGGCGTTGTTGAAATATGGATACTGTTGATAAAAAACTGAAAGTAGGCGTAGTCGGATTAGGAAAAATGGGTTTGCTCCATGCATCCCTCCTTAGTGTTATGCCTAATGTTCAACTCGTTGCATTATGTGACAAGAGCTGGCTTATGCGGAGACTTGCAAAAAGTACGCTTAAAAGACCTTTAGTTACCGATAAATTGAATGAGATGTCAAACCTAAATCTCGATGTAGTCTATGTCACCACGCCCATTCCTACTCATTATGGCATCGTGAAAGAGATTTATATGCAGAATATTGCGCGTAATGTGTTTGTTGAAAAGACGCTATCTTCACATCATGCCCAATCTGAAGAGTTATGCAGTCTAGCGTATAACTCAAAAGGGCACACGATGGTTGGGTACATGAAACGTTTTTCGGTTACATTCCGTAAAACTAAAGAATTGTTGGATCAAGGAGTATTAGGTTCTGTGCTTTCTTTTGATGCTTACGCTTATTCTTCTGACTTTTTTGGTGTACAGAGAGATTCAGTTTCTGGTGCTAGAGGTGGAGTTCTTGAAGATTTAGGTTCTCATGTATCTGATTTAGCCCTTTGGCTCTTTGGAGATTTACTTTCCTCAATCAAGGTCTCGTCATCAACTGATCCAAAGTCTGATTCTGTGCAATTCGAAGTTGTTGGCTCAAATAATTTTGCTGGCAAATTTGATGTTTCTTGGGTTAAGGATGGTTATCACATGCCTGAGTTTGGATTAGTAATTCGTGGCACTGAGGGTACTATAAAAGTTGATGATACTGAATTGGTATTTGCTTTAGATAGTGCGCAGCCGAAGACTTGGTATCGGCAAGACCTTGATGATCATGTCACATTCTTTTTGGGTGACTCTGAGTATTTCCGGGAAAATGACCAGTTCATTAAGTCAATATTTTTTAATGATAGGTCCGAACCGAATTTTCAAACAGCAACAAAAGTTGATTACTTACTTGAACAGGTAAGGTGCAAAGCTAATGAGTAAACGACAATTAGAATTATTAGTTGGCGATAACGCCTTCCACGGCATAAGCCACCTTTCTCAACAAAGAGCACGTGCTCGATCAATAAAGGATAATCCATCCAACGTAGAATATGCCACTCAATTGGTAAAGCTTTCTCTTCAACATGGTGCTAATGCTTTTATGTTCTCGGTCAGTGATACTACGCTTTCGATTTTGAAGGCGCTTGATCAAGACAAAAAGCCTGATTTATATGCGATTGTGCCTTATGCATATGAGTATGTTCGGTTAGCAACGCAAGTTGGAGGAATTTCTGGTTTAGCAAAAAAGGTTTCTCGGCAGATTATATTCTCCAAAAATGTAATTGCTGTTACACCAGGTATGATTGGTCTGATACGTGCTGATCCATCAGCGTTTCTTAAGATATATCTTGTCTATGAGATTTCTCGAATAAAATCCGCTGCGGGAAAGGACGCAAACCTGAAGTCTGTTTTGCTCCATGAAGTGATAACTGATATGGCTCTAGCTCTTGATTTGGATTGGCTTTTCAAATCTTATGTCACTTTTTTGTTAAAATCCAAAATCCGACCGGGCTTCGAAACACGAAATTTCCCATATCTCATACAGAAATTCAAGGAGTGGCACATCGATATGAGCAAGATAACTATTACTGCTTCATTCAACAAAGTGGGCTTTCAGATGAATCCATCTAAAATTGACTGCGAAAATGCGTTGCAGGCGGTTTCGGGAGCCCAAATAATTGCCATGAGTATATTGGCAGCGGGATATCTTGCTCCATATGAAGCAATAGAGTACGTTGGTAACCTTTCAGGTATTAGTAAAGTTGTAGTTGGTGTATCTAATGAACGTCATGCAATTGAGACATTCAAACTCTTAAGAAGCAAATTGCGCCTATCATAGACGGACTGAGAGAGCCAAAACTGGAAGGAATACGTTCTTGGACATTGTTTTTGAAATATTTTTAGGTCTGCTGACATTTCAAATATTAGTATTTGCAATTTTTAATTTGTTTACTCTTTGGGCTTCGAAGAGACCCCCAGCTTTTCGCAAGGATAAAGTACATACTTTTAAGATAGCTCTTGTGATTCCTTGTTACAATGAAGAAAAAGTAATAATACAAAAGCTTGCGAATTCTTTAGATGCGCTTTCTTTTATTGGAAACGCTACTATTTATGTTCTGGATGATGGCAGTACGGATAATACTTTTAAATTGGCTGAAGAATATGAGGTTCAGCATAATTTAAAAAACTTTTTTGTTTGGAAGAATCTTGCCAAGAATGGAAAACCTACGGCTTTAAATTGGATATTTGGAAAACTTAAAGAAGATATAATTGTAGTTACTGATGCGGATGCCTCGTTAGAAAAGGATTCAATTATTGAGTTAATAAGTAACTTTTCAGATCCATGTGTGGGCGCTGTTAATGGAAGAATAGTCCTTAGTGGGCAAAGCAGCTTAACACAAAAAGAAGAAAGCATGTATAGACGAATTTTCGATGTATGGCGAAGAGCAGAATCAAATCTTGATTCATGTGCCATCTTCAGTGGTCAACTTATGGCTTTTAGAAGAGAGCTATTTGAAAAATTTAAAATTGACGATAATACCTATAGTGACGATACTGATCTCGCCTACAAAATAAGAAGACTGGGCTACAAAGCCGTCTATGAACCAAACGCTGTAGTGTCTGAGTACCTAACCGTGTCCGTGCTTGCAAGAACAAAGCAAGAAATTAGACGAGCTAGAGGCTTGACCAGAATTACTCTTAAAAATATTGGTGTACTAGGAAGATTTGGATATTTCGGAAAGATAATATATCCTTTCTCGCTATTTAATTATGTATTATCTCCTTTAATTACACTTATGCTATTATTATTGTTGCCTTTCGTCGTTATAGAATACCCACTCCTTTTGGCTTTGTTGCTCCTGCTACTGATTCGACCAGTAAGAACTGCGGTTTTTGGTTATTTATATCGACAAATGGCTCTTATTATAGGGCTGATCACCCCCGACAGAGGAAGATGGAAACCCAGTCGAGAATAAAATAGGCTATTTTAATGATCCTTTGTGATAGCATATGTTCTCGATTTCCTTTGGTTCTTGGTCTTTTTCTAAGGCAAAAAGGATTCAAAACGATTTACGACCCAACAGTGAAATTCTACGAATATGCCCCTTTGACTCATGCGGACCCAATACAGCAAAAAACTATTAGAGCCCGCAAATTTGATTAGAGTTTGTTCAGTTTTAGGCATTTACTATTTAATAGAAAATACAAAAATATAGTTTAATTACACTTCCAATGAATTTCGCTATGCTTGTCATCGCTCCTTCCACTATATTAATTGGGCCCCTATTTCTGGTCCCTTTGACATTTTTTGAATTTACTTTTTCAGCGATCATATGGGGAATTATTGGGCTAACTCTATTGTTATCTTTGTTGTTTTCACGAACTCTATTGCGAACATTTCTGGATTTTGAGTAAGTCTTATTAAGGTGCTTTATAAAATTGTCGCCAGTAAGAACATACTCGACAAAATAGAAAAAGTTGAATCTACAAGGAGAAATATTTGATTCTTTATTTGAAAATATCCCGTTTTGTTGAAGTCAAAGCGATACTCTCCAAGCGTTTTGTACAAAGGCATTTTTCACTTGATTTTGAATATTCTGAGACTTTAAGGGAACATAGGTTTGCATTTGAGCGCATTACTATTGCTGAGGTTAATTAACTTTGGTTCGTGATCTCAAAGTAGCGTTAATATCGCTGGGTTATCCTCCGTTTTCAATTGGCGGTCACACGCCAGTTTGCCGTGATTTAGCATGGAACCTGTCAAAAAAAGGAGTGCACACCACGGTTTTTTGCGGAAAATCTAAAAAGATGGCCGTCGAAAACGTGAATAGTTATTTGAAGGTTGTTCGATTGCCACTTTTGGATCTATTTCCTAGACATGTATGGTTTCAACTTCAAAACACAACTACACTAATGAGTTTACTTAAAGGGTTTGATGTAATTCATAACATTGACCCTAGGGCAGGAATTTTCACTTACTTTAGGAAACATTTGAACACACCATTTGTTACGCACG
Source organism: Bathyarchaeia archaeon (assembly GCA_049522695.1). Lineage (GTDB taxonomy): Archaea > Thermoproteota > Bathyarchaeia > Bathyarchaeales > Bathycorpusculaceae > Bathycorpusculum. The sequence continues at coordinate 16,672 of JBEKNP010000032.1, read as the reverse complement.
TTCATGGGAGTACATATGGCGAGACTAGGGTATTCCTGAAATCTCCTGTTTCTTACTGGACGCCCGGAGATTTTGTTTTTGAAGTGCTTGAGTATCCAATGAATGAGTATTTAACCAACATGTGTTTGCGAAACTCCGATCATCTTGTCGTTTGTAGTAATGACAGATTCTACGAAATGAAGCGAAGAAATCCTAACCTGGATTTAGCTAAAGTCTCTGTAATTTATAACGGGATCGATTTTGAAAGAATTGGTCACGAAAACAGAACTGACCGAGAAAAAGAGAATTCAATTCTTTTTTGGGGGCGATTATATTACAACAAAGGCATTATCCAACTTATGAAGGCGATGGCGCTTGTTAAGCAAGGTTTTCCTAATGTGCATCTTGACGTATGTGGAAAAGGTCCATTGGAAGATAAGATAAGATCACTTACTCACAAGTTAAGTCTCGAGGACAATGTAACTCTTCACGGGTTCACAAAGAATGAGGCGTTAACCGAGAAAATCAAATCAGCGACTGTTGTTGCGCTTCCAAGCCTGTACGAGGGTCAGCCAATGGCCGCTCTAGAGGCTATGGCTTATCGAAAACCTGTCGTAATGTACGATTTCCCCTTCGCTCGCGAATACATAACGGATTTCGACAACGGTCTTATTGCCAAAGGCGGGGATGTCAAAGATCTCGCAGATAGAATTAATGAAGTTTTGTCGGACAAAAAACTTCGTGTAAAACTTGGTCAAAATGCCTATGAACGAGTAAAGAAAAATCACAACTGGGACGATTTGGTCTACAAGTACATGGATCTATACAGCAGTTTAACGTGACATCGTCCTTTCCTCAACATACCTGATAATAACTGGAAAGTTGTGTAAATCTTTTTGGTGATTTGAAAGTGGAATCTGATAAAAGAAGCAAATTTAAGAAAAATGTGCTCGTTACTGGAGGCGCAGGTTTCGTGGGTTCACATATAGCAGATAGATTGGCTAGTGAAAAGTCGAAAGTCTATGTTTTAGATAATTTGTCTACTGGCAGAGCGGACAACATCTCAAGTAGAACTGTTGAATTCGTTCATGGTGACATCAGAAATTCCGAATTAGTTGATAGCTTGGTCAAGAAATCGGACATTATTTTTCATCTCGCTGAATTTATTCCCGAAACTCGCAACTATGGTCCGGGTCATGTCATAAAATACTCGGTTGAAAACCCATTGTTAGACTTTGATGTCAGCTGCAACGGAAGTTTGGTTGTCTTAGACAAATGCAGAAAATACGAAAAACAAATTGTATTTACTTCCTCAGCCGCAGTTTATGGAGGCACATTGCCCGGATCAATTAACGAAGATTCTCCCACGCTACCATCCTCGCCCTATGGGGCGTCAAAGTTATGTGCGGAAACATATATGATGCTCTACTCAAGGCTTTATAAACTGCCTGTGACCGTTTTGCGATTCTGCAACCTATATGGCCCCCGACAACGCAAATACTTAGTATACGATATTCTACTCAAACTGATGAAAGACCCAAAGAAACTCGAAATATTAGGTACGGGTCTGGAAGAAAGAGATTTTATATATGTTGACGATGCGGTGAATGCAGTGCTTCTTGCAGCGGAAAACCCGAAATCAAATGGTGAAATATTCAATGTCGGCACTGGCGTTTCTACTTCAACAAGAAGAATTGTTGAACTAATTTTGAAAATTCAATGTATGCAACCAGAATTATTATTCACTCAAGCTTCATGGAAAGGCGATATAAAGAAGCTAGGCGCGAACGTTGATAAGATCGGACACTTGGGTTTTAGTTCGAAGTTCTCTCTAGAAGATGGTTTGAGGGCGACGATTGATTGGTTCAATACGACTCATCATTCAGATAGACATTTCGATTGATGTAAATGTATAAAATTTGGAGTTCAGCTTGAACCTACAAGAATTATCTAATATCGAGTTTCTAACGTAATTCCTCTAATAATAAAAACCTTAAGGAATATGAATAGACAAAAGTGCTCATCACAGGTTCCTTCTTTCTACTAGTTGTTACGTTTAGATTGGTTTGTGAAATAATTATGCAAATTAGCAAAGCGCATGCCGGAGTGCTCGAAATAAGACCTGGTGAGGAAGTTTTCGAATATCTTTTGAAAATATTGGGATTCAAAGGAAACTATTAGTGCTTCATACATCCAAATTGTTGCTATCTCATCAATTCGGAAAGTATGCGTGTGCATGTTTGCTCTTAAATTGGTTTGCGAGGTAGCTCATTATTCTTGTGTTGCTTTCGGCTATTGGATAGTAATGCGCCTTGCATACAAGAAGCAATGTTCAGAGCGCGCACCTTAATCTTGGCACCTCTAAAATGGATTTTCGGAACAGTTATGTGCGTTATTTAGAAAGTTGAGACTCCAATATTGATTCGCAGAAGAAATAGCTTCATGTGTTGATTATTTTTGGACGCTAAAAAAATGAAGATTACCTGGGCAAGTTCATTAATTCTAGATTTACAGCTACATCGAACAACCCAGATAGAAATATTAAAGAACCTGGCGATGATGGGGAACGATACTCTCTTAATAGGGATGAGATCTAGAGAAAGCCTAAAACATGAAGAAGGCGAAAACCCTAATCTGATTCAAATTCCAATCCGGTTTTTTCCAGCTGTCTCAGAATTGATTTATACGATTGTCCTTGCATTTCTTCTTCCTATACACATACTTCGTTCTAATCCGGATTTCGTAATTATGGACCCAGAAATAAACATTTTGGGGTCAATCACTGGAGTTTTTGTATCGAAATTCAAGAAGACAAAATTTGTTTTGGACATTCGAAGTACTCCTATTGACGTTCAAGGTTTTCTGGGATCCTTACATAGGTTGCAATTTGATATTTCGGTGTTTTTTGCAAGACGTCTCTTTTCAGGGATTAGTATAATTACTCCAATGATGAAAGAAGAAATCTGCAAGAAATATTTAATTGAAAGTAAAAAGGTGGGTGTTTGGACCTCAGGAGTCTCTGAGTCTTTATTTGACCCGGCTCTTTGGATCATCTCGGGTAAAGAGTTAAGAGCTAAACTTGGGCTTTCCGATAGTTTTGTTGTCTTTTACCATGGTCATCTTACCGCTCCACGCGGAATACTGGAAATTGTCGAGGCTACAAGAATTTTGGCACAAAGACGAAACAATTTTGTCTTATTCCTTTTAGGGTCTGGTCCAGTCGTGCCGATGCTTAAATCATTAATCAAGAAGGAAAATATTGAAAAGAACGTGATTATTCACGATGCTATCAGCTACGGAGAGGTACCGAAATATATTAGCATGAGCGACGTATGCATTATTCCTCTACCGGACAATCCCCTCTGGAGGTTTCAATCTCCTTTGAAACTGCTTGAGTATCTATCAATGGAGAAAGTTGTAATTGCAACGGATATCCCAGCTCACAGGCGAGTTGTCGGTAATGCTGAATGTTGCCTGTATCTTTCGTCGACGGATACTGAGGAAATAATTAAATTGTTGGAATTTGCACAGCTTTGCAAAGCCAAACTTGATAGTTGGGGGAAATCCGGCAGAAAAATAGTCTTAAAGGAATATACATGGAAAAAAGTTGCCCAAGATTTCCAAAGTTATCTTATGTCAATTAAATAAAGTTTCTTTGGTTTAATCTGTTATGAGATTTTGTTCCCTCTAATGCATTCAGTTATTGGCATTCTTTTAGTGCGCGATGCTGCCAATACAAGCTCAAAGTAAATTGCAGCGGTCCAAAATTCAACTCAACTCAGTGACAAGATATAGGCGAGGATGGTTGACTTATTACATGGGGCGACGCATTGGTCTCTCATATGGTATTATCTAATGAAAGTAGTCTTAACAAGTGCACGTTCGTGCAGAGTGGAATAACAGTGGCTATCTCCTAATATGAGTGGTGAATGATTGGTGAAAAAACCAACGGTAATGATAATTAAATCGAGTCCGTGGCGGGATTCTCATCTTAATAGAAATCATCCCGAATATGCGGCGATATTCAAACTTATTCAAGGATACAGGAAAAAAGTCAATTTTGTTTTGGTAGGAACTACTACAAAATTCTCCAGCGAGTTTGTCTTGAGCGAGGATATTTTAGCCGTTGATATAAGAGCAGGTGCGGCGCTGAGTTATTTGACCTATCAATTAGAATTGATTAGGCTGCATCTTAAACATAGACCGAATCTTACCATTGTACTAGGTGATCAGCTATTACCTGTGGCATTTTTTTCCAAGATTTCAAATAATTTCAAGTTTGTTCCTATAATTATAGGCGGGTTTAATTATTACGGGGAAAAAACTTATGGCAAGATACTCTCTAATGTTTATTTAAAATTTAGTTCATTTTTTCTAAGATTTTCACGAAGGAGCATACTGAAGGCTTTCGCACTGTCCTATTACAGCCGTGATGGCTTTGTGAGGTTGGTTCCGGCTCTTGACGGGCAAGTAAGTTTAATCTCCTATCCACTATCGATTAATTTCTATGCAAAAGCACAACAATCTGTTTTAGATTTTCCCAAGTCTCCAACAATATTAACAATTGCTGGAATAGAGCCAAGAAAAGGTCTGGAAACTCTCATCAGAGCAATTGCATTGGTCCAGCCAAGACCTAAAGTAATAATAAAAGGTGGAATTAGAAATCCCGCCTATTTCCGTAAATTAAAAGATTTGGTTAAACTTCTGGAAGTCGATGACAAGGTTACTTTTGTTACCGATAGAATTGGTTATGATGAACTAGTTGAGTATTACACATCTGCAACGCTATTTGTGCTTCCAACAAGGGAAGATTCTTTAGGTGTAGTTTTGTTAGAGGCATTACATTTGAATATTCCAGTAATCGCTACTTGTGTGGGAGGCATCCCTGATATGATTGAACATGGTGTTAATGGATTCTTGGTCAAGCCTGACGATCCGATTGAGTTATCAAAAGCAATTACACTGCTTTTGCAAGATTCAAGTTTGCGAGGGACTCTTGCAAGAAATGCACGCTCAGTACTAACAAAAAGATATTACCAAGATCGTATAACTTTAGAAGACGCTTTGTTTCAATCCGTTGCGATGCTATTTGTAAAATAATCCTTTTCTAGGGTTAGGGTTAGCAGATTTTGCTTTACCAGCCAGTTCCATCCTTGGTTTAGCGCACTCCACTCTGTTGCATAATTCAGACAAAAATAGATTTTGGTACGTCTAGTTTTTTCTCTCCCTATGTACCTTAATTTTTTCGCCTCGTTGCCTTTTCCATTTATTATGTGTTGAAGTATGTTTGTGAGACTGCTGTGTCTTGTCTTCCAAGGTTTTCTGCTGCTTCTCCGTTTAGAAATAAGCGCAAAAAGCTGTAAAGCGCTTGTGAAGCAATGTTGCCTATGCTTCTGATCTTGTTTATGGTCCCGACTCAAAGATAAATGTTAATCGATTTTAGGGACAAGCCGGCGTGCTACTTTAAGAGATAAGTAATAATGTCTCTTCCAAGCAATATTCTAATAATCTGTTAAATTTGAGATGACAAAGGTTAAAATTTGAGATGACAAAAGTTGAAAAAGGTTAAGATAGGTAAAAAAATATTCTTTGTTACGATACCCGATGGATCTAATGAAGAAAAATTTTGGGATTTGGTGGGGAAAGGCGGTTGGGAATGGGATACATACAGAATATTCGACCAGTTTATTGATAAGGAGCATTCCTATATTGACATAGGTGCGTTCGAAGGCGCAACTGTATTATATGGATCTCAAATTGCCAAGCATTGTTATGCAATCGAGCCCGACAATGTTGCATTTAAAATTCTAGTCGAAAATATAAATCTCAATCCTGGGCTAAAAAGCAAAATTACTTTATTTAATGGCTGTATAGGCAATGTATCAGGCGACGTGAAGCTGGGCACGATGACAAAATTTGGAGACAGCATGTCGAGCATTTCATTTGCAGAGCCAAGAAACTACGTAACCGTGAAGTCGCTAACTTTAGATGAATTCACAGAGACTAATGATATCAGGGACTGCAATTTTATAAAAATGGATATAGAAGGAGGAGAGTCTTTGATATTGCCAAATATTAAAGCATATTTGCAAAAGAATAGCCCCACCCTTTTCCTATCTATCCATCCATTCTGGTTTAAAGACAGAGAGCAAGATTCAAAACAAATAATGAGTGCATTGAAAACGTATAAGCATTTGTACTACGCTGATGGAAGGTACCTGGAACCAAACCGGCTGCTCAAGATACTATTAACATTAAATAATAGCAATTTTTCCATATTAGCAACAAATAAGTGGAATTTTAGCAGGAGATTACCTTATTTATTTAAAGGAATATTTAACGCGCCTGCGATATTCAAAGCGCGTGCGTACCATTTGGTAGCGCGCATCAAAACTTTTAAATCAGGCAATTAAAAGCCTTGGTTTTCTTTTCGAAGATTTCCAGAATTCTTTTGATTCTTTTTTCAAAGAAAAAGTGAGCGCTAAATAATGGATATTGATAAGGAAAACTTAAGACTATTAACATTTACTATTGGCCGTAGATTATAATTCTTAAAGATTGTTTCACTAAAAAGCAATTAGAAAAATGAAAAAAGAAAAACTAAATTGCAGACTTCAAAAAGTGCACTTTAGAATATTGGAACGACTTGAATGACAACAATTGTGTATTGCTTGTTAGTACACAAGAACCCGAAACAGGTAGGAAGACTGATAAGAAACATATAGTGCTCTTCTGACTTTTTTTATGTGAATATTTTTGGAAACAACTTTACGAAAGAATATTGGAAAAAAGAGTTAAAAGAATTTGAAAGCGATAATTTTTTTTGTGGTTTATAAATATGAGAAAGCTTGGGGCACTTTTCAACTAGTAAATGCAATTCTTGATGCAATGAAGAAGTTTACTTGCTTTGATCATAATTACTTCATAATTTGTCTGGGCAATGTTATCCATTGAAATCCATTGATTCAATAAAAAAGGTTCTATATGGTAAAAATTTAGCTTATATGGAATTTTTTAAAATACCCGAACCGCGTTGGGGGAAACAAAAAGGTCTCGATAGATTGGAGTATCAATATTTTGAAAACCCTTTTTCCATTTTGTATGACATTCTATTGAAAAAAATGTTAGGAACATCAGAACATGCTAAGAGGAGATTTATGAAGTTACCCCGAATAAATAGGCGAATACCATACAGCCTTGAACCATATGGGGGCTCAATGTGGTTCTGTTTAACGAAGAAACATGTTGATTACATCTTGGAATACTTGAAAGATAAACCAGCTCTGTTAGATTTCTTCAAACGCACTCTCGTTCCTGATAAACTCTTGTTTCAAACTATTATTATGAATTCGCCTTGAAAGATACTGTACTTAACGATAATTTGAGATACATTGATTGGTCTAAGAAAGGTGTGCCTCTTCCTACTATTTTAACTGTTGAAGATGCAGACAATTTGTTGAACTCGCCAAAACTCTTTGCAAGAAAATTCGATATTGAATCGAATGAAGCGATTCTAGATTTAATTGATAGCCAAAAGGATAACTAGTTCCCTGTCTTGTTTAGGGATTATGTATGTTAGCGCGCATGACTGCTTAGAGTTGTGAAAACTCAAATTTAGTTTTAGAAATTGTGCCTTATATCTAAAAACGCGTCCCGACACCCTACCGGATCGTCATAGACTTGCATTTTTCTGAAATTGAAACTAGTTTTCACGTCATCTCTGTTCCTAATCGATTGTGAAAAAGAGGTATAATAGTAAACCAGACGAGCCGCGCGCGTATGAGTATCGATTCAAAGAAATGGCTCTGATAGTTCAAAACAAATTAACTTTGAGTTGACGCTAACATGAGAAAAGTCTTGATGGTTATACCAGTAATGACTTTCTTTGCGAATATTGCAATTTTGTTAGGCGTCCCAATTCTTAGAGAAATCGTTGTTTTTATCTTCTTATCATTTATACCCGGATTTGCCATTCTCAGATTGTTCAAACTGAAGGAAATCAGTTTTCTGGACACTTTTCTCTTCTCGGTAGGTCTGAGTATTGCGTTTGTAATGTTTATGGGTTTGTTAGTTAATGAGTTGTATCTATTTCTTGGCTTTTCTCAATCTCTATCGACTGTCCCGCTAACAGTAGCAATATCTGCTTTTTCATTGACTGTTTTTTTCGTCGAATATAGACGCGATTTGTCAGAAACTTTGAAGCTAAAAACAAGTTTTGAAGGCGAACTCAAAAACGTTTTTCCTTTATCCATAATCCTATTTCTTCTTCCTCTTCTCAGCATACTAGGTGTTTTGTATCTTAATGTTTCCGTTATTCTCCTTTCAGAAGCAATAATCGCTACTTTGTGTGTAATAAGCGTTATTTCCAGAAGACTGGTTCCAGAAAACCTATTTCCCTTTATGATTTTTTCGATTTCCATAGCTCTTCTTTGTCAAATTCTGTTAACTTCAAAATATATTATGGGCGTCGACGCTAACCTTGAATATTACGTTTTCAGGTTGACCCAGATAAATGGGCACTGGGGTTTTCTTAATGCGAATGCTAACTCAGCGTTAACGCTCACGTATAACTCTATGCTATCGATCACCTTGTTGCCAGCAGTTTATTCAGCTTTGATGAACGCTCAAGGCGAAATAGTTTTCAAAATCTTGTACCCTTTCATCTTTTGTCTCGTACCGCTAACTCTGTACCGAATATGCGAAAAACAGTTTGGAAAATTGATTGGCCTCCTCTCAGCGCTCTTCTTTGTTTTCACTTCTACAGCATTTTATGGTGAACCCATTGGTCTCAACAGGCAAATTGTCGGCGAACTTTTTTTCATTCTCTCTGTTTTCCTTTTGATAAGCAAGACCATACCAGTGACAAAACGACGGTGGCTCTTGATTATTTTTGGGGCTGCCTTAGTAGTATCGCATTACTCCCTTGCTTATATTTATCTGGGTATTGTAGCTGTTGTTTTCATAATCACAAGAGTGAAGCCTAGATTTGATGACACACTTAATACCGTAACTGTCTTGTTTCTTTTTGTGATTACTTTCTCATGGTACGCTCTAGGACCCAACTCGCCACTGATATCATTGATTAACACCACTAAAGTGACTTTCGTGGAGTTAACAACAGGTGTGGTGTCCCATCAATCAGGGACAGCGTCTAGTATGTTTGGTACTCCCCAGGTTTTTACCGCGGCCAGTTGGATTAATCTATTAGTGTCAGGTATCGCAAATCTTTTCTTGATAATAGGAGTTCTCGCAATACTATTAAGACCAAAAGGAACAGGAATTTCCGCAAGGTATAGCCTAATGACGATTATAGCTGGAATTATCCTGGCCGTTTCGCTTATCGCCCCAAGCATTGCATCAACTCTCAATTTCACCAGATTCTACGGCATAACTCTGTTATTTTTGGCGCCTTGCTTCGTTTTAGGAGGCCAGACACTTCTATTAACAATAGGAAAAGCATGGACGAAGATTAAGCGACCTCTAAAACGTCAGAGTGCCTCCAAAAGCAAGAATATAGACATAGTGCTCTTGCTAATTGCAATCTTGCTAAGTGCATATTTTCTTTCCCAAGTGGGATTTGTAAATCGCGTGACCAACGGTGCCATTCACTCTTATAACGTTGATTTTTATAGAATGATCACGTCAAACGAAAGCCAAGTCAAAATTAGTCTTTATGATACTTACATTCCAGAGCAAGATGTATTCAGCGCAACTTGGCTATCAAACCATAAAGTTGAAACAGCAGAGGTATTCGCTGATGAGAAATCTGGATCTCACGTACTTCTTAGCTACGGTTTAATTCCAAACAAACTATTAATTCCCATAACTAATACAACAATTCCACTGCATGGTAGCTTTATCTACTTAGGAAGTTTAAACATAGTAAATGGTGTCATAACTGCTTATCCTACCGGGTCATTCAACACATCAGAAATCTCGTTCATTCTCGATCAAAACAATTTAGTGTATTCAAATGGTAATAGTGAGATATGGAGTGTTGCTCCTGTCCATTGATTCATCGGAGGAATTCAAAAGGCAATTATTTTGAATCATGAAAAACAAAATGAGAAAAGGTAATTTGGTGAAAAATGCTGATTGGGCGTCCAAATGTACTTACAATAGAATTAACAAACTGACAAATGCTAAGTCGGTATGACTATTATGTTCCGAAACAAAGGTCCAGTTGAAGATTATTACCTTCATGTCTCCGGATTCAAGTAGAGCAGTAGGACACAATGCCATGAAGAAATTCACATTATTCCTTCACAGATTATCCGAGAATAGTACGTGTGCTCTTTGATGTTTCAATAGAAGCGCGCGCTGCTTCAAGAATTCCCATTACCTTTTCGTTTTCAACAGGCGTCTTCTTGTAACAGTGTATGCTACACCTCTTCTTTATGACTTCAAACATGTTAGTATCGAATCCTTTTGTTTATTTCTTAATAATTTTTGAGAGCATGGTTTATAGTTTTTTTAGTCGTTGTCTCTAGTCAAATGGGTCCCCCCATAGCGCCCACTTTTTAGCGGTATAATCAGCGAGTTAGCGTGCTTCGTGCACTGCAGATTTATATATCAGGATTCAGATGGGAAACGAAAAGGCACGACAAAACGGCAATGTTCTAAATTCACTATTACAAAAGCAAAAGCTTGAGTATGATTGATATGGACATAAAAGTAACCATAGGATTATGTGCTAAGAATGCCGCGAAAATTGTGAAAACAGCTTTCAATAGTATTTCCATTCAAGATTATCCTCACAAATTGATGAAACTGGTAATCGTTGATAATGGTAGTAGTGACAACACTTTGTTACTCGCGATGGAATTTGCTCAAGAAACAGATATTAAGACTTTTGTTACCTCCAGCAGAGGAAAAGGGCTTGGAGCCACTAGGCAAATCGCAGTAGAGAATGCCGAAGGCGATTATATAGTGTGGGTAGATGACGATCTTGTGCTCTCAAAAGATTTCATAAGAAATCAGGTGGAGTTTATGGAAAAAAACCCAAATGTGGGTGCAGCCCGAGGTAAAAATACTCAAGTCACACCTCAAGGGACCATATTTAGTATAGCTGAATATGGCATTCTACTTCTACCACGCTTACAGAACCCGAAAACAATTGGTACTGGAGGTGCTATTTTTCGCCTTAAAGCTTTAGAAAGTGTAAGCGGATTTGATATTCGAATCAAAGGTGCTGGAGAAGACGTAGACGTTTCGCGTAGGATAAGAGAGTCAGGATGGGCGTTGTCAATTAATAATTCAGCAAGACTCTACAAAAAGTATCCGCCGACAACAGCGAAATCTTTTTGGAGAAAAAATTTTTGGTACGGTTATGGATCTCACTTCCTTTTTCACAAGTATAAAGATCAACGGTTGCTAATGGAATACTTTCCGCCTTTAGCCTTTTTAAGTGGACTCAAGTCGTCATACTTGATTTATCGCGTGACTAATATGAAAAAAGCATTTGTTTTCGCAATTCTCCATTCTTTTAGCATGATAATCCAATATATTGGGTTTATTTTTGCCCATTTAGAAGGATATGGTCATGCCAATAGCGGTTAAGGCTAAGATTCAGCTCTGTTTATTGAATAGAGTGTTGTTGAACTTCGCTCATGCCTGTTCCGATATTGGTAAAAATGGGGTTTATTCTCATTTTGTTCTTTCAGGCAGCAGTTTCTAGTTTCCATTCTGGTACCCTCGCTCGCACGCTAATGTATTTTCAAAAGAAGTCACCGATAGAATGCCCTATGTGCAGTGAAAAACTTATGTTCCTTCCAACTATTCGGATCAAGTTTTCATGGATGATAAAACTTAAATCTGCATAGCATAGCGATAGCCAAAACATAGACAAGAAACATACCACAAAACTGTGTGAATTTGAATCTAATACTTTATTACTTTCCCGTAGAATTCTAGAGGTAACACTGACAGAAGGAATTATCATGGTTGGAATCGATCTCGAAGCTTTGGTTTCGATTGCTTCGTTTGTGTTGGCATTTTTTCTTTTTGCGTTATCTGTAGTTGCATATAGGAGAAACAGAAGAAGTCGCCTGCTTTTCGTCATGGCCGCATTTTTTCTGTTCGCGGTTAAGGGAATTGTTTTCACACTTAATGAAATTTACTTTGAAGCAGGATCGTTGAACAGAGTGTCGTACGAATGGGTACCTCTCCTGCTAGATTTTGGCATCCTTATACTGATCTTTGTCGGACTAATTAAAAAATAGGCGTATTCGATGATTGCCGAATCCTGTGAGTTAAGAAATAAGTTGCTTGAAGTTGGGATTAGACAAAAACTCTTCACTCTCATCTCTGAATGTCCAGGATTACACTTCAGGGATGTCCAGAGAAGGACAGAAGCAGCTACTGGAAACCTCAGCTATCATCTTGAGCACTTGGTTAAAGCAGGTTTGCTAGAAACCGTCCGAGATGGCAAATATCTGAGGTACTACGCGTGCAACGAGATGTCTGTTGAACAAATAGGAATTCTCAAGCTCGCACGCCTGAAAACCGACAGGCACATTCTTCTTTTTTTGCTCCAAAATGAGACGAGTACTAACGAACAACTGTCAGAGATTCTTCACTTGTCGCCTTCAACCGTATCATGGCACATCAAAAAGCTAGTTAACGCACATATTTTAAATGCAAGTGCAGTCGGCAGAAAGATAATCTATTCCATCAGGGATTCTGAGCTCGTAAGTAGAGTTCTAATTAAGTATAAAGAGAGTTTTTTGGATATATTGGTTGATCGGTTTGTAGAGATGTGGGAACTGTAACATTTGTCATCATTCTCATTCTTCGACAATCGTCCCAGAAGCTATTTAGAGCCATTGAAAAGAACAATCTGTATTTGGAGCAATTTGAAGGTGAATTAAATGAATCAAGTATTTTGCGCGCCCGGTCAAGCTATCTATGATTTTTCCTTTTTCGCGACACGTCCAAAGACTCGACAGCTTTCATGATATAAAGTGCATTTACAAGGGAGGAGTTGAGTAGCGCGGTAGACAAGCTTTTTCCTTTCGTACCCGAGAATTCGCTGATGTTGATAAATGCCTTCCGAAGAAGGAGTGGACTAAATTTTCTCAACATAGCAATACGTGAGGAAAAAATTGATGTTTGCAGTACTTTGACTTTTGCAGGATCGCAACTTCAAAAAAAACTTTTGGGACTTATGGCTTATGAGATCAATGGGAATTAAGCAATTTGCATTAGGAATAATTGATAAACTTCCGATAGGACTACAACACATTATATACAAAACCGTAATCGAAACAGGCTTACTTGTTTTTAGAATAAAGTGGGTACTTAGAAATCCTGATACGCCAGATCCCTCGAGAATTTATTGGGTTTCTCCAGAAAGAATTAAGTATCATACAAACTATCTACCAAATAAGAAAACAGAAACAGTACCCTTTAGAGATAGAGCTATTAGGCCACCAACATTACGGGGAAAGGTTCTAGACGGTGATTGGGATATATCAGATTACGAATTCACTGACCTGGATGTTTATCAATCCTTCAAAAAAAGGTTTGATGATGGCGCGAAATGGCAGGACACAGATTTTTACAAAAGAGTCCTCGGACAAGTTGAATCCGGCGACTTTGTTTGGGACCTTAAAAATAAAGATGATCTTGATAACAGGTTTAAGTTTCTTGATTCGCTTTATGAGAGTATAAAAAATAACGGGTACCGTCTCAGTCGGACCAATTACGATAAAAACATTTCTTTTGATGAGATTGACGTAAATATTGGAAGAAACGGTGATTATCTTTTCCAAAATGGTGTACATAGACTTTCCATAGCCAAAATACTTGGAGTCAAATATGTGCCTGTAATGGTTTTTGTTCGCCACAAAGAATGGCAGGCGTTTAGAAAATATGTGTTTTCATATGCCCAAGAAGGAGGAGGCAAACTGTATCAGCCGATAGTTCACCCTGATCTTGCAGATATACCTTATGATCAATATGCTCACAACTATCAAGATCTTATGGCAGCAATCGAACATCACTTAGGAAAAAAAACGGGTGTAATGCTTGACCTTGGTGCGAATCAAGGTTTCTTTTGCCATAAATTCGAGGATTTAGGTTATCGATGTTACGCTGTTGAAAATGACCCTGTCGTGTTTCGAATATTGCAGAAAGTAAAGATTGCTGAAAACAAGAAGTTCCGTGCAATCAACAAGTCAATATTTGACGTAGAATTTATAAAAAAAATGGAGTTTGACGTTGTCTTAGCTCTAAATGTGTTTCACCATTTTTTGAAAACAAAACGAGACTTTCTTCAACTGATATACCTGTTGAAAAATTTGAAAACATCTGAGATGTACTTTGAACCACATATATATGAAGAAGATCAAATGAAAGGTGCCTACACAAATCTCAATGAAACTGAGTTCATTGACTTTATACTTCAATATACAGCTTTGACCACATCCGAAATTATATATACGGCAAAAAGTGGGCGCCACGTTTTTAAACTATCCAAGTAGGAGCACATACATGCACGGCAATTATGTAACGCTGACTAACGCGCACTGAGAATACGTTTCCATGCGTGCGAAACGTCGAGTATTAAGAACAGACTGTACATGTCGAGGCTTAAGGATTTCTGTCACGTAATCGCGAGTATGGTTGTTCCGAAATTGGTAAAAATGGGTGTTTATTCTCATTATACCCTTCCAGAGTTCCTAGTTCCATTCGGGTCTCATGCCTCGAAAGCGACCCTAGCCCAAAAATCAGACTTAAAACCAGTTTTAGCGCGCGCGCGTAAAATTTTTCTCTTGATTGGAGGTTAATAGGTGATAAACTCTAAAGAAGACTACTTGTTCTATTTGGCGGCTGACCGAATAGCTCTGCGTGCACGCTTCCCACATCCTAGGCTATTTAACGATGAAATATGGAAATTTCAAAGACGTCTACGCCAAGTGGAGTTTTTCGAGAATTGCAGGAAATATCGCCTAAATCCGATTTCATATTATTTTGCACGGTATAATCTTCATAGATTAAGCTTGCAATTAGGTTTCACAATCCCCTGTAATGTGTTCGGACCCGGTTTGTCTATTGCTCATCGGGGTACAATCGTTGTATCTCCAAGCGCCAAAGTAGGTGAGAACTGTCGCATACTTCAAGGTGTAACCATAGGTATTGCGCGCAAGGGTGATATAGCCCCTTCGATTGGCAATAACGTGTTTATTGGTCCCGGAGCGGTTATTTTAGGTGCCGTTACTATAGCTGACGGTATTGCCATCGGCGCTAATTCATATGTTGATAAATCATTCACTGAACCAAATATTACACTTGCAGGTTGTCCTGCAAGAAAAATTTCGAACAAATCTTCGGAAGACCTGTGGCTTAGAGCAACAGATATTTTAAGAGGAAACACCAAGCAAATTAGCTGTTGATTGCCATTTTGTGAAATATCCATTGTAGGCTAACTAGAGACTATTTCAAGAAAGGCACGATGAAAATCTATGCCACGAACCAAACAAGCGCGCGTGGTTGTTCCTAAATTAATTTGCAAAGTACCTGATGCTTCTAGACTTGCTTAATTTGTGCGTATTGATAGCTGCTTGAGCTGTCAGCAGCATTACAATAACGCAGAACTGAGAATGAAACGTGACTTTGGTCAATCCTTTGAGATTATGCTGAGTTAAGCTTGCTAAGTTCTTGAGTCTGCTGAAAACTCGCTTAACGGGCTGCTCTTTTTTTGTAGGTTCTTCTGAACTTTTGGGGGTCATGACTGCGAAATTTCCTATCAACCCTCAGAATTCCCTTAATGCTTTTACTTTGATTTCGTAGGTATGGAATAACAGGCAATGTTCCACGCTCTAATGCGGTAACGCGTTCGCTAAGGATATTTGAAAACGGCCTTGCTCGTATAGTAAGAGTCAGGCGCGGTGTTTCTTTTTTCGATATATTCCAATTTGGAAACTTGCTTTAAAAGCGTGAACCGTTAATTTTTGTATAAAGAAGGAAAGAGGCTATATGAATATCTTACAAAGAATTCGACGCGACATTAATGTTCTCGCAATTGATCCACTTTATTGGCTTGAAAAGATGCCACGCAGCCCAATAAACCCTTTACGGGATCCCGTAACCCGTGATGACTGCGAGAAGATTAAACAAGAGGGCCAAGACCCCTGCGAAACATGCGACAATAAAAACAACGACCTCGCATGTCATAACTGCCCAACCCGTGAAGTTTACTGCTACGGCATACTTAGCGGGCGTCAAGATGTTGCTTAATTCAACTTTAATAGTTTTTATTTTGGCTATGGTTTAGCTTGCAGTTTTGTCGCGATTCAGAACCAAAGTAGGCCCTGAAAGGCTAGCAAGAATAGTAGATCAAACCGTTAAAGTGCTCGTCACCAAAGGCGGAATCAAAGGAGAAGCCATAGCGTTAGATTCAACATTCATCAAGGCGTACAGCCGCCGTTAACACAAACAAAATTGGCAAAAAAAGAGGATTTAGATACTTCGCGAACTAATTTCGGAACGGGTATACGCGTTGTTGCTTCCTGAGGCTTAAGGTGCCCACAGCGGGTTGGGGTCATATTGTGTGCTTAATGCACCTGAGAATAGGTAAATGTAATAGTGCGTGTTTCCTATTCCTGTGCTGCCTATTTGAGTGGCACTTGGATACCGTGTCAAGTAGTCGCTGTAATAGTTTCCTTGTCCGTTATTGCTCCATGTGTTAGGG